>JAKUTH010000074.1 GCA_022448085.1 Pseudomonadales bacterium | reverse complement strand
GATCCCACCAGCTGGGATAGATCTTTTGCCGGCCCACGCGGTATGCATGGCTATGTTCGTACCACCGGAAGTGACGCTCATTTTCAACTTAAAACCCGAGCACCTCGAGCGTTCCAGGCTCAGGCTGATGCCGTTGGTGGTCGCATGCGTCTACCAAAAAATGGCGTCAATCTCGCGTGGAGCGATGCGGCCATAGCCAATCTCGGTACTGGTACCGGCTGGCATCCTCCGAAACCCCGACAGCCTGGCTGGCATAAAGACGGTTGGCACTTTCGCCATTTCCTGAACTCGCCCGAACAGGGCCTTCTTACGGTTCCCATATACAGCAACATTCTTCCGCAAAGCGGCGGTACGTTTATTGCAACCGATTCCATTGGCCCTGTTGCACGCCTCTTAGCAAAGCATCCCGAGGGTTTACACGCAGATAGCGTGCAGGGAAGCGGTTACGTTATTCCAAATCTCATCGAACAATGTTCTCGCTTCGAGGAGCTAACGGGCGAAGCCGGGGACATGGTGCTATTGCACCCATACGTCCTTCATCGGGTAAGTGAGAACACTTCTGATCGTCCACGTTTTATTGCCAATGCCGCGTTGGTATTGAACGACCCGATGCAATTCGATCGTGCGGTTGGTGACCCCTATTCGCTGGTCGAGCTCGCCGTATTACGAGCACTACAAACCAACAGCTTGGAATTCAATACAACCCGACCTATGCAGGCTGTCGTTCCGGGCCCGTTTCGTAGTGAAGACGAACGTTCTAAACAGAATCGATTACTGAATCAGGAAATGCGCGCCATGGCTGCAACCGGTTTGATTACGTCGACATGGGGTGAATCGCTGGGATACGCCTCCAACCGACGTTAATTGCTTAGATAGGGCGCAACCAAGAACCCGTGCGCACGGGTCGTGGAAGATCTTCAGGGTCAGCGCGTCCGGGTGCGAAGACCCTGGCTAACGCGCAGCTCGAGTGTGTGAGCCGTCGCGGGCTGGGTGGCCAGGAATACCGCCGCGTCGGCTATGTCTTCCGCTTGAATCAGAGAATCGGGATCTTCGGTTGGAAATCCTTCGCTTCGCATCTGCGATACCGTCGCATCTGGCAAAATGACGTGCGACCGGATCCCTTGCATCAGGTATTCAGCAACGAGCGTCTTGGTAAATCCCATGACGCCATGCTTTGAGGCGGCATACGCCGATCGATTGGCTGGACCCACAACGCCCGCGCCTGAAGATATGTTGATGATGCATCCGCTGCCCTGTTCGAGCATGGTGGGTAACGCGTATTTTGAGCAGAGGAACACGCCGCGCAAATTGACGTTCAGCACGTAGTCCCAGTCCGCCGTGGGTAACTCGTGTACCGGCAATCGCGCCACAGCACCGGCATTGTTGACGAGAATATCGATCCGACCGAGCTCACCGACCGTGGTATCGATCAAGTCGCGTATCTGTTGCTCATCTGCTATGTCACATGGAACTGCAAGACCGTCTATCTCTTGCGCCACCGCATCGATTTCTTCTTTGCTGCGCGCCGCACAGACCACTTTCGCGCCGGCTGCCGCGAAGGCGACCGCGATTGCCTTACCTATCCCCCGCCCCGCACCGGTCACCACGGCGACTTTGTCATCAAGCTGCATGCCCATTTCTACCCGTACCACTACATGGCCCAACATAGCATGGCGAAAGGTGTAGATGACCGAGCGGAGCTCGAATTAGAGCGGCAACGCCGATTAATGCGCCGCGCACGGACTCTGTCCCAGCATGCCCTATAACTACAACCTCGAACGCGCGCTGACGACCAGAATAGCGAGCGCCAAGTACATACCACCACCCAATGCGATTCCCGCAGCGTCAAAACCGAACGCGCCCAGTAACCACCATCCAAGCAACGGCCCAGTAGCAGCTCCAAAGTCCATACACGTGATGAAATCACGAAAAGGCCCCGAGCCCCGCTGGCTTACGGCACCCGTGACCCCTGCCTGCAAGGCAGTACCGGATGCAAAAAACAGGACGATTGATACAGCTACCAGGTAGACGCTGTAAGCACTCGCAGCCAGCAGCAACGCCATACCGCCAAATAAGGTAAACCCGACGACGGTCGCTCTAACGCCGAATCGATCCGATAGGCCTCCCAACCACGGCGCAGCCAGGGAATCGAGTACATAGCGCGCAGCAAGAACCGCGCCGGTTAGAGTCGCCGCCGATATCACTGAGGCCGTGGTCCCCAAACGATCCGCGAGAACAGCGCCCAAGGTGGCCATCACAAGACCCGGGCCAACGACACCCAGGATAAATCCGATCACAGCATATATACGGACGTCCGCACTCGTCACGAGCGTTGCCGACGATTCGCTAACGAGCAAGGGACGATCGGGAAGCTTCGCACGCATCGCGATAGGGATCGCAAGCAAGGATGCGCATGCGATAGCGGGCAATGCCGTCGAAAAACCCACCAGGTCGACCAACAACGCACCGCCGAACAGCCCGGTCACGGAACCCAGACGCGAAATTCCGTTGTACACGCCCATGGTCCTTCCCGAGACCTCGGCTGGCACATCCCGCATCACTTCGAGCACGCCAATGTGACGAATGAAGGACCAGGCCAAACCCCAGATTAATCGGGCCGCCAAAAGTACCGTGAATAGGGAGGTAAAGACGTACATGGCGGTTGTGAGAGAGCCCAACAAAAGCGCGCAAGCGAACAAGAGATCGGATCGAAAACGCTGCGTCATGCGGTGCGCAAAGTGATTGGTTATGAGCCGAATCCAACGATTGACCGAAAGAATAAGGCCGACTTCGATCGGTGCCAGACCCAGTTCTTCAAAGTAGACGGGCAAGACCGAATAGAGAACTTGGTCCCCCAGCAACGAAAACGCCGTCGCAACGCCGATGAAAACAACGGTTTTTGAAGGATGTCTTATGGGCATTGACGGTTTTTTATCTGAACGACCATCATAAAAGCCGCAACCGCCGGGAAGTGAGGTATGTCAATTCGGCTACAAATAACTACGAAGCGACCCGTTTTCCTTCCCGCAATAAGGGTATCGGCGCTTCCCAATCACCGATCGGTAGTATATGCGACACCAATCCAGGACCCGTAGGGGACGCGTCTTCGAGCCAAAGATGAATCGCAATCGCCGGGGGTTCGTGAACGATGTTGAGTACCCTGTCGGCCCCCATGTCGAGTCCAAACGGGTAACACGTGGTAGGCCCCGAGGAGGCAATCGTGCCACCAAAACTGGTCGTGATCGGACGGTGGATATGGCCCGCAAGTACACGAACCACTTGCGCGTGTTGCTTAAGGAGTTCGGCGAACTGCAACCCTCCACGCAGTAGTCCTTTCGCCGTGGTACCGGTCATGCCACTGTAAAATGGCGGGTGATGCAGGGCCACGATGGTCGGTTGATCCCCAGCATCATCCAAACGGTCGCTCAACCAGTTAAGTCGGGCCGGGCAAAGCTCTCCCGGCGTCTCGTCCTCGATCACGGAATCGCAACAAATCAAACGTACGGGGAAGTCATCGATCACGTACTGCAAGAATTCGCCATCCGTCGGCAGCATCGTTGATCCAGAAAAAACTTGCCTGAGCGCACCTCGATCATCGTGGTTCCCGGGAATAAGTGCGATGGGTACCTGCAACGGCTCGACGATTTCCCGAAAACGTTCGTAGCGCTCCACGTTACCCCGCGAGGCAATGTCGCCCGTATGGAGGACAAGATCCGGTAATGGATCCATCGCGTTGATCACGGCCACGGCCTTCTCTAACGCGGTATTCGTGTTAAAGCGCCCGTAGACGAGTGAATTCGACGCATCCACGTGGGTGTCAGAGATCTGCACTAGAATCATAGGGTGACTCCCTTCGTTGGGGTTGACAGTGCGCTCGGCTTGTTCCTTTACTCTCCAAGATCTGACGCAACGGGGCAAGTGCCATGACTACGGGAAAGTGCTACTGCGGTGCCGTAACTTATCAAATCGAAGGCGATATCGATTACATCGTTCACTGTCACTGTCGCAATTGTCGGCGCGCCTCGGGAGCCGCGTTTTACAGCGCCGGCTTTCTCGCAGCATCGCAATTTTCAATCACATCGGGCGAAGCGAGCATTCGCGAATTCAATTTTCCCGAGAATCCCGACGGTGCTCGTTGCTTTTGCGGTAGGTGCGGCGGCCGCTTGTATATCCGCCTACCGATGCCCGGGTTGATCAACATCGCCATCAACACGCTCGATCAAGAGCCCCGTGAGGACATTGGGGTCCACATTAACGTCGAATCCAAAGCTCCATGGGACGAAATCCCCGAGGGTCGTGACCAGCACAACGCGTTTCCACCCGACATGCTGACCCACCTGCGAGCGTTGATGCATACCGAGTAAGTCGCTACAACAGACCCTTGATGCCTATCCAAGGCCTAGTACGCGAGCCATTATTTCTCTAAGCTCATTTTTGACTTAGCGCTTCGGAGACGTACCGGATGGAAATAGACCTAAGCCCTGAAGATTTCGAGTTCCGACAAGAAGTCCGCGACTTTCTTAAGGAAAACACCGCCAAACCCGGCGCCGATTACTCGCAATGGCGAATGGATTATTTTAAGAAAGCGGCCGCAAAAGGCGGCTGGGACGTGCCCAAGTGGCCGGTCGAGTTTGGCGGGCCCGGCTGGTCGCCGACGCAGCACTACATCTGGGATCAAGAAACCGTGACCGCGTCGTTACCTTGGGACATGCCGTTCGGCATCGGTATGCTTGCCCCGATCCTCATGAATTATGGTTCCAAAGAACAAATTGACAGGTTCTTGCCCGACATCCGTGAGCGCAACGTCAACTGGTGTCAAGGGTATTCAGAACCCGGAGCGGGATCCGACCTCGCTTCGCTAAAAACCAAAGCCGTGCTATCCGATGACGGCACACACTACACCGTCACGGGCACGAAAGTGTGGACGACGATGGCACACATGGCCGACTGGATGTTTTGCCTCACACGCACCGACGATACCGGTATCAAGCAAGAAGGCATTACGTTCCTGCTCATCCCCATGAAACAAGACGGGATCGAAGTCACGCCCATCATCACGCTCGGTGGCGCCCATAGTGTCAACATGGTGCATATCACCGAGGTCAAGGTCCCCGTCGAAAACCGCATCGGAGAAGAAGGCAAGGGCTGGACGTACGCCAAGGGTTTACTGCAACACGAACGGACAGGACTTGCCGGTATTTCTCGCTCCATCGTGGCACTCGAGAACTTAAAGCGTCAGGCGCAGTCCGTGACCCGCGGCAACCGCACACTCATGGACGACCCCGCTTTCCGAAGCAAAGTTGCGGAACTTGAAATTGACCTGTTGGCGGTCGAATTCACGGAGCTGAGAAGCCTCGCGGCCGCGGCCTCGGGCGACGACCCTGGGCCCGAGTCTTCGATTCTGAAACTTAAAGGCACCGAAATTCAACAACGTATCCAGAAGCTAACGGTCGAAGCCGGCGGCATTTACTCGGCAGCATGGGGCGTTCCCGTGGGACATAAATTTGCCCGCAGCGGCATGCAGGGATACCTCGGGGGCCGTGCTAACACGATCTATGGTGGCGCTAGCGAAGTGCAGAAGGACGTCATCGCGAAAAACGTCTTGGGACTCAAGAGATCGTGAACTTCGATATTTCTGAAGAACAGCAACTGTTGCAACAGTCGGTCGAACGCTTCGTTAACGAAAACTACGATCTCGCCACTCGTCGAAAATTGGTCGACAGTCCACAAGGTTATAGCGATGACAACTGGTCCCAGATGGCAGAACTCGGATGGTTAGCGCTATCGTTTGATGAATCGGATGGTGGTTTTGGTGGTAACCAAATCGATACCATGATCGTCATGGAGCAGTTCGGGCGCGGGTTGGTCGTTGAGCCGTATTTCGCCAATATTGTTCTCGGTGGCGGCATCATGAAACGGTCGTCAAACCTCGAGTTAAAAACCTCGTTGTTGCCCGGCATCATCACTGGGGACGTACGTTTGACACTCGCGCACGCGGAAGAGCAATCACGTTTTGACCTAGACGACGTTGTCACGACCGCTCGAGAAGACGGCGATCATTACGTTCTCAACGGTAAGAAATCCATGGTCCCGAACGCGGCCACCGCAACCCACGTCATCGTGTCAGCGAGAACGGGAGGGGGGCAACAGGACAAAGACGGTATCGCGTTGTTGCTTATCGATAGCGGTGACCTCGACGGTAACCATTTCCCGACGGTCGATGGCGGCCGCGCGTCAGAACTGTCGCTCGATAATGTTCGCGTTCCGGCCGAGCGGATTATTGGTGACTTTAACCTGCTGGCAACGGCAGCCCACGACGCCGTTCTCGCACTGTCCGCGGAGGCGTTGGGTTGCATGGAGGTTTTGTACAAGAGCACCGTGGACTACACCCAGGAGCGCGAGCAGTTTGACCATCCGTTGTCTGATTTTCAGGTCGTACAGCATCGTATGGTCGATATGTTTATGGAATACGAGCAATGCAAATCGCTGCTCTACCGCGCCACACTGGAAGCGGTCCAGGACGCGCCCACCGCCGTGCGAACATCGCACGCACTAAAACATTTGATAGGAAAATCCGCGAGTTTCATCGGCGAAAACGCGGTTCAATTGCACGGTGGGATGGGCATGACCGAAGAATTAGCCATCGGACACTACTTTAAACGGTTGTTGGTCATCGAATCGCAATTCGGCAATACCGATTACCACCTGACGCAATTTGCGGCCTAAGCCGAGCGCCTCTCGGGTACCAACTCCATCAGCGCTGAAAGTGTTTGATCAAGCGAGATCTGGGATTTTGCCGCTCCTGAAAAGTGGCCAATCCGCACCACCACTAGATCGCGGGATGGGACGATGATCGTTTTCTGACCGCCTGCGCCCGCCATAAAATACGCATCTTCTGGAACCGGCATCCTTGTGGCGCGTGGACCACGGTTCAACCAGAAGAAGCCTCCGTAGATCGGTCGGCCATCCGCAATCCAGCCCGGCGCCGGCGTGCTGACAAATTCTGACCAGCCTTCTGGCAACAACCGCTTCCCGGCCACCACGCCATCTTGCAGATACAAATTAGCCAGTCGCGCCCAATCCCGCGCACTAATGAACTCGTACCCGTTGAGTAGAAAGTTCCCAAAGGGATCGGTTTCAAGTACCGCGCTCCGGACACCGATTTGGTCAAACAATGCGTGCTGGGGGAACGCGTGGTAGTTCTCGCCACGAGATTCAACCGCCAGCCGCACTAAGTAATTCGCAAGTAATGGATCGCCATTGCGGTAACGCCCGACCTGACCAGGCGGCCACTGTTGGGGCCGTGTCGCAGCGTAGTGATACGCGTCCACGCCGCCCGTGTAGACATACAAATGGTCCGGATATCCCTCCCTCGGGTCGTAATCGGGATCCATCATGGCCCGAAACCGCAACCCGCTCGACATTTGTACAATGTCGGCCACCCGGATCGATGCTCTAGTATCACCCCCCGATTGCCATTCAGGGATGGGTGCTGGCTGATCCAAGGCATATTTTCCTTCGTGTACGAGCAATCCGAGGAGCGTTGCCGTCAGACTCTTACCCATCGACCAACTCTCGAGCGGGGTCGTCAAATCGACACCATCGCCGTAACGCTCAGCGACCAGCGATCCTTGGTGAGTGACCACCACCGCCGAGGTCATGCTCCCGTCGCCAAAGGCTAGATCCACGGCATTGGCGATAGCTTTGTGATCGAGGGGGCCCCGATATTCGTCAACCACGTCACCAAGTGGCCACTGTTGTGTCGCCGCCGGCGGCAACGTCGAACGGACGACGCTTGGCGTAAAAAAAACGTCGTCGGCTTCCAGCGGTATCGCGACCGCGCCCTGGCTACCACAAATCGTCGCGGTTCGGGTGACTCCGTTATCTAGGGCCACATGTACGCTCCGGGATTCAACATCGACGCGAATGTCCGTGACATGTGATCGATCTTCGTAAGGAGCGGTGAAGTAACCGTTATGTTGGGCCACAAACGTTGAATCGAGTCCCGCCAGAAAGACATTCGAACAGAGGACTTTGGCAAACCCGGCCCCAAAATGGGAGATAGGATCGCCCGGCGGTATGTCATAGTTGCCGCCTAAATCGAGCGCTTTCGCTCGCGTCAAGATGTCAACAGCATCTTCCACCGAATTCACCCAACGTAATTCCCCTCATCGTTCAATCCGCATGTTCAATGAGCTATTAACGGGCCGACGTCATCCGTTCGAACCATTCGCGTTTGCGAACAACTAAGATCTCTCGTCGATTAAACGCTCGAAAGCCAGTGTGCTTCAGCGCCGTCGAGTTCGCGATGGTGCAAACATCTGCTTGGTCTTGGTTGTAAGCACCGTCCTGTACTGCTCATAAAGCATGTACTGGTCGTCATCAAGAACCGTTCGCATCTCTTTATCCATTTTTCGGGCGTGTCGAGCAACGGCTTGTTTCATACGCCGTGGTATGTCGGATTTTTGTTGTTTCCTCATTGAGGCGTATTCAGATATTGATGCATCTAAAAAGTCGGCAACGGCGCCACGCAACCGTTCAAACTGGTCCTTCGACATCCGTAAATTCGACATCGCTTGGCGGACTTCCGGATCTGCCCAGGGCGTCCAGCCTTGACCAACTGCTTGCTGTGCATAGGAGGGACCTACCATCGCCGTTATCAGAAAGACAACGCTTAAAGCGTACAACCATCGTGTTTTCATCGTGATCTCCACCTCAGAAAGCTGAATATAGTCCGGATTCCTTCGGCCGGGTAGCACCGGTTGTCGTCTTCATCGAGCCCCTTAGTTCGAGGAGTGCACGGCTTCTAGACGTTGGTGATTGCTTTGATGCGTCGAAGACGTTGTCAAGATAGGGCCACAAAAAAGGCGCACCGAAGTGCGCCTTTTTAGTGCCGAATGAGTGCTAACTACAACGTAAAGTTGTAGGTGAAATCCACCCCGACGTAGCGCGGATAGAGCGCGACAACGTTGTTCGGCCAGTTATCGCCGTAGCCCGAGTGTCGGTTATGCATGTCCGATTCCCGAACGTAGGTCTTATCGAGCACGTTATCGACGAAGATCGAACTCTGCCACTTGCCGCTATCGGCACGATAGGTCGCCCGGATATCGAGTCGGTTTCGCTCCGGGACCCAGTCCCAGGGCCGGTTGAACTCTTTAGTCGAGTAATCGCCGGTGAACGCCAAGGCTCCGTAGACGGTCACGTCGCCACCGCCCATGTTCCACTTGTAGGACGCCCAACCGGTCGCTTTCCACTTCGGAATGCCGGCAAGATCAAGCCCGTCGACCTCGATGCAGTAAAGCGCACGAACGCTCTCGTCCATTTCACACGGATCCTGATTCAGATCGCCACCGAAAATCTCACGCGGGTAGCGCGGATCATTTTCATTGAAGAACGTGTAGCGGGCGTCGTACTGACTCTGGGTGTAGCTCATGTTGCCGCCGACCGTGAGGCCATCGGTTAAGAGGTACACGGCATCCACTTCAAACCCATTGTTGTGGGCCGAAGGGATGTTGGTCGTGATCGACACTGCTCCGCGTCCCGCCGGCGGGTTCAGACTTTGCTCGGTGCCATCTGGTCCAATAAAGGTTATGGACGGCAAGGCAAAATCGCCCGACTCACTTTCCCAGGTCGCGATGTGGTCCTGGTAATTCTCGTAGTCGTAGTAGTAGACGG
>JAKUTH010000073.1 GCA_022448085.1 Pseudomonadales bacterium | reverse complement strand
ACTTCTGATTTATCTACACCTAAGCCACTTTCCTTTCAACTCGTGGCTGAGCTTGGCTTGCTTTCCAACCGTGAACCAATCTCAAGAGCCATGACAGGTCTTGGCGAGAGGCGTAATACTAGTCCGGAATGTTGACGGAGTGTTCTATTCCGCCGCCATTTCTAGCTTTGGGTTCGCACCATATCGGTTATCGCCCAGACTGCTGGCTATGCACAGGAATACCAATAACGCGATGGCTCCAATCACTGGGATTAACGCAATTAGCAGCCACCAAGCGCTGCGTTCTGTATCGTGCAGACGACGTACCGATACAGCCACGCTGGGAATCAAAATAGCGAGCGCATAAATCCCGCTTAATAGACTGAAACCAATGATCTCTATGTAAGGGTCGTATGTCCCGATAATATTGTCTATGAGTATTAGACAAATAGAAGCGATCACATGGAATAACGTAAAAAACCAATACTCTTTTCGTCTGGCTCTTCCACTAAAAACTGCATACTTCTTCCAAACTCCCAAGTACCAATGCATGTCGCTTCCTCTCCAGTTACCTTTAGCGCTAGGGCGCTAGGGCTACGATTCCGCAATCTCGTGGCCGTAGGGTCAGATCATGGCCGAACTTGAATTGCTTTCCTACCGTGAACCAAGCTCAAGAGCCATGACAGGTCTCGGCTAGAGGCGTAGGTTTAACGTAATCGTTAACGTGTTAGACCGGATAACATTTGGTGTCCTAAGTTAGTCCCTATTCTCAATTTTGCTTATGTCAAAGAACCAAAAAGAACGGACACGCATTCGTGCTAACCGAGAGCATATTTGGGTGGGAGGGATACATTGGCATGTAAGGAAGAGATCATCTGTCGTTGTTTGTGGAAATTGTGGGGAACAGATTCCCAAGTGGAAGAATCCCAAGTTCTGTCCAGAATGCAAAGCAGGAAAAATCGCAAAGACATTCCGATTCCGATTAGAGATAACCTCACAAGCTCATAACCACTCAACCTCTCCCAACCGAAGACGAAGTTGGGCAAGAGGACGCGATCTAAATGGAGTAGAACGAGATGCCAGCTTAAAGCAATAACAAAGGAGATTCAGTTATGACCGAAAATATGGATCCATTGACAAATATTTTTAATGAAAGAACTCCGAAAGATATAAACGATTTCCGGAATATTCTAGAAGAAGCAGTGGCATCAACTGGTGCAAACGAAAACCTCCCAGAAATAGGTGATTTTCTTACTGAAGTTGAGATCTCTAAAAAAGAAGACCACTCACTAACAACGGATATACACGTACCCAAAGGAGAAGGGCCTTTTCCTATACTTGTGTATTTTCATGGAGGGGGTTGGATTGCAGGAAGTCCTAAAAGTCATCGAAGGATATGTCATCGATTTGCTGAGGCAGGTTTCTTAGTTTTCAATGTTGATTATGCTTTGGCGCCTGAAAATCCATTTCCACAAGGTTTTGACGAGTGTTGCGAGTCGCTTAGGTGGGTTGTAGATAATGCGCTCGAGTACCAAGGAGATTCCGATAGGTTGTCCGTTGGAGGAGATTCTGCTGGAGGTAATTTTACCGCTGCGTGTGCGGCAGCATTCGCTAAAGACGACAGAATTGATATCAAGAAAGTCCTTCTTATTTATGGAGTTTTTGATTTCTCTACTATGGGAGAAGCCACCGAAACCCTAGAAACAGATTCATCAGATTTGTTAATGGAAATGATGGTAGGTTCTTATCTGGGGGCTGATCGGGACGAGGATATTCTTTCTGATCCAAGAGTAAGTCCCATATATGTTGCAGATAAACTTCCTCCGGCCCACATTCTCTGCGGCACTCTAGATGGGCTTATAACTGGCTCAAAACTTTTGGCAAAGAAATTGAGTTCTGAAGGAATAAAAACCGAAGAGTTTTATTACGAAAATATGCCTCATGGCTTTCTTCACTTTGAAGAAATCTATCCGGAGTCAAGACAGGCCATAGATCGAATGGTCAATTTTCTCAATAGTTAACAGGATCTTCTTATAAATAACCCCTAGGCAAGAGCCTGAACGGGGTACCCACCTACATAAACTAGAGCGTCTGCAATTTGAGAAGGTTACGGGTGGGAACCGAACACAAGAGGCATGACGGGATAGGGAGCGAGGAAGGTGACGTTAGATTGCGTTCGCAGTAGCGCAACTGATGCTCGAGCGACTATTGCTTTGGTACGATCACTTAATGACACGAAAACTTCTATTACAAATTTCACTGATAAACCCTCCCTCTCGGCATGCGTTTTGCTTACAAAAAGGCAAAGGGAACGACGCTCAAAGGTTGGACTACCTCAGGTCAAATGGCGACGATCTTGCCTTCGAACTAGAGGTCGACGTGCAAGAAGGAAAAGTTCAAGGCTCCGCCAACTTTCTCGGCCCGTTCGTACAGGGAAGCGTAAAGGCGCGTTTCTTTTACATTGTGGTCGGCTCGTGCGCTGAGTTGAGAGAGCCAGAGTGGTTTGGACGCGTGAAAGTGCCACTGTCTTCCATCGATTGGGTAACCGTCGAGGCATCTTTAGGTAATAAACTTGAAGCATGCTACGAAGCAACAGGACCAAAGGGCACACCAGCTCTTGCCACCGTACATCTAATAGACGGCTGGCGGATCACTTCCCGCGAGTAATACCAGATCTTTGCTCGTTGGAATTTGCTTCCAACTCCGAACCAAGCTCAAGAGCCGTGACAGGCCTCGGAGGGAGGCGTAGTTTGGAGAAGATGAAACCACTACCGTTCCTCCTTACAGAGTTCCAGATTTGATTTCGGACATTTAGGACTTCCTCTACCTTGGAGTACATTCCAATACTTAATCAGTTATGACTGTTTTCCTTCGAGTACTTGCACACATCTCTATTTGGACTACACCCTTTCAAATAGTGTTTTGCCTCTGGGCATTGGGAGTTGTGTTATCTAGTGATGCAACGGTGCTTTCGCTATCGAACGATATTTTTTTTAGCGATCACCTTCCTTTCCTTTATCTATTGATAAAGCCTTTTACTTACATTGTTCTTCCAGACGCCTTAGCGAACTTTATTTGGTCTCTACCTACAGTCATACACCAGCTGTTCAAGGCTGTCGTAAGCACTTGGTTAGGCCTTTGGATTCTAAAGAAACTAAATCAGGGACATCCGAATCCCGCTTTCACCAACGAACCATGACAGGTCTCGGCGAGAGGCGTAGGTTTGCCCCCATGAACCATCTCCTAAGTCTAGAAAACCCCTCCTGTCTCAATCCCCTATCGTTGGTGCTCTCAAGGATCCGAGTTGCTTGTCGAGGACGATCGACGTGATGCGCAAGTGGCAATGCATGACATGCGGATTCATCTATGACGAGGCAGAAGGCTGCCTAGACGACGACATTGCGCCGGGAACGCGGTGGGAAGACGTACCACAAGATTGGGTCTGTCCGGAGTGCGGCACGCCAAAGTCGGACTTCGAAATGGTGGAAATAGGCTAGCCCATCACCCCATGCCTTCCGTCGTCATCTAGATCTGTATCAAGTGCGACAACGACGAGAACCAACACCGAGACCCGTGACAGCTTTCGGTGAGGGGCGTAGGTTTTAAGTCGAAGGAGACTAGAGCAATATACGTTGCATCCGGACGGCAAAGGTACTGCCGGCATTTGTCGCCACCCAACGCGAGCACGATGACGCGTTTGATTACCCACCCAGAATCAATAGGCTCGGCACATGTATTTCGACTCTAGGTTATGGGCATTCACACGCGGGGTTCGTGGGCGCATAGCCTGGTCCGTGCTCATTGGCCTCGTTGCGGCGTTTGTGGGTCTCGCGCGCCTTGCGTTGCTCGGTTGGCTCATCGCCAAGGTGTTTAAAGGCGCAGCATGGAACGAGCTCTTGCTACCCATCGCCGTCGTCGCGCTCGTCATGGTCTTGCGTGGCATATTCGAGTACGCGCGCACCATGGTCGCCCACCACACCGCCGCACGTGTGCAGCTCAAGATTCGTAAGACACTGTACGACAAGACCGTTGCTCTTGGGCCGGCATGGTTCGGCGTAGCAGGTACCAGCGACTTCATGGTGTCGGTGGTTGATGGCGTCGAGCAGTTGGAGACCTACTTCGGCCAGTTTCTGCCGCAGGTAGTGATCGCGTTGATGACACCAATTGCGATCTTCGCGTTCGTCGCGTTTCTGGATCTGCCGGTTGCGTTCGTACTGGTGAGCGCAGCCTTAGTCACTCTGGTCGCCCCTAGCATCTTCCATCGCTTCGACTACCAAGCCAGCCTCGCTCGGTCGCGGGCGTACCGCAACTTTGCGGCGGAGTTTCTTGATGCGGTGCAAGGCTTGGCAACGCTGAAAGCATTCGGCCAGGCGCGCGAGCGCGCGCGCGTACTTACCGCGGCTTCGCAGGAGCTCGTTACGGGCACGATGCGTGTCAACGCGACCAATGGTCTCGGCCGCGGCATCACCGATAGCGGCATTGCCATCGGTGCAGCGGCTGCGTTGGGATTAGGGGCTATTCGTGTCGCCTCCGGTGATATGAGACTGGATGCGCTCTTGATTATTTTAATGATGGGCGTCGAGCTGTTTCGTCCATTACGAGACCTGCGTGCTCATCTTCATACAGGGATGCTGGGGCAGTCCTCGGCGCATGCGATATTCCAGTTGCTCGAAGCCGAACCGATCGTATCTCGGGAGGGCACCGCTGAGCGCGTTGATGCCGAACCGTCCATCCGGTTCGAGAACGTCACCTTTTCTTATCCCGCCACTGAAAATGCAAGCACCGTGCATGATGATTTGAGCTTCAACGTTGCACCGGGCGAGCGCATCGGCATCGTTGGTTCGAGCGGATCGGGCAAGTCGACGATCGTCCGCTTGCTGCTGCGCTTCTACGATCCGATCAAGGGTCGAATCAGTGTCGGTGATACCGATCTGCGCGACCTATCTTTTGCGGCATTGCGCGCAATGTTCGCCGTCGTCAATCAAGACACCTATCTATTTCACGGCACCGTCGAGGAAAACCTGCGCTTCGCTAAGCCGGATGCGACGAGAGACGTGCTTGAGACCGCCGCCAGGGCCGCAAACGCGCACGATTTCATTGAGCGACTGCCGCAAGGATATGCCACCGTCATCGGCGAGCGAGGCATTCGCTTATCCGGCGGCCAACGCCAGCGTATTGCGATTGCACGTGCGTTGCTGTGCGATGCGCCAATTCTAATTCTGGACGAAGCGTTATCAGCAGTTGATGCCGAAAACGAGGCGTTCATTCAAGATGCCCTCGATGGGGTGATGCGAGGACGTACGACGCTGACCCTCGCACATCGATTGTCGAGCGTCATCACAGCCGACCGAATATTGGTGCTGGAAGACGGTCAGATAGTGGAGCAAGGTCCCCACAACATCCTGATCGCACGCGATGGCCCATACCGACGCTTGATGGGTGAGCAAGCCGCGGAGTCCGGCAATCAGATGTTTGAAGCCACTTCCCAAGATGGTCCGGACCTCACCGATGCGGCTGATGAACACGACATCGGCAGACACGTCGCCGAGCTCGAACCCACCGACGCCATATTGCGCGCCGAGGGGATCGGCTGGTTTGGCACTGCAGCTGAGCTCTTGAAATTGGTGACGACTGAACGTTTGAAGCTCGCGTTCACTTTCGCATTCGGTATCGCCCGCGTTGGCGCGTTGATCGGCGTAGGTGTGCTTTCTGCGCTGATCGTGGCGCAAGTCAAGGTAAGCGGCGAATTCACGGGATTATTGCTTGCGTTGGCCATCGCTGCGCCCGTTGCGGGGGCGTTACATTGGCTCGAGTCTTGGTTTGCCCACGATATGGCATACAAACTCTTGGCGGAAATGCGTGTGCGTTTGTTTGACAAGCTGGAACGCTTAGCGCCGGCATATCTGCTGTACCGACGTACGGGTGATCTCGCATCGATGGCAACGCAAGATGTCGAGACCGTAGAGTATTTCTACGCACATACGGTTGCGCCGGCCTTCATCGCAATACTCGTACCCGCCATCGTACTCGCAACTCTCATCAGCTTCGGCTGGCCAATGGCAGCGGCATTGGCGCCCTTCCTCGCACTTGTCGTGTTGAGCCCCTTCCTGGTGCGCGAACGGCTCGACCGCTTGGGTTCTCAATCACGTGAAGCTCTCGGTGAACTCAACGCCTTTGCGGTCGATTCCATCCAAGGATTGTCGGAGATCGTCGCTTTCGGGCACGGCCCACGACGACGCAAGGGTCTCGTTGTTTTGGCCAGACGTGTGGCAAATTTGCGTATCGCGTTTTATCGCGACCTGACGTTCCAATCAGCGTTGTTGGAGGTGGCGACTGGGCTTGGCGGACTGGCCATCATCGTTGCTGGCACCATATTAGTGACTGACGGTGTTCTCGATGCTGGCCTACTTCCGCTGTTCGCGATTCTCGCCATGGCAGCATTTCTACCTGTCTCCGAGATCGCTCATATCGGCCGGCAACTTGCCGACACTTTGGGCGCAACGCGGCGGCTCTTCGCCGTCCAGAACGAGGAAGTTGCCGTGACCGACGGTCCCGGGACTCGGGCACCGGCCACGACCGGTGGTGCGGCGCTCACACTCGAACACGTAACCTATACATACCAATCGCGCTGGCGGGCCGCACTTACCGACGTCTCGCTCAACATCCCCGCCGGCAGCACGTTTGCCTTGGTGGGACCGTCCGGCGCCGGCAAGACCACGATCGCCCACCTTCTCGTTCGCTTTTGGGACCCTCAAATGGGGCGGGTCACGATGGATAACGTCGAACTCGTCGAATACAAGCTAGACGATCTACGCCAACGTGTCGCCTTGGTTTCCCAAGACACCTATCTCTTCAATCGAACGCTCAAGGACAACATCCTCATTGCGCGTCCGGATGCGACCGAAACCGAACTCGAAGTGGCGGTCGAACAGGCGTCGTTAAGTGAAGTGATCGGTAGTTTACCGCTCGGTATCGATACGTCCGTCGGTGAACGCGGCATGCGGCTCTCCGGTGGCCAGCGTCAACGCGTCGCCATTGCTCGAGCATTCTTGAAGGATGCACCCGTGCTTGTTCTCGACGAGGCCACGAGCCATCTCGATGCAGTCAATGAGCGCGCGATTCGTGTAGCTCTCGACTCATTGATGCGCAATCGCACAACGATCGTCATCGCACACCGTCTTTCCACTGTGCGCAATGCGGACACCATTGTCGTGTTGGACGAAGGCCGGATCATGGAGCAAGGCAACCATAACGAACTTTTAGCGAAGAACGGCTTGTACGCGCGATTGGTGTCCCATCAAATGTCGCACCATCAAACAGCGTAGTTCTGTGAGCTGAGTTGATGGGTAATCCAAGCTCAAGACCGATGACAGGTCTCGGCGAGAGACTTAGGTTTCTTAGAAGCTGCAGATCGTTGCGATCTTTACGCTACGATAACCACATAGGACTGAGAGAACGATAATGGCTCATAAGACGTTCAATCTACACTTCGGTAGCGGCATCGTTGCTGAGGAAGCGCAATCAAGCGACGAGTACAAAACTTCAACGATTCAACTGTTAAGTTTTACCGAGGGACCGGCGACTGGAAACCTTGCTATCCGGTTTTGTTATTACTCGCACCGAGGGACTTTTCAGCGATCGCCGCTCATTCTCGACGAGTCGTCAATTCCGGATCTGCGTAAAGAAATCAGGGCATGCCCGAAACTGCACGCGTTGTTGTCGAGGCTCGTTGATTAGCCCGCTAAGACCTGCTGCGGGCTCTAATCGGCATGTTTGAGGGTGTTTGTTGCCTAACTGGACTTCGGGCAGGAAAAGGGGTTAAACGTAGGAGTGTATTGTCGCGTATCAACGTCGGAAGATGACTGAAGCCCAACCTGAGGAAAAGACACCCGAAGAAACAACCATTGGTGTTGGTTGTGAAGAGGATGTTTGGGCTGGCACACAACCACGCATCATTATCGAAACAGAAGACAACGCTGCTGATCTCTTCATCCACACTTTTGTAAGCACACTCCATAAATGGATAGTTGGCGGCATTGTGCTGCTGATGCTCGGTGCTTTCTTGGCTCTTATCGGCGTCGTCTGATGTATTGGTATGGTTTGTTCTTTGTATTTCTCGCTGTCGCGTTGGTTGTCGTGGCAACCCACGCAATACGAGTCCGAACTAAGGAAACTACGCTCGACAGTGAGAAGCAATACAGATATAGCAAAGGGGAAACAACGGCGTTTGTGTTTGGTGGGTTCGTTCTCTTCATGATGGTCGGCGTGTTTTTAATGGGATGGTGATGGAAGGCTGGATAGTTTTTCTGCTGTAAAGAGTATGCTTCGAACTCGCACCGACTATTCAATATAGGAGTGCCCATGTATCGCGTTCTAACCATCTTTCTTCTTGCAGCCTTCACCCTTTCCGTTTCTGCGGCATCAAGAACTGAACTCAACGCGAACATCCGTGCTGCTATTACCGAACTCAAAACCAATCCTGCTGCTGATGAGTTAGCACAGGCTTCGGCGGGAATGCTTGTGTTCCCGAAAGTCGTCAAGGGCGGCTTTATTGTAGGTGGGGAATATGGAAAAGGAGCTTTACTCGTCGGTGGAAGCATCATCCAGTACTACCGACTTGCGTCCGTGTCCGTTGGCTTCCAAGCCGGCGGTCAAGCAAGAAGTCGAGTCATTCTGTTTATGACCCCCGCTGCCCTTGAAGAGTTCCGATACAGCGACGGATGGGAAGTCGGTATCGACGGGAGCATCACCGCCATTCAGTTTGGTGTGGACAAGCAGATAGATACCAATACGATGCGCGACCCCATCATTGGCTTCACCTTCAAGAACAAGGGTCTGATGGGAGGAGTCTCGTTTGAAGGCTCTAAGTTCTGGAAAGATGGAGACCCCATACCGAAGAAGCTAGCAGCGAATTAGCAGCGAAAGAGCCTAAGAAAGATGCCAGCAACACCACCGAGCATATACGGACGGCGTCAAGAAGGACCAACAAAGAAGGAACTCATAAGGCAACTTGAAGTTGGAATGAGAGCCGAGGAGGGAGAGTTTGTAGGTTTAGATATGGCATCTCGTGAAGCATTAGAGAGGCTAATAAAAAGGATGGAAGAGGCAAAGAAAGATGGCTGAGGCGAAGAAAGGAAAAGATAACAAAATATGGGGTTACATAATTAATGGTTGTTTAGTTTTGGTCGCCTTGTTGATGTTTTACAGATACCTAAATGGAATGACCCCTTTCTAAATACGATTAGATGAAAAAACTAACCACATCAAAATCGAGATGCTTCGCTCGACCATAAATGGACTAACTTGTCGCCTCCGCACCAAAACTCCTTCAGCCCCCACAGCTAATCCACCTGGGTCCATTCCTTTTCCATGAGACCGAACGGGGAATTAATTATGAAAGAGATTTACCCTGATCTATGGTTGCTTCAACCTGATGAAAAAGCAGGTTTTGCCTATTTGCTGAAACGCAAGGACGGCAACATCCTGATGGGGCGGAGCAGTGATATCTCTGCTCAAGTTCCCCTACTTGAAGAGCACGGTGGTGTCGCTCAGATCTATATTCATGACCGACACATGGCCAAAGCGGGCATGGGTAAAAATACTGATGCCCTGGGGCTTGGCATTATCTGCAGTGCCATCGAAGCGAAAGCCTGCCACAAGACAGTTACCATTGCCGAAAAACTGCCGATGGAATCAACGCAGATATTGCCCGATCTTAAAATCGTGCCGACACCCGGTCACACGCAGGGAGCGTTCAGCCATATCTGGGAAAACGGCAAACACCGATACCTTTTCATCGGCGATACCCTTGTCCCGGTGGAGGGTGAATGGAAATTCTGGGTGTCCAAAAAGAATACTGCACTGATGATCGAAAGCATGCAGCGGCTGCAACAAGAAGATTTCGATGTGATTCTGTCAAACTCGTTCGGTTGCAAGCCCTTCGCCTGGACAAATGTGACGAAGAGACAGAAAGACAATATGCTGTCCGGCGTGCTTACTGCTCTAA
>JAKUTH010000072.1 GCA_022448085.1 Pseudomonadales bacterium | reverse complement strand
ATCAGCCAATACAGCAAAAAGGCTTCGCTCTCGACATTGCCGAGTCCGGCGGAAACCATGATTCATCCTCGCTCACGATCGACAGCGCTCGGCAGTGGGGTGTCGAGGGGCTTTATATTTCTGGTCCGTTCAGCCTGCAATCTGAGGTATTCGTTAAGAAGGTCGGTGGGGCCAATGGCGGTCCCGGCGGCGATGTACATCACTATTACTCGCAAGCCACTTACTCGTTAACCGGGGAGCGTCGCGGATACAAAGCAAAATCCGGTGTTACGGACATCATCAAGTCCTCTGCCTACGTATGGGACATGGAATTGGTCGGTAAGTTAGACCACATTGAGTTGGACATCGATGGGGCACCGACCGAAGCGGTATCGGGCTACCTCGCCGGACTCAATCTCTATCCCAATAAAAACGTGAAACTGATGCTCAATGTCATCCGTGTAACGAGTGAGAAGATCGCGACAGCCGACGACGATGACGCAGCCACCGTGATCTCAACCCGGTTGCAATTGGCGTTCTAGAAAACGAAAAATACGCATTGGTTAAGTTTTTGGTAACGGTCGCTTCTGACTGACTGTTTAATAGCGGCTTGTATGCGCGGTTCTCCATGAGCAAAAAGAATATATTGGTGGTCGAGGACGATGCTGACATCAGCAGTCTCCTGCGTTTCTCACTTGAAAACACAGGGTTTTCCGTCTTCGAATCCCCAAGCGCCGAGGCGGCGATGCAAATCCTGACCGAACAACAAACGGACCTGGTCATCATTGACTGGATGCTGCCGGGAATGGACGGCTTAAGCCTCACGAGAACATTGAGGAATCGCGCAGACACCGAAAAAATACCAATCATCATGTTGACGGCGAGGAGCGAGGAGGCTGACGCGATTCAAGGGTTTGATTCAGGAGTCGATGACTACATAACTAAACCTTTTTCTCCTCGCGAACTAATCGCGCGCGTAAATGCCCTCCTACGCCGCTCCACGGATGGAGCCGGATCGCTGATCGAAAGTAACGGAATGTCGTTGAATACCCACAATCACACGCTTCAAATCAACGGCGAAAATCTCTACCTTAAGCCGAGGGAGTACGGATTACTTCAATATCTAATGAAGAACCCAAATCGTATTCTCAGTCGCAATCAGCTGCTGGACGGGGCTTGGGGGCGGTCGGTGTACGTAGAAGAACGAACTGTCGATGTATACATCGTCAGGCTCAGGAAAAAGTTGGAGCCCTCAGGTAAGTCGACAGTAATCAAGACGATTCACGGAGTTGGCTACGTCTACAACACGACTTCCGGCAAATGAAAACGTCACTACCTCCTCTTATTTTTCGAGTTCTCTTCGTTGTTCTCGTTATCGGTACAACCGTTTCATTTGTTTCTGGAGACGCAATCAAAGGCACCATTGCGAGTCTGCTCGCGGTCATTATTCTCGTTGTCATCGAGCTGGTTCAATTTAGCCGATGGACACGAAACCCACTGTCACCACCAAGAATGTTTACTGGGCTTCTATATGTCCCGGTTAACCGACTATTCATGAAGGTGAAGAACGCTCGTGGCCGCTCAAAGAATCTAGTCAATGCATCCAAGACGCTACGAACACAACTAAAAGAGCTACCCGAAGCGTGGATCGTTATCAAAAGCAACGGCAGTATCACCGGCACCAATGATGCAGCCAAAAACATCCTGGATTTGCCCATCAAAGCCAGCGGGATCAATCTCATTGAGCACTGGCAGGATCCGCGCGTGGAGACAATCATCCGAAGTCCCGTGACCGACGAAATCATTGAAGTCAGTTCGCCGAAGGACGTTAACACCCAGCTAGAAGTCCGAGCCCATCTCTTCGACGACGATCACCGGCTCATTTTGGTCAGGGACGTGACGCCCTTGAATCGCTTACTAACAACGCGTCAAGATTTTCTCGCGAACATCTCCCACGAGTTGCGTTCTCCCCTCACTGTGATCGTTGGTTACTTAGAGGCTTTGCAAGATTGCGCAACCATCCAAGATACAGAGGAAATCGTCGCTCGGCTTTTTTCTCCGGTACAAAGAATGAGGAATCTTGTGGAAGACTTGTTGACGTTGACTCGTCTCGAATCATCTCCCCGACCCTCAATATATGAAATGGACAACGTTAACGTCGCAAAAATCATCGAGACGATTTCGAGTGAAATAAAGGAGCTGGAAAGTTTCGATCACGTGATAGAAATGTCGATAGATGACGGAGCGATAGCCGTAGGTATTCAGGAAGAAATCTACAGTGCAATAAATAACCTGATCATTAACGCAGTTCGCTACACACCGGGAGGCGAAAAAATAACAATACGCTGGTTAACAGTTGAGGACGGCTATTTGTTCGAAGTAACCGACAGCGGGCCGGGAATCGCACCAGAACACTTGCAACACTTGACCGAACGCTTTTACCGTGTCGATTCGCCAAGGAATACAAAAAATGGTGGGACCGGGCTGGGATTGGCCATCGTAAAACACATTCTCCTTCGACATGAATCAACATTGACGATAACCAGCACCATAGGCGAGGGAAGCACTTTTGGTTTTAAATTACCTCAGGCGAGACGATCAACCTAGAGGATTACCTCGCTATCAAAGAGGTTATCGAAAAGGGGCCCGGTAATCGCCTATCCGAATATCCCTTTAAATGTGTAAAAGAACAATATGGACAGCGAAGCGCCAGCGGGGAGCGTAACAATCCACGACAATATGATTTTCCCCACCACCCGCACATCGATCGCCCCAATTCCTCTCGCAAGCCCAACACCCAAAACGGCTCCGACCAGCGTGTGCGTCGTTGAGACCGGCAGACTCGCACCCGATGCGACAACAACAGTCGTCGCTGCCGCAAGGTTTGCTGCAAACCCACGGCTTGGTGTTAACTCCGTGATATTGCGGCCGACTGTTTCAATGACGCGATAACCGAGCATAACCAGACCAAGTACGATACCGCTTGCGCCCACCAGCAGGACCCAGCCAGGTAAAGCGGACTGTGCCATGACTTGGCCGCCCGATTGGATAATGTTGACTACAGCGGCCAACGGACCCACGGCGTTCGCCACGTCATTGGATCCATGGGCAAACGCCATGGCGCATGCGGTAAATACCATCAAGATGGCGAACACTCTCTCCAGATCCGAAAGCTTCCCTTGGCGCGCATCAGCTCCCGTTTCTTTGACATAACTAAGAAGAAATCTACCGATACCTGCCAGGATCGCCCCGAAAGCGATCGCGATACCGACGCTTTCTGGCGTGGACAACTCAATACCTAGATGCTTTAAACCCTTCAGTAGAGTCACCATGCAGATTACGAAACCGACTATAAAGATGTATCCCGGGATAAATTTCTTGGCACGCTGAAATTGATCAGGCCAATCCAAAATAAGTGATTGGACACTTTTGAAAATTCCAAAAGAAATCACGCCCGCCAATACAGGCGATACAACCCAACTTGATGCGATCGATCCGACTTTTCCCCAGCTGACAGATTCAACGCCGATACATACAGCCGAAAACCCGACAATCGCTCCTACAATGGCGTGGGTTGTCGATACGGGCCAGCCGAATATCGACGCCACAAGCAGCCAAATGCCGGCAGCCAACAACGATGACATCATTCCGTAAACAAGATAATGAGGCGTACTAGCAAGTAGGCTCGGATCGATGATCCCCTTCCGTATGGTTTCGGTAACTTCGCCTCCCGCCAGATAAGCACCAGCAAATTCAAATACACACGCGACCAGGATAGCTCCTGTAAGCGTCAGAGCTTTGGCTCCAACGGAAGTGCCCATCGCATTGGCGACGTCGTTGGATCCGATACCCCACGCCGTAAAAAAACCAAGCACGCATGCAACAATGAGGAGGCTGCTGCCATATTCGGTAATGATCTCCAAGCTAACCCATCTCCTTATTCTTACTTTGCGACGAGCATGAGCAACCGATGACCGACCTGCTGAGCTCTATCGGCAAGTTCTCCGATCTCTTTCACCACTTCGTAAAGAAAGATAACTTCAATCGGGGTGATATCGTTTTCAATCGCAAAGAGTTCTGCCCTAACCGCTATTTCTGCCTCGTCAGTCTCATGCTCCAACACGTCAAGTTGCTGCACCAAAACTACGAGCGTTTTTGCAACTTCGCCTCGGAATGCCACTCTGAACAGGTCGTCAAGTCTTTCGACTGATTCTGACGCTTGTCGTGCGGTGTTGACGGCCTTGGTTACAAAATCTGTAAAGCTCGCGCGAATGCCATCCGGAACCTGCATCTTCCGTCCCGTCATAAGTCCGGAGATGTCCTTCACAGTGTTAGGCAATCGATCGACAAGCCGAATGAGATCCAGTAAGTCAGCCCTCGGTACTGGAAGAAAAAGGCTTTTCGGTAAGTGGCCACGAATTTCTCGTTTCAGATCATCAGCTTCGTGCTCCAACTCAACGATCCTTTCTCGAGATTTGATCACGCCTTGCCAATCGTTCTCATTCAATGCAGCAATAAATACCCCAAGTTCCTCCGTGCAATTTCCTGCGATCAACGCGTGTTCGAGCATCGGCTTTACCGGCGACTGCGCCAATAAGTCGAGAAATGAACCCCTAGACATAATTTTTCCGCCTAAATGAATACACCCGATCAATCATCGCTGATCCGCCCATCCTCGACCATCCCGACACAAAGGCTAGGTTTACCCAGCACCCAGCAAAATCGCGATCGGATGAGAACGGAAAGGATCAACGTATCTGACCAACGCCGTCTCTGAACGAAAGTTCGACCACAACTCTTTGATGCGATTCCACGGAGTAACTTTGCCACGGCTTTATTACAGAATTATGACTTCGCGGACCGCAACGAAAGTTCAAATAAGACCCGAAAGTCGACGTCTGATTCGCATCAGTTACATGATCGATACAACGTTCTGCTTATCTGGAGATCTACTACCGCTTGTGCAAGCCGGCCTGCGTTAGGTGCATACCGCCATCCATGATGATGGTCTCACCTGTCACCACGTCGGCCCCACAAACGAAATACAAAATACCTTCCGCAATCATGTCTGGGGTAGACGCGACTCGCAGCGGCGACGTCGCTTCGACATTCGACTTAGCTGCCTGATACGCGTCACTACCCATCCCCTGCTCCAGCCAATCGCCTTGGATAAAGCCGGGGCAAATGCAGTTGACACGTATTTCTGGTCCTAACGCTCGAGCCAGCGACAACGTCATGGTTATAAGTGCTCCTTTAGAAGCTGCGTAGGCGATCGAACTCCCGACCCCCATCACGCCGGCAATGGAAGAAACATTAACGACACTTCCCCGGCCGCTGGTCTGCATGGATTCTGCTACCGCCCGGGTCATCTGGTACGCGCCCACTGTATTGACGGCGTAGATATCCAGAAAATCCTGCTTGTTAAGGCCTTCCAGATTGGGATGGGCATTAAATTTAGTGATCCCCGCGTTGTTAATGAGCGCGTCGATCCTCCCCCATTTATCGAGTGCTGCATTGGCTAATGCACGGCACTGATCGTCGTCAGCAATGTCGGCTTTTTGAACAATCGTCTCGACACCGTATTCCTCGCAAGCAGTTTGGGTTGCCCTAGCACCCCCTTCGTTGTGTGCATAGTTGATCACCACATGACAGCCTTTCTCAGCGAGTTGTCGTGCACAAGCCGCCCCTACGCCTGAGGATGAGCCCGTCACAATCGCCACCCCGTCTTGTAAATCCACGAAACTACCCCTCTATCAAATTCGGAATTCTCCACTGACTATAGCTCGACTCACCGTATAACCCCTTTTCTAATTCAAATGAAATCGTAGACAACTGGGGCTCAACATCGGCCAAATCGACCGTGCTACGATCAACTGGTCCAATCGATATCGTACGAGGGGAAACGTGAAAAACCTCTGGTTTCATTTAATGCCGTACAAAGACTTACCCGATGACTTTAGGGATACCCACCCATCCGTCTGGGTTGACATTAACTCAAAGCTGCTCGACGCCAAGCGGGTTCATCAACACTACAACGAGTACCTCGACGAACTCGAATATGCAGGCCAATTAGGTTTCGACGGAATCTGTTGTAACGAACACCATCAAAACGGCTACGGCCTGATGCCTTCGCCCAACCTGATCGCCTCGACACTCACTCGACGTACCACGAAACCCGCGATTTGTGTCATGGGCAACTCGCTTGCGTTATACAACCCACCCACCAGAGTCGCAGAAGAATTTGCGATGCTCGACTGTATGTCGGGCGGCCGATTAATCGCAGGCTTTCCGGTCGGGACGCCGATGGACACGATCTTCGCCTACGCACAGAACCCGTCCAAATTGCGCGAGCGTTACTACGAGGCCCACGACATCGTGATGAAGGCTTGGCAGGAAGACGAAACCTTTTCGTTTAACGGTCGGTTTAACCAACTCCGCTATGTGAACGTGTGGCCACGACCCGTACAAAAGCCACATCCGCCCGTGTGGATACCGGGAGGCGGGTCCGTCGAAACCTGGCGTTGGTGTGCAGAGATGGATTACGTCTACTGCTATCTCTCGTACTTTGGTTACAAGGCCGGCGAAGCCACCATGAAAGGTTTTTGGGACGAAATGGACAAGCTCGGTAAAGACCGAAATCCATATCGCGCGGGATTTCTACAATTTGTAGCGGTCGGAGAAACCGAAAAAGAAGCGCTTGAGCTCTACAAAGAGTCGGCCGAATACTTTTATGGTCGATGCCTACACGTCAATCCCAAATGGGCATCGCCGGCAGGGTATCAGTCCGAAGCGACCATTCGGGCTAAAGTTCAATCGCAAGTAGCGCTTGCAGCGCAAAAATCCGCGGGTCCGGCGGGGGCTGCACGCGAGTGGAAAGACATTCTCGATCTAGGTTACGTCATCGCCGGCGATCCGGACCAAGTCGCCGAAAGAATCCGTGAAGTCTGTACCAATCTGAACGTCGGTCATCTAATGTTGCTTTGCCAATTCGGCAACATGTCGACCGATTTAGCTAAATACAATACCAAGCTGTACGCCGAACGCGTTATGCCACAGATCTCAGACCTGTTCGACGATCAATGGAATGACGCGTGGTGGCCGCAGCCGCTCAGCGAGCGTTCTTTGCCTGCTGAGGTCGCTTAATGCCGGAGACCCGATCCTTAACGATACGAGACCGCGAAGTTCGCGTCTTGGAGGAAGGCAGGAGCGACGTTCCCGTCGTGTTTCTTGCCGGGATCGGTGGCGTTCCCGCATGGACTCCCTTCCTGGAGGCACTGGCAAAAAACCGCCGAGTCATTGTGCCTTCGCTACCTGGTTTCCCTGGAGCCACCGAATTTCGGCACCTCGATTCCCTGTACGATTGGGTTGTCCACACGCTCGAAACTCTCGAATTACTGGATGAACCAACGTTCGATCTTATCGGCAGTTCCGTTGGCGGTGCGCTCGCAAGCGAAATCGCGAGTCTCGTTGAAACCCAAGTCCGGCGCCTAGTCCTCATCGCACCGTTTGGCGTCTTCCTCGAGGACGACCCAGCCGCAGATATTTGGGCACAGGTACCCGGTCCTAAAAGTATTCCTAATCTTGTCTGCAGCCACCCTGAGCGGTGGGATGCCATATGGGAGATGCCGGCAGACGGCGATGAAATCGAGTGGTCACTTTTGCGGACACGGTCGATGGAAGCCGCAGCACGGTTTCTTTTTCCTTTCGGTAACACGGGCGTTACGTCACGCCTTCACCGGATCCACAACTCAACCTTATTGGTCCGAGGATCGGAAGATCGTGTCCTTCCCTCTGCCTATAACGCGGTTTTCGCCGAGGGAATCCAGGGCCCGGTGCGTACGATCGAGATTGAGGATGCAGGCCACCTACCCGAAATCGACAATCCCGAGATGCTTGTTCGAGAAATTAACGCGTTCCTCCTCGATCAAGAGAATTGAAACCCGTGACGTCTATCGAAGCCATTCTTTGGGACTTTGGGGGCGTTTTTACGACCAGCCCTTTTGAAGCGTTCAACCGATTCGAAGCCGCCCACAACCTCCCCAAAGACTTTATTCGACGAGTCAATTCGACCAATCCCACGACCAATGCGTGGGCACAATTTGAATCAAACGCAATCACGGCCGAACAATTCGATCAACTCTTTGAACGAGAAAGTGAGTCGCTAGGGCATCCTGTCCGGGGTGTGCGCGTGCTTGAGTTACTTTCCGGTGAATTGCGACCTCGCATGGTCAGCGTACTAAAAAAGTGCAAGGAACATTTCAAAGTTGGTTGCATTACCAACAACATGAAGTCCGGCGAAGGCCCCAGCATGGCGAGGGACGAAGCCAAAGCTGCCGCATCTCAATCGGTCATGGCGCTATTTGACGTCATCGTCGAATCCAGCGTTGAAGGGGTGCGAAAACCCAACCCTCGCATTTACGAAATCGCCTGTGACCGGATGGGCGTGGGACCCGACGGTTGTGTTTTTTTGGACGATCTCGGTATCAATCTGAAACCGGCAAAGGCACTCGGCATGACCACCATCAAGGTCATCGAAGAAGACCAAGCCATCAAAGACCTAGAAAAAGCGACCGGAATTCGTTTCTAGTTCGAATCCTGCATCGCCAAGACGTCCGCGTACTCGGGAATCGAACTCGCCGCGCCCTCTTGGGTCACGGCTAACGCACCCGCAGCAGATCCCAGTAGCAACGCCTTCGCATACTCCTCTCCCGATAAGAGTCCGGCCATTAAGTAGCCAACGAACGCGTCGCCTGCAGCGGTTTCGTCCACGGCTTCAACCCTGTAGGCAGCAAGTTTTTCGCGATGACCCCCGATCCCATGGAGTAAGCCTTCTCGGCCGAGTGTCAATACGATGTGGGCCGTTGGAAAACGACCACATAACGCGTCAAGGGCAGCATCGGGAACAGTTTTTCGAGCCAACGCTGTCGCTTCGACCTCATTAACGATCAGCAAACGAACGGCATCGAGGCGATAGTTCTGTTCGCGGCCATCCACTGGAGCCACATTGAATGCGACGTTGACATCGCGATCGCCGGCCTCCTTGAGCACGGCCTCTATGTCATTGATCTCGTTTTGCAATAGTAACCAGTCACCCGGCTGTAGCAACGCGAAAGCAACGTCCCGGTCTAGCACTTGAATCGAGCGATTGGCGCCACCACTGATCACAATAGAATTCTGTCCTGTCGAATCCACTTGGATAACCGCGTGCCCAGTCGGCGTCTCAATCCGTCGTACATTGCCAACGTTCACACCCGCTTCAGCCAGTACTTCCTTAAGCCAATCCCCGTCCTCGCCAACACAACCAATATGGTGAACCTCGGCGCCGGCTTTCGACGCTGCCAACGATTGATTGAGCCCTTTGCCGCCCGGGAAAACCGCGTGGTTCCGACTGGCAACGGTTTCTCCCACGGTTGCGATCGTATCGACGGAATACACGTTGTCGACACAAAGTGAACCGAGATTAATCAACTTAGGCACGACGGATCTCGACTTTTACCCATTCGCTATCACGAGCACTTGGGATTTCCGCATTGGAACTGAAAACGCAGACCTAACCGCCTTCGATTCGATGCATGAAAAATACTTCGCTGGACGGCGCTATCGTTTCCAACCACGCGTCCTGATATATCTGTCCGTTAATCGCAACCGCCGTTTTCGCCAGTACGTCCTCAATCCCAGGCCAGCGCTTTTCTAACTCACGCACCAACGAACGGTAGCTATCGCAATCCACCTCGGTCTCCCTCACGCCCTCGGTATTTGGCATGAGGTGATCAGGGAATACGACCTTAATCATGGATGGACAAGCGTGAGGGGTCCATAGACGCTGACCCCCCTTCCCGTGTTGTCAGCCTTCCTGCGAATCAATCGCCTCGAGTAACCGCGGCGGCGACATAGGCAATTCCGACACACGAAATCCTAGCGCATCGCGCACCGCATTCGATGTCGCGGCCAATGGTGCCGTGATTGGAGTCTCGCCCACACCGCGCACACCGTATGGATGTGTCGGATTAGGAACCTCAATAATTTGCGTATCGATCATTGGCA
>JAKUTH010000071.1 GCA_022448085.1 Pseudomonadales bacterium | reverse complement strand
GGCCACCGATCGGTCCGCCGTGATCCCTATGCCGTGGACTTTATCCGCCCGCCCGAACATCTCTTGTATTTCACGCGCCGTTCGATTGAACGCGTAATGCGGCGGCAGGGTTTTACGCGCGTACGGTTTCAGCAAACACTCAAACCCACATTGAAGGTTCTTGCTCGGTGATAGCGTGCGAAATGACGCTTCGGTGGATTGTCCCCTTATCCGTCAGTAACTTTCTCGTGTCTCCTTGACCCAAAACATTAATACAAATCCTGCGATGAGTAGAATTAACACCGAGCCGAACCCCGCCTGATTTCCATAGAACCGCGTAAAAAAAGCGACCATCAGAGGTGCAATGAATGTCGTGACCTGACCGGAAAGCGCGTACAGTCCGAAAAATTTAGTCATTTCGGCCTCTGGGGCGATTCTCGCCAACATGGCACGACTGTTTGCGTACGCGGAGGTGATGAACAGTGCAAATAGCACCGAGACCAACACGTAGAGGATTTCGGGCAGGGTTCGAAAGAAAGCGAAATCCCACACCGGTACATCCATTCCTTCGACGGGAATGAAGAGCAGTGTGGTTGGCGTAATCGATACTGCGATGAAAAGTGCTACGCAATTACCACCAATGGTCACCAGAAGTGCCTTTTTCGACCCGACGATGTCGTCAAGCCAGCCTCCGACGAGACCGCCAACGATCGCGAAGATCGTAAGAAATACTGCGAGCAGTAATCTTTCCGCCAACCCCCAGTCAAAGACACCGGATGCGTAAATAATGCCGAACGTCATGATCGCTACTTTGCCATCGTTAAAGAGCATGCGCGCGAAGAGGTAAAGTCCGACATTACGGTAATCACGCAAACGACGAATGGTTAACCACACATCTGCCATGCCTTGGCGGATTGCAGCCCGTGCCGTGATCCCTGTTCCGGCCTGATCGGGGGTGAAGAGGAACAGTGGCAACGAGAACACGAACAGCCAGACAGCACTGATAGGTGCTGCAATGCGATCGTGTTCGTGGCTCGATACGTCGAGCCCAAATAAGACCTTGTCCGGAAGCCAGCCCCAATCGATGATTGGTTGGGCGGGAAGGGCAAACGCGTACAACATAGCGACTAAGATGATCAGCGTCCCCCCGTTGCCGAGACTAAGCGCGAGTCCGGACAAACTGCCGAGCCGGTTGTACGGGACGATCGAAGGCAACATCGCGTTGTGGAAAACCTCAGTAAATGCGAAGCCGGTGCCAGCGATTGCGAGGGCAATCGCGACTGTAACGATGCCGCGCATCTCTTGGCCTGGTACTGCGTACCAAAGGAGAAGGATCGCAGGGATCATCATGATCACTGATGCCGCTATCCACGGCTTGCGCCGGCCGACTTTGTCCGCGATAGCCCCGAGGAACGGAGCTAAACTCGCTGTGATAAGACCGGCGAAGCCAGTGATATAGCCCCAGATTTCCTGTCCTAGCACAGGGTCGCCGATGACGTCGTTGGTGAAGTAAGGCCCAAAGATGTAGATCATGATCAAGATGTAGTACGGGTTCCGTGCCCACTCGAACAGTGCCCAGCTCACCTGTCCAAGACGATGACCCGATGGCGTAGTTAGCTGGTCGGTCACGGTTTCTCCAAAGAAGGTGATGACTTGGCGTTACGGGGCATTGGCTCGGTGCGGATGGAGCGAATAACTCGATTTGGGGATCGGGTTGGGATTGACGAATCCCCAGTTCGATCGATTATGGAATTCATCACGCGGTCGATATCTCCTTCTCACGGCCGGATTGGACGGTAAGCGTATGCAGGTCGATCACTACTGCGATGCCACTCATATCAGGATCAAATTGTCGTTCGACAGGGTGCATCTCGTCGTATACGCGTTGACGGATTTCGTGATTAGTTTCGATGCGGGCCGTGCCTTCAAACTTTGCGTAGAAGCGATCACCGATATCGCCGTAGATGAACGCGATGTCGGGTCGATTGGGAATTGCCTGGATGAGGTCTGATTCTGGATTACGGACCCATATGGCTAATTTGTCTGGTTCGTGGACGTGTGTACTACCGTAGAACGAGATGTGAGGTTTACCTCGCGTATCGACGTAGGCAGCGGTGAGCGTTTTTCCGTCGTTAAGTGCCGAATCCAATCGTTGGTGCAGGTCCTGACCGATACTAATCATATTCTTGATGCGCTTATTGATTCGTTGGATGATCGGCTATAAAAGCACAAGTCGGTTATTCGGTCTCGCTTCTTGTATCGACGCGTAAAGAACCCTCATCGACAGAGACTGAAATCGACACGGGTCGGCAACAGACGTAACAATCTTCCACGTATTCCTGAAGGGCAACAGAGAGGTCAATAACCACCTCCGACGACTCGCCACAATAGGGACATCGGATCATAACGGTGTCGGTATCAAGCTTCATCGGGACGAACGCCAATTCGCAGGATAGGGCCTGATTGGCTTTGCCGCTGAATTAAAGTCGGCCGAAGACCGAAACGTTCTAATCGAGTATTAGAGGCTCGCAAGAGATTGTAGGACGCGTAATTACGGGACCGCGCACGATTTGCGTTTGTCGGGTGGATTCGATTCAGCACTAGAGTCCGGCGGTAACGAGATCCTGCATTCGTACCAAGCCAATGGGTGTTTGGCCTTCGAGAATGACCAACGACGTGATCTGATGTATTTGCATTTGCGATAGGCAGTCGATGGCTTTTGTGTCTGCAGTCGCCCAACCCCTATCGACTTTCGGAAGATCGTCCCCCCGTCGGCTTGCTCGGAAACACTCTGCGGCAGTCATTTCGGTGACTGGTTCATCACGGGCCATCAACCGTCTAATATCTCCGTCGGTTAGAACGCCAAAAAGATCGCCGTTTTTTTCGGTCAGTAACACCATGCCCATACCTTTCGAGGAAATCTCGTAGACAAGATCCGCAAACGAAACGTTTAAGCCCTGGATTGGTAAGTCCGTGCCCGAGATCATTAGATCACCGACATTCAAGAGCAGGCGCTTACCGAGGGTCCCGCTCGGGTGGAATTGAGCAAAGTCGTCCGCGGTCAAGTCTTTACTTTGTTGCGTGCAAATGGCCAGCACATCGCAGACTGCCATACTCGTCATGGTGCTCGTGGTGGGCGCTAAATCCCATTCGTCGATTTCGGGAAGTGGGGGTATGTGGAGCGCGATGTCAGCTAAATCCTCCAATCGAGATGCTGGCTCCGTAAGCGTGATCACCGGACCATTGACGACGCTCCGGTACTGACGAGCAAATTCGATGGTTTCCTCGTTCCCGCCCCCCTTTGAAATGGCAAGCATGGCTGATCCCGGCTGAACGATACCGAGATCCCCGTGCAGTGCTTCCACGGGGTGCACGAAAGCACTTGGGGTGCCGGTGCTCGAGAACGTTGCCGCGGCCTTTTGTCCAACCAGGCCGCTTTTCCCGAGGCCTGTAATAATTAGGACGGACTCAAGACTTGCAAGTGTCTTGACGGCGTCTACGAAAGAATCGTCGATGAGTGCCTGTAGTTCCGTCATCGCCGCGTTGTACGAAGCCAGCATGCTTCGGGCTTTTTCGATCATTAGCGACGAAATCCCGGTTGCCTATTTGAACGACGCGCAGTGTTCCATGAAGACGTTGATCTGTACAACGGGGTATTAGCGTGATTAGCTGTATTTTGACAATGCTAGGCGCAACCGAAAGCGGGAGCGGCGTTATCCCAAAATATTTTTCGGATCGACTCTTCCGGAAGCGGTTGGTTCTCTAAGTTCTCCATGCCCAGCGGCCAAGTTCCGTCGGGGTGTGGATAGTCGGTGTTAAAGGTGATGTAGTCGTCTCCAACTAGTTCGCACGCCGCCGGTAGAGTGATTTCATCGCCGCGACATGCCACAAGAAAATTACTCTTGAAGTATTCGGTAGGTCGTCGCTTAAGTTCTGGATGTTCGGCACAGCCGGAAAAGTCCCAGTGCTGCTCCATGCGTTGGAGCCAATAAGGCAACCAACCGGCGTCTGCTTCGACGTGAACGATTGAAAGGTTTGGATGTCGCTCGATGGTGCCGTACCAGATGAGACTCATCATCGCGACCATGGCTTCGAAGGGATGCGCAATGATATGACCGGAGGTATGCGTTTCCATACGGTCGCCATAGGACGGAAGATAGGGCGAACCCGAATCGTGTATACAAACCGGTTTTGCTATCGACTCTATTTCGGTCCAAAGCGAATCGTAATCAGCGTGGTATAGATTGCGGTTGGCGACGGGGTTAGGTCGAACGTAATAGCAGGCGGCTCCCTTGGCTGCGGTCCTTCTAGCTTCTTCGATCGCGAGATCGGGTGCTTGGACGGGAAGCATCGCGGCCATCCGCAATCGTTCCGGCGCAAGGCTGCAATATTCCAGCGACCAGTCGTTGTACGCGGCGCATACGGCCAATAAAAGTTCGGGATCCGTAAACGATTTGCCAAGGATCTGCCCGCCGACGGTAGGGTAGATGACCTGTGCGTCAACGCCGTGTGCATCCATGTCACTTAGCCTGGCGGCTGCGCTGAACCCCTGGTCGCGCGTGTCTTTGAAGCGCTCCATGGCCTTGGCGGTGGCTTCGTGGAAGTCTTTGGAATCCATAGGGTAGGAACCGGTTTGACGCGTCACGGGTTCATTTTCGACCATCATGCCCCGCTTGCCGTCGCCCATATCGCCCACGGCGGGCGCTCGGTCCACGAAGCGTGGGTCGATGTATTCCTTCCAAATAGATTGTGGTTCCATTTGATGAGAGTCAGTGTCGATAACGCGAAGTCCGGTACGCATGGCTTTCTTGTGCCTACTTACTTGCAAGGTGATTACGCTACCGTCAACACCGGGTATGCTCAAGCGTTGATATGGAACGGGATGGGGCAAGTAGATGAAATTCGGTCTACGTTATTGCAATACGGGACGTTTTATTGACTCGGCTCATGCGGTCGAATTGATTATTGCCGCTGAAGAGGCTGGCTTTGACTCGGCATGGACGGTTGAACACACGGTTATTCCCGAACTTCATGCATCAAAATATCCCTACTCAAAAGATGGCCGGATGGCGGGAGACCGATACGACTTGCCGCTGCCGGATCCGCTTATCTGGATGGCCTACGTGGCGGCTCATACCACACGAATTAAGCTTGGCACCGGAATACTTATCCTTCCGCAACACAATCCAGTGGTTGTGGCGAAACAGATTGCGACGCTTGATCTCATGAGTGGCAGCCGGGTTTTGCTAGGAATCGGTGTTGGTTGGATGCGTGAGGAATTTGACGTCATAGGTGCGTCTTTTGATGATCGGGCAGCACGGACTGATGAGTACGTCGCGGTAATGCGTGCGCTCTGGTCGCAACAGAAGGCGTCGTTTTACGGCGATTTTTTTCGCTTTGACAATGTCTATTGTTTACCACGGCCCTCGGAAGGCAGCGTACCGGTGATCGTCGGGGGGCATTCTCGAGCGGCGGCTCGACGCGCAGGACGGATTGGTGATGGATTTTTCCCCGCGCGCGAACTGCCGGAAGATCTGATTGCGCTTGCCAGGACGACGGCGGAATCGAATGGTAGAGATCCTGACGAACTCGAAATCACGGTCAGTTATCCAGCTTCCGATGATGGGCTCGACGCACTTACCGCACTGCACGTTGATCGTGTGTTGGTCCCGGTGTCACCGCAACCGGGTATGGGTGCGACCATCCGTTCGCCAGAGGAGGCATTGGCGTGGAAGTCCAAACTTGAGGACTTTGCTTGATGGATGAACTGTACTCTGGTCTTGAACGCCAATTGGTGAAACTCGGGGATCGCAAGAACGCGGGTTGGAAGGTCGGCCTGACGTCGGGACAGGCGAGGGATTCCATGGGTGTGGGCTTTCGGCCGTTCGGTTATATCTTGGCTGAACGCGTCTTTTCAACGGGTACCCAGTTGCCATTCTCTGAGCCCGGAATCTATGGGCTCGAAAATGAACTCTGTTTTAGTTTTGAACGCGACGTGGGTGGGGACGCGGATCGCGACGACTTGATCAATGCCATTGCATCCGTGGCACCGGCCTTTGAGATTAACGAGCAACGCTTAACACCCGAAGCAACACTGCAGCAACGCCTAGAGGACAACCTGTCGCAATGGGGGATAGTCGTCGGTGAAGGAAGGCAACTCGACTGGAGTGGTTTTCCTTTCGATTTGCTCTCCGTGGATTTAACTCGGGATGGAGAGCACGTCGAAACGGTTGCTGCGAAAAACCATATTGATGATCACTTCGATTCGCTTGTGGCTCTGGCAGCAACGTTGGCTCGGTTTGATCGGTCGATTAAAGCGGGAGATCAAGTGATTACCGGGTCGTATACCCGACAAAGAATCGTCCGAAGTGGCTGCTGGCGCGGTGATTTTGGTGCTGCCATTGGTGACGTTGAAGTGGAATTTTCGTGAAGATTCTGATCATTCCCGGACTGACCTTGCCGTCAGTCCCCGATATCGAGATCGAACGAATCCGCGTTGCCGGCGGGAACGCTGACGTAGTCGTGAGTACACCCGAAGACGCGATCGATCATGTAGGCGACGCCGACGTCGTACTAGGGCTTGTATCGAAAAGGATGTTTCTTGCAAGCAATCGACTGAAATGGGTGCATGCGATCGCTTCGGGCGTGGATATGTTTCTCTACGACGAATTCGTATCGAGTGATGTCATTCTCACGAGTGAAAAAGGGTTGGTGGGTGAACATCTCGCCGACCACGGCTTCGGCCTTTTGTTGATGCTGACGCGACAATTAGGCACAGCATTACGTTTAGGCCCAGATTCTTGGAAGCATCGGCCCGAAATGCGATCGAAAGAAATTGAGCTGACGGGCGCTACCCTAGGGATCTTTGGGTTTGGTGGTACCGGCAAAGCCATGGCTCGGCGAGCGGTCGGGTTTGGTATGGGCGTGATCGCGTTAGATCGCGAAGAGATGGAAGTGTCTGATGGTGCCGACGAGGTCGTGGGTCTCGAAGGGTTTGAATCCATGTTGAGGCGATCTGACGTGGTGTCGATTTGCTGTCCGTTAACGTCCGAGACGCGAGGAAAATTTGATTCATCGGCGTTTTTAGCCATGAAGGATACCGCTGTGCTCGTTAACGTTACGCGTGGAGAAGTAATGGTCGAGGAGGATCTGGTCAAAGCTTTGAAGGAAGGAACTATCGCCGGCGCTGCGTTGGACGTTGCCCCGCGCGAACCGCTTCCAGCCGACAGTGAGCTTTGGATACTCGAGAACGTTGTCATGAGTCCTCACACGGCAGGCGCCAGCCAGTTTCGAGCGTCCCGAAATCTTGATCGGTTCATCCGGAACCTCGAGCACGTCCGCGCTGGTAGGACTTTGGAAGGAGTGATTGACAAAGATCTTGGATATTAGTTTGCTTCGGCTTCCGATCGATTGAATGAGGGGCAAGGCGATGCAGCCGATTTCGGCGGATTCACATGTGGTTGAAGGGGCCGACGTGTTCGTTGGGTTGCCCGAACGTTTTGGAGATGACGCACCGAGGGTTATGCACGCGGGCACGGAACTAGACGCGATCATTATTCCGTCAAAAGGCAAGGCGGGTATCCGTCGACGGATAGGGATCGCGGGACTTCGAATGCGCGATGGTGTTGAGGTGCAGCGGAGGTCCGGTCGTAAACCGGAAGTCGATGATTTGGCCGACCCCGACGTCATGGCGATTATGTCTCGGGGATACGACGGTCTTCGCGAGGGGATTAGAGACGGATCGCGTCGTCACGTCGATCAAGACGCGGACGGGATTGCGGCGGAATTTCTCTATCCTGGTTTTTTTGGACTGTTTAGTTTTGAAAATACCGAATTACTTGTCGCTTGCCAGAAGAATTACAACGATTGGCTTCTGGATTACACCAAAAATTCCGATTCAAGATTGTTCGGTTTAGCTGCGATTCCCATGCAGGATCCAGTCGCCGCACGCGAAGAGCTGAATCGCGTCATCAAGAACGGATTTCTTGGCGGATGCATACCCTGCACGTCGCCCGCGGGTGCGCCATACCATGATCCGTGTTACGAGGGTGTGTGGACTTTGGCTGAGGAAGCTAATTTCCCGCTGTCGATGCATGTAGGAACGAACGCGTATTTACCACCGGAATTTCGGCCGAACAAGGCGACGCGTGATCCGATAGCCGATTACGCGAACACGCAGAGCACGATTCAAAGAACCTTGACCGACTTGATCTGTCGAGGCGTTGCAACGAAGCATCCTGACTTAAAGTTCGTGGTTGCCGAATTTAACGGTGGCTGGATTGGGCACTGGCTGGATCGCATTGATCAGGGACTACAGCGGGAATACCGGTTCCGTTCCGATGAATATACGGGGGAGCTTCCCCAAGATGTTTGGTCGCGGCAGTTTTATGCCACCATCGAAGATGATCGGCCTGCTGTACTCACTCGGGAGTTGATAGGTATCGACAATCTGATGTGGGGATCTGACTACCCCCACGTCGATTCAACGTGGCCGTGTTCTTTAGAAGTGCTGGATGAAATTTTCTGCGATGTTCCGGATCACGAAAGAAAGCGAATTACGCGCGAAAATGTTGAGCGGCTTTATGGACTGAACTGATCGTTAGATCGGGCCAACGGAATGGCTAGGCGAAATGTCGTTCCGGTTTCGGACGCCTCGGCGATGTAATCCAGGTCGCCATCGGCGTTACGTGCTATTGCGCGGGCAATCGAAAGCCCAAGACCAGTACCACCTCCATCGCGATAGGTTGTAAAGAAAGGGTCGAATACCAGGTGTTTGTTTGAGTCAGTAATGCCTCTGCCGTCGTCCGTGACCTCGATTTGGAGCTGCTGGCCGACGACCGCGCTATGAATTTCAATCGAGTGAGCACCGTGTTGTTCGGCGTTCTTGGTTAAATGAGTCAGGATGGCGCCGAGGCTTTTTCGAGGTATTGCCATCGGGGTACGCGTTGCCCCGTGCATTGATGCACGTCGGCACTCTCCGGCGACGTCGGCGAGAACGCAAGACACGTCGGTCGCACGAGACATTTCGGCGGTCGCGAGCTCCAGTAGACCGTTGGTCAATCGTTCAAGTCGAGTGAGGTCAGACCGAACGTTCCCCATGAATTTAGAGCGCTCTTGGGCCGTCATGTCGCTGGCGTGATCTTCCAGCACTTCAGCCGCACCCCTGATGGCGGCGATAGGTGTTTTAAATTCGTGGCTGACATGGCGTGCAAAATCTCGGATGTAGTGGGATCGCAGTTGTAGCGCATCCGCCATTTCCTTGAGGCGCCTTGCGAGTTGATCGACTTCGAGAGTCCGGTAGACGTGGTTATCGTCGAATGTTTGTTGTTCGCCGCGTGCCACGAGATTGGCTTCTTTTGCCAAACGTTGAATGGGATTCACTACTGTCCGCGAAGTAAAAATTGAAATCAGGACGACGACAGCGAGAAGGACTCCCACCGCTTCGAGCAAAAGGAGTCGTTTTGCATAGAGCGCCGTGAAAATGTTCGGTGGTGGGCGGGACAGCACGACGGCGCCCATTATCGTGCCGTTTTCGATGATCGGAAGAGCAACGAGAACTGCTAAATTGGATCCGCTTCCGAATCCGATGAATCCTGAAGCCTCCACGGAGGAGATACGCCGTAATTGGCTTATCGATGTTCCCGAGAAGACGGCATTTAATGGGTCGGAGGCGTCAATCGACTGTTCGAGCGCGTTCTCGGTAGTTGCAACGATACGCCCGTGATGGTCTGACACGTATATTTCTGCGAAAGTTGTCTTTGAAGCCTCCGCGAGCACAGGCTCGAGAGTCAAACCTATTGCATGAGCGACCGGATCCGGAGGTTCTTTCTCATTTATTGTAGTGAACGGAGGTTGAATTTCCGTCGTTGCAAGGTCGAGTTCACTTGAGATTTGTCTCGTCGCGTCGACGCGAAAATCTTGTTGCGCGGGTTCAGCTTGGCTCTCGGTCATTGCTTGAAGCGATTGTCGATACATGGCTGTGACGAAGGCTCCTTGGGCTAGAAGCTCCGATTCGGTTTGCCGTATTAGTGCACTTTCGTATAGACGAAGGATTTGAATACCTGCCAATGGAAGAATCATGACGATCAGACTCAGACCGACAAGGACCGTGCTTAATCGAAACCGCATCATCTTGATCAC
>JAKUTH010000070.1 GCA_022448085.1 Pseudomonadales bacterium | reverse complement strand
TCTCAGAACCGACAAGTTAATTATGCAGATGGAGCGGCAATCGTAAATCCACCTCGATCAGCGTTTTTTTGCGAGGCTCGTATAGATCCTGTCAATGAAGCCGAGCGACGCAGATTCTTCACCGTACCGATCGGTGTAGTCCGCGGTCAGGTCACTTGCTATTACATCCTCGATAGATTTGCCTGCATCCATCAGCTTCTTCACCCGGTCACGCACCGTAATCAACATCGCGATATAGTCGGCAAGCGCGTCGGTATCGGTTATTTCGCCATGTCCGGGGATGACGACCGCTCCCGGTTCAAGTTGATCCAACGTCTGTTGGCAAAAGGCAATCATCCCATCAATATCGCCACCGCTATCAGCATCAATAAACGGATAACCAGCGTTGTTAAATACGTCGCCGAGATGTACCGCGTTGTGGTCGCGAAAAAATACCGCCACGTCGCCGGTCGTATGCGCCGGCCCGAAATGCATCAGGTCGATTCGCTCGCCGTTGTAATGGAATTGCATCCCGTCATCAAAGGTAATACTGGGTAACGCGTCAGCCGGATACGGAGATTGTCCGTACCGCGCGAGAACTAAATTAATCACGCCGCCACTCGCCATATCAACCCGCGCATTCGACTGCGCGACGATTTGTGTTCCTGCGGGGCCTAATGCCAGGTTTCCCTGGGCATGATCAAAGTGCCAATGAGAGTTTATCGCGTAGTCAATCTGCGGACTCTCGCGGCTGGCGTGCCTTGATCCCGCAAGGGTCGCAACCGCGTCATAAATCTTATCCATCATCTCTGGGAACTGATCGTCGACGATCATGACACCGTCGCTGCCAACGGAGACCGCGATATTTCCGCCAACACCGAATAGAACGAATAGGCCGTCACCGACTTTTTCGATCCGTATTTCAGTAGCTTCAAAATCCCATCCAAACATGGGCATCAGTTCGTCTAGAGTCAAAGCTTCGTCGTCCGCGACGCAACCAATCCCCCAACAACCGATTAGCGCCGTTAAGAAAAATTTATTCATGCTTCCCCCGGAACTGTTGAAAAAATATTGTCCGCACCGAAAAGCAAAACTGAAAGGTTTCTGCGCGTGAGTCAAGGCTCTCAAAGTTGCGTCATCGTATGGTGCATAATCTTCTGACAACCGACGAATTCGCGATCACTCAACCCAAACGCTAAACCGCCCGGCAGGTTAGGACTCCAAGAACGTGAAATTAGGCCTGATAGCCGATACCCACATTCCAGGCACCACCAAAACGTTGTGGCCCCAAATCGTCCGCGCGTTTAGCGAAGTTGACGGGATCCTCCACGCGGGAGATCTGTGGACGGTTGATGTAATCGACGAACTTGCGCAGCTCGCGCCAACGCATGTTGCCACAGGAAACGGCGACCTTGAACTCACCGACAAGCGCTTGAAGGAGACCTGGCAGCTCCAATTCGACAATGTAACGGTTGGTCTAGTCCACGAATTTCCGACCGCTCGAAGGCGGGCCGCCGATTATCTAATGCGCCGCAGAAATAGGCTATTTCGAGCGCCTCTACCAAACGTCATCGTATACGGGCACACGCACTACGACGAAATTCATCTCGTCGACCAACTAATGTGCGTGAACCCTGGTTCGCCAACGCTCCCGAGGAACCAAGATCTGCGGCACGGTACCATCGGTTTCCTTGAAATTGAGGGACGGCGCGCGACCGCCACAATCAGCCAGATCACCAGCGGCGGGATAGAAACGATCCACGAGAAAACGACCGAATTCTCTTAACGTCGCGTCAATGGGACCCTACCTACGTTTCTATCCAGAGACCTGCACCCGCTCTTGTGTCGACAAAGACGATCCCACACGCACGGTCCTTCGATTCCATTCCCACGCGATTGTCCCCATCACCACGTTGGTGAGAGCCGTGGCAGCAAATATCCCCGGGTACCCCCACATCCAATTCGCCACAATGGCGATGGGAACGTACATAACGAAAGTCCGTAACAACGCGATAATCAATGGAGGTGCGGGACGGCCCAGTGCATTGAAGCAGGTGCTGGCGACCTGCATCACGCCCATGAACCCGATCGAAAGCGGCACGATCAGAAAAAACATTCGGGCCACTGCCCCCACGGTCTCGTTGTCATCAATGAGGCGGACAAAATAGTCACCCCCCAGAAATAACACGACAAACGTCACCAGCCCCCACGCAAGACAAAATCGGTTGCTCAACGAGAGCGCCCGTCGTGCTCGTTGGAACTGGCCTGCGCCCCAGTTTTGGCCGACGAAGGGGCCAATGGATGAAGACGCGCCCCAGAGGACCATGTGCACCATGGTTTCTACGCGCATGGCAACGTTGTAGCCCGCCACGACTTCATGGCCGTGCGCCGCGAGGAGACGGGTAATAATGAGCATGGACACGGGCTGGATTAGGCCGCTCGCCGTGGCGGGTCCACCCACGTGAACAATCGCCGCGAACGACTGCCAGAACCCCTTCATCGAACGGCGGATCATGCGTGCCCTGACCAACAACGCCAGATAGATGCTGACGCTAAACACGCGGGACAACACGTACGCCCATGCAGCGCCCGCGATTCCTAACGCCGGTAGTCCAAACCACCCGAAGATCAACACCGGTCCGAAGGCCATCTGCAGGACCGAACCCGTCGTCATGACGATGCCTGGGCTTGCGGCGCGACCGGTTGCTCTCAGCAACGTCGACCCGACCATGGAGAGCATAAATAGCGGGAACCCCAACATGTATACCGTCAGATAATCGACCGCCATCTCACGAACTTGGCCCGTGGCTCCAAGCGCGGTGATCACGGTTTCGGCATACCAGAAACCGAGCAATCCTATGACGGTGCCGACAACGAGCACTAGTAGCTGCGCGTGGGTCACTAGCAAGGCAGCACGCTCACCGTCACCGCTTCCGACGGAACGAGCGATCACGGACGACGCCCCCGTGCCAATGCCGCCGGCAAACGCAAACAACGTGATCGTCACTGGGAAAGCAAAACCAAGGGCAGCCAATGCTTCGGTACCAATCCATCCGAGATAGACGGCCTCAACCAAACGGGCAAAATTCATGCTCAACGATCCCATCGTAATGAAGGACCCCAACCGCAGGAGGTGGCGTCCAACACTACCCTCGGTAAACGTTGCGCCTGTATGTCGATCGCTCATAGAGTTCTATTTTTCCCATCGCCGGTGCAACGGCGTAAATGAGGCACCATGGCAGAACAAGACACCGCGGCCCGTATTGAAGATCTTGAAACCAAATTAACCTTCCAAGAGGACACGATCCAGAAACTGAACGACGTCATTGTCACGTGCCAAACACGCGTGGACGAACACGACGCCATGATCCGCATGCTTATGGAACAAGTTCGAACGGCGGAACATATCATCAACCCGGAGGACGAACCTCCGCCACCCCATTACTGAGCCAAGCGTCCGATTATCATACGGGGAAACGCACGCCGGGTTGGCAAAACCCGCTGGACCGCAGAGAATCAACAATGAAAAAACCAACAAAGGAACCACCCCCTCCGATGAGTTATGCCGGTGACCGCATCATCCACGACGCCGATAGTCACCTGATGGAAATGCCCGATTTCCTGACGGCGCACGCAGATGCTTCGGTCCGAACCTCCCTTCCAAATCTTGGGCAAACCACAACGGGAATATTCGACCCGGGCGAGCACGTTGGATTAAAACGGCATTCGCCCGAAACCGTGGCGCGTCTGCTGGAGCTCGGCGATCAACTCACTCGAGGTCCGAAATGGCACGATGCACTTGGTGCCTTCAACGGCGAGGAGAGGGGAAAGGCCCTCGACCTCTTGGGGTTTCGACGACAAGTGATCTTTTCGTCATTTTGCGGACGATTGATCTTTGGCGCCTCTGACGCCGCCGTAAGTTACGGCGCTGCAACCGCTCATAATCGGGCCATGGCGGAGTTCGTCGGCGGCGATGCCCGGTTGATCGGCGTGGCCATGGTGCCGTTACAGGATCCAGACCGCGCACTCAAAGAAATCGACACCGCGCTTCATTTGGGTTTGGGCGCAGTTTGGATCAGCGCGGATCCTCCTGGGGGTCGATCGCCCGGACATCCTTTGCACGATCGTATTTGGGCTGCCCTCGAAGAGGCTCGTGTGCCGTTTATTCTGCACGTCGGAAGTGCACCGTTATCGATCGAGGAACCATGGATGAATGACGGTCGTCCGGACCGGACCACGGCCCGAGGGGGTGCAGAAGTCATTGGTTCGAAAGACCTGACGGTAATTCATCATGCGGCTCAGCGCTTTATTTCTACGCTCGTGCTCGATGGAGTATTGGAACAATTCCCTTCGCTCAAGGGCGGCGTGATCGAAATCGGTGCCGGTTGGGTACCGGATATGATTCGTCGCCTCGATTACGCAGCAGACATATGGTCTCGCTCTGAACCCCACTTGGCTGACATGTCCAGAACACCGGGGCAACAGATTCGAGAACAACTCCGCTTTACACCGTATCCCTTCGAACACGTGGAACAGCTCGTTAACGAGTCGTACCCCGAGTTGTATTTATTTTCGTCCGACTACCCCCATGCCGAAGGGGGTCGTGATCCGCTCGGACGATTTGATCGCACCACGGCGTCTTTGAACGCAACCGACCGTGACCGCTTCTTTCGCACGAATTTTCTTGACCTTTATCCTCGAGCTTAAGCCATGAGTATGTCGAAGTTCGAGATCTCCGAATCGATTTACCAACACGCGCGTGTCGCGTCGCGAGCCAAAGTAGAGACCAAGTATGTCCAGTCGAACCATTGAGTTAACCGAACCCCTTTATAACTATCTTCTTCAAACAGGTATTAAGGAATCGTCTATCGCCCACGAGCTCCGTGTGAAAACGCAGGAGTCCACGCCCTGGCACAGGATGCAGATATCTCCAGAACAGGGAGCCTTTATGGCGCTTTTGGTACGCCTAATCGGTGCAAAAAAAACCATCGAGGTAGGCACCTTTACCGGATACAGCGCGCTTGTGGTGGCAGAAGCCCTGCCCGAAGACGGTCGCATCACCGCATGTGACGTGTCGGAAGAATGGACATCGATCGCCCGCGCCTTCTGGGAACGGGCGGGGTTACAAGGGAAAATCGATTTGCACCTCCGACCTGCCACCGAAACGCTCGACGAACTTATCGATCAAGGCGGGGCTGACTCTTTCGACTTTGCTTTTATCGACGCCGACAAGACCAACTACGATGACTACTATGAGCGATGTCTCGTTCTGTTACGACCCGGCGGATTGGTTGGAATCGATAACGTTCTCTGGGGCGGTCGGGTCGCTGACGATACCGACGACGACGATACGCGAGCGATCAGAGCGTTAAACGAGAAAGTGCGTTCCGACAAACGAGTGTGGGCGACCATCCTCCCGATTGGCGATGGACTCACGTTAGCGATCAAGCAATAGGCCCTTAGGCACTTAAACGCAGATTTTCGGAATGCTGAGCACCGGGATCGCCTGACCAGGGAATCGGGATTTCCCCTTGCGCCGTGACTCGGTGGCCGCGTCTTTCGTGAGGCCAGTAGTCCCAGACTGCGTGATGCTGCACGCAGCGATTATCCCATGCCGCGATCGCATTCTCAGACCAAACGAAACGGCACTGGAAAGCTACCTGCTCGGCATGATCCAACAAAAATCCAAAGAGCGCCTTTGCTTCCAGACGCGGGAGACCATTGATTCGTTCAGTAAATTCACGATTAACGTACAGCGCCGGTCGGTGGCTATCGGGGTGTTCCCGTACCAAAGGATGGTCAGCTTCGGGCCAACTGGCCTCGCCCGGTTTGTCGAATCGAAATAAACGTCGATAGGCATCTTCGCCCGAGTGGTGCGCGGTCAAACCATCCAACAAGGTTTTCATCCGTTCCGACAAAGCGTCGTACGCCGCATTCATGCTCGAGAACAAGGTATCTCCACCGCTCGGTGGAATTTCATGCAACTGCAACGTCGTAATTGAGGGCGGAGCTTCGTCACAGGAAACATCGGAATGCCAGCGATTGCCGGCTGCCACATCGGTCTCTCGCGTCGTTCGTATTTTCATAAGCCCAGGGTATTCGGCCGCGACGCCGCGCGACGCGGGGTGCACATGTACGGGTCCGAACCGACCGGCAAAAGCAATCTGTTGTTCTGGCGAAAGTCTTGGTTGATCTCTGAAGAAAATAACACCATGGGCAACCGATGCTTGGTGAATTTCCCCAAATTGTTGATCGGTCAAATTCGCCAAATCGGCGCCCCAAATTTCGGCGCCTATAATCGGGTTTAACGGACGTATATCTATCGTCATGGCCGTCGCAATCCTCCGCCTAGATGGCTACATACCCGTAGAGTGGCACGTTGGTAGAGCAGGTCAATGGGCGAATTTGCACCGTGCTGTCGCATCAAGGGCTCAAAAACATTCGCCAACACTTATCGATTAGCCATCACATCAGCAAGCCATGAGGCGTCGATTGCGCCTAACTAGTACAATGCGCGGTTTTTCGCGCGCCGTATGCCCGTACCGCTGCGTTACGAAGAGTCTATTACGTATGTATCGTCGAGTAGTACTGTCCGGATTGTTCGCCATCATTGGTTCGTTGCCTATTCAGGCGGAGCCCGGCGTCGCCATCGCTGGCAGTTTCCGCCAATTAGACAATGCGCTCTCTGCGCAGCAGGCATTGCAGGCCAAACTTGGTGTCCGAATGCAAGTTGCGGAAACCGAAGTAAACGCGCGGCGATGGTATCGTGTCCAAGCGTCCTCCAGCGATGCGCGAGCGTTGGTGGCGAAAATGTTACAGATAGGAATTGAAGGTGCGTTTTTTCAGCCGACCGCACGCGGTCTGGTCGATTCGGACAGAGATCTCGCGACTTCAGCAATGACGATAACCCCCCGGCCGAGATATACGGCCCCACGCGACAGTCTTCCTATCTCAAATGCTCCCGCACGATCTGGATCGGGACCGCAGGAAATTAAAGGCGTGCTCAACGGCATGCCCATGCACTATATCCCGCTTAAAACACGCCCCCACGCCACAACCAACGTCACCGTGGATGGCGTGGTGGATGAGGCGATTTGGAGCCAGATCCCCCACTACGACAACATGCGGGTGGCAATACCCGGAACCGGGGAGCCCGCGAACTACCCTACCGAAATCCGTTTGCTCGCGACCGAGCGCGGTCTCTACGTCAGCGCCGTCATGCATCAACCCGTAGATAGTCTTGTCAGTAGCTTAAGTGAGCGAGACGAGTTTATTGATCGCGACAATTTTGGTGTGACCCTCGATACCACCGGCAATGCGCTTTTTGGTTACTGGTTCATGATGGGTCTTGGAGGATCCAAGGGAGACGGGAAGGTCCTGCCGGAAAGAAGATATTCGAGGTCCTGGGACGGCCCGTGGTTGGGCAAAACCTCGACTTTCGATGGTGGATGGACGGCCGAAATGTATTTTCCCTGGTCCATGATGAGCCTTCCCGAGGTCGAGGGCCGTCGGAACATTGGTTTTGCCGCGACCCGCCAAGTAGCCCACGCAAACCAGCGATACCAATGGCCTGGCCATTCGTATTCGGCCTCGCAATTCGTTAGCGCGCTGAACACCTTGCACGTTGAAGGCGTCGAACCAAGACAACAGTTCTCCATCATTCCTTACGCCTCGACAACGGCGGATATCGCGCGGGAAGAAAACCAGGCCCAGATCGGTGTTGATATTTCCTGGAAGCCATCGCCGAAATTGGAAGTCACCGGATCCGTCATGCCCGACTTTGGTGCCGTTGAAAGCGATCGCGTGGTCTTGAACTTGACCGCGATGGAAACGTTTTTCGAAGAAAAACGGCTGTTTTTTCTCGAAGGCAATGAGGTCTTTGAGACCACACCGCGTTCCGATATGCAGGTCGCCATGCGCACGCTTACCAACGAAGATTTTTCGACCGCGTCGCGTAAAGTGTTTACGATGGATTTCATCCCCACGCCCATCTCCATCGTCAATACGCGCCGCATCGGCGGTACAGCCAATCAAGTCTCCCGCCCCGAAGGTGTGACCCCGTTGCCCGGCGAGCGCGATCTTCCCACCGAGCTATTAGGCGCGGCCAAATTCACGGGTTCCATCGGCGACTTCCGTTACGGGATCCTTAGTGCGTTTGAAGACGATGTCCAATGGTTTGCCACTGACAGCACCGGCACGGACGTCAATATTGAAGCACCAGGTCGTGATTTCGGCGTCGCCCGATTGGTCTATGAGGCAGGTGCCACCAACCGTTACTCCATCGGCTATATCGGCACCCACACGGGCGGTCCGCTGTACAACGCCCAAGTCCACGGCTTAGACGCACACTACAGCACCGGCAATGGACGCTGGATAACCGACCTCCAGTTGATTCGGAGCGACGTTGATGAGCGTGCCGGGTCCGGCGCCCTCGTCGACATCCTGTTTGCACCCGGTCCGACACGACAACACAAAATCGAACTCGAATATTTCGACGACGAAATCGATCTGAACGATTTAGGGTTCCAACGGCGTAACGCGTACAGCGGAGCGCAGTACATCTTTTTGTACTCAAACGCTGAGAAACGCGGTTTTATCGAGTCGACTCGGGGCACAGTTGCTCTGCGTCATCACTATAACGACGACGGACGCGTCATCGATAGCGGTATCTACTGGCGTAATATTTTGGCTTTACCCAAACGCAACACCGTCCGTACTGGATTTGGTTTCATGCCCAGACGGTGGGAAGACATCGACAGTCGTGGCAATGGTGTCTACCGTGTGGGGGAGCGTCTGTGGTGGTCGCTCGTCTGGTCCACCGATGCGAGCAAAACCTTTAGCTATTCTTTTGGCGCCAACGGCGAGCAAGAAAACCTCGGCGATTGGACAGATGGACTATCTGCGGGCGTGACTATTCGCCCTTCGGATCGAATCTATGCGGACATTGAAGTGGACTACAAACGTCGAGACGGCTGGATCGTTTACCAAGGGGGGCGGAATTTCGGTTCGTACCACGGTGCCGATTGGCAACCTCGTATTAAGATCAACTGGTTTATAGCGCCGCAACACCAATTACGCTTAATGCTTCAGTGGGCGGGAGTCCGCGCGGACGAGCGGGGCTTCTTTCGCATCCCGGAGGGCGGTGGTTCGCTCATCCCCGCTGAACGAAGCTTGGACTCGCACGACTTCACCGTGAGTTTATTAACCACCCAGCTTCGTTACCGCTGGGAAATCGCTCCCCTGACCGATTTCTTCTTGGTCTACAACCGGGGCAACGCACTGCCCAACCAAGTCGAAAAACCGATCGCCGACCTGTTCCAAGATGCCTTCCAAGACCCTATCGTCGACTCGCTTGTCGCCAAGTTTCGGTATCGATTCGGAAATTGATTTGGGCAGTCCCCGACCAAAAGGAATAAAAACATGACCACTTCTCCTCTGCCGATCGGTGATGCAAGCGCGCTAGGATTTGACGCCAACCGCCTGGCCCTGATCGGCCCGGCGATGGAAGCATACGTTGCCGATAAACGGGTCCCCAATCTCATTACATTGGTCGCTCGTCGAGGGCAAATCGTCCATTTCGAGGCCCGCGGCGTTCTCGACTTTGATTCCGACCAACCGGCCGGCAAAGAAACCCTGTTTCGGATGTTTTCGAACACCAAACCTATCGCCGGTGTCGCCACTCTCATCCTTGCCGAACGCGGCGTACTAACACCCGATGACCCCGTGTCCCGATTCCTTCCCGAATTCTCCAAGCAGCAAGTGCGCAGCCCTAGCGAGCCAATGATGACGGAACGGGCCCGGCGCGGGATCACCATCCGCGATTGCTTAACCAACACCACCGGCCTGACCAGTCCAGCGACCATGCCGAATTTCTACCGCCAGCAATACCGTAAGGCCCTCGAGACCCTCGGCTGGATTTCGAATCGAAACGACGAAGATCGCGTTCGATCAAGCAATCGCGAGCGCGTCGAAGCCCTGGCACAACTTCCGCTGGCCGCGCACCCCGGTGATAGTTTTGGTTACCACCTTGGCTACCCGCTACTTGGGGCCGTACTCGAAGCGGCAAGCGGCCAACCTCTCGATGTCTTTTTCCGCGACAATATTTTTGGCCCGTTGGCCATGGTGGACACTGACTTTTACATCAAAGA
>JAKUTH010000007.1 GCA_022448085.1 Pseudomonadales bacterium | reverse complement strand
TTTGCCGGCTGTTACGTCGACAGGGAACGGCGCTTTTTGTGCAATATTCGGTTCGGCCATGGCTTATTCCTAGTCTTATTGCGATAGGTTGCGCGCCATCGTTTTCTCCAATACGTAGTCGCGCAAGAAATGAGTTTGTTCATGGTGCCTGACAGTCTCGCGTTTTCCAACGCGCCCGACTACCATCGACGGCTATCGTGGTGTAACTCAACAAGGCTAAAGGCAAGAGTGGCTCGCTGGGATCGGGAAGATACAGCAACGATTCCACAGTGGTTTTGGGACGCAATTGAAGTTGACTCCCGCCAAGACACGGTGGAAATCGATGATTGCGACGTGTTCTATCAAGAGTGGGGAGATAGTTCCAAGCCGGGCGTGTTGCTTATTCATGGGATGAATGCACATTCACGGTGGTGGGATTTTATTGCTCCTCTGTTGCTTGACCGGTTTCACGTTGGTGCGATGGATTTGACCGGAATGGGAGACTCCGATTACCGCTACAGTTATGAAGCGGAAACATACGCACAAGAAATTGTTGGGGTTTGTGATGCCATCGGTTTTGACTCGGACGTGACTGTAGTTGGCCACAGCTTCGGTGGTGTCATGGCGACCAAGGCAATGGATCTTTACCAAGATCGATTTGGTGCATTGGTCCTGGTTGATTCGGGAATTCGCCATCCGGACGAACCTATCCCCGATCGGCCACAGATGGGCGGTGACCGGGCGAAAGCCTATCCCGATAGAGAGACTGCGGAAGCACGTTTTCGTCTTTACCCACCGCAGGCGTGCGCGAATGAGTTTGTGTTGAAGTACATCGCGAAACAGTCGGTCATGCGAATTGATGGCGGTGGCTGGGCGTGGAAATTTGATGAAGATCTACCCGGCACTTTGAAAGGTGGAGAGCGATATCCAGAGGAATACGCGGGTTTATCGCTCCCCGTTGGAATCATTTATGGATCTGACAGCGAACTTTTTTCCAAGGAAACACTTGACTACATGCTTTCACTCATTCCAGTTGATGTGGAAGTGTGTGCAATCGAAGACGCACAGCACCATGTGTTTTTGGATCAACCGCTAGAGTTCGCCCATGAATTGGGCGACATGATCATACGACTGCGGGCCCATTGAGTTGGTCGATCTTATGCGTTGATCTCTTTGTTGATGAGGGTACTTCTCGTCAATCCCATGACAAAGCCCCTCCAGTCTGATATTCGGTGACTCTCGTTTCAAAAAAGTTTTTTTCCTTTTTCAGGTCCATGATTTCGGACATCCAAGGGAATGGATTTTTCACAGCCTGAAAGCGTTCGGGCAATCCAATTTGAGCGAGCCGGCGGTTGGCAATGAACTGTAAGTACTCCGCCATCATGTTGCCATTCATCCCGAGAATACCGCGGGGCATCGTATCGAGAGCGTATTGAGTTTCTAGTTCGGTCCCCTCCAATATCATTTGAGCCGCTAACTCTTGCATTGACGAATCCCACAATTGTGGGTTTTCAAGTTTGATCTGATTGATCACGTCGATCCCAAAGTTTACGTGCATCGACTCATCACGAAGAATGTATTGAAACTGTTCGGAGGTGCCGGTCATTTTGTTGCGTCGCCCCATCGAAAGGATCTGTGAGAATCCGCAGTAAAAGAAAATACCTTCGAGGACGCAGTAATAAGCAATGAGGTTTTTTAGCAAGGTTTGATCGTCTTCTTGCGTGCCGGTGGTGAATTGAGGGTCGGACAGCTCTTGGGTGTATTTAAGCGCCCAAGACGCTTTGCGTGCGACCGACGGCACCTCGTGGTACATGTTGAATATCTCACCTTCATCCATTCCTAACGATTCGATGCAGTACTGGTACGCGTGGGTGTGTATTGCCTCTTCGAAGGCCTGTCGAAGCAGATATTGTCGACACTCCGGGTTGGTGATTAGCCGATAAATGGCAAGTACTAAGTTATTGGCTACCAGCGAATCTGCTGTGGAAAAGAATCCTAGACTTCTTTTAACGACAATTCGTTCGTCTTCGCTCAGGCCATCCTCAGACTTCCATAGCGCGACATCCGCCGTCATATTGACTTCTTGGGGCATCCAGTGATTCGCGCATCCATCGAGATATTTTTGCCATGCCCAATCATATTTAAAAGGTACGAGTTGATTAAGATCGGCGCGGCAGTTGATCATCCGCTTCTGATCGACAGTGACTCGCTCGGTATTTTCTTGATAAATCGTCGGTGCGATGTCGTCGTTCGATGCGACAGGACGAGCCGGGTCACCTGACTGGGATTCGTTTGGTGCGGGCATTGTTTTCGCATCGATGTCGGTGGTGAGTGCCGCGGCAGAATGGCTGGCGTTATGGTCTGGTCGTAATATTTCAGGGTTGTCGAGTTGTTCGACGAGCGGAACAGCCGATCGTCCAACATTGTGGTCGGCAACACCTTCTTCTCTATATTCATCCCAACTGAGCATGTAAGGACCTCCTATTGGCAGGCTTCGCAATCCGGGTCATCGATTGTGCACGCTTGCGGTACTTCGGCGGGTTCGCCCATGGGCTCACCTTGGTTTATTCCGGTAGCAGAAGAGATGTCTGAAGCGACCGCGTTAAGCGCGCCATCACCGATAACCGTTGATTTCTCAGTACTGGTGGCACTGAGTGCGCGCAAGTAATACGTGGTTTTTAAACCGCGCATCCAAGCCATGCGGTACATGATGTCGAGTTTTTTGCCCGACGCATTAGCAATGTAAAGATTGAGGGACTGAGCTTGATCAATCCATTTTTGTCGTCGGCTCGCGGCATCCACGAGCCACCTCGGTTCGACTTCAAAAGCTGTCACGTAAAGTTGCCTAAGATCGGCCGGTATTCGATCAATGGATTGGAGGCTGCCGTCGTAATACTTGAGGTCGTTGACCATCACACTATCCCAGAGCCCCTGACGTTTTAGATCGTGAACCATGTGGGGATTAACGACTGTAAACTCGCCGGAAAGATTCGATTTAACGAACAGGTTTTGATAGGTCGGTTCGATCGATTGAGTAACGCCCGTAATGTTGGCGATGGTTGCAGTGGGTGCAATCGCCATCACATTCGAATTTCGCATTCCGTGGGTCTTGACCCTTGTGCGTAAGTCGTCCCAGTCAAATCGCATGTCTAAATTAACATCCAGATACTCCTTGCCTCTTTCGTTTTGGAGCCGCTCCAACGAGTCGATAGGCAATATTCCTTGGCTCCACAGAGACCCTTCAAAGCTTGTGTAACTTCCTCGTTCCTCGGCGAGCTCGCTGGATGATTCGATAGCGTAATAAGAAATCGCTTCCATAGATTCGTCGGCGAATTCAACCGCCGCATCCGATGCATAACCGATTCGTTTTCGGTACAGCGCGTCTTGAAATCCCATGATTCCCAATCCCACTGGCCGGTGGCGCATGTTTGAAGTTCGAGCTGCTGGTACCGCGTAGTAGTTTATGTCGATGACGTTATCGAGCATTCGGATGGCTGTACGCACCGTTTTCTTGAGTTTTTCGGTATCAAAATGTCCCGATTCGGTGACATGTTGCGCGAGATTAATGGAGCCGAGGTTACAAACCGCAATTTCGTCCGCTGACGTATTTAAGGTGATCTCGGTGCATAAGTTCGACGAGTGCACAACGCCGATATGCTGTTGTGGGGATCGCGTGTTGCAGGAGTCTTTAAAGGTGATCCACGGGTGCCCTGTCTCGTAGAGCATCGACAGCATCTTTCGCCACAAATCCTGTGCCTTAATTCGCTTGTAGAGTTCTAACTCGCCCGTCTGCGTCAACGCTTCATAGTTAAGATAACGAGTTTCGAAGGCTCTGCCGTGTAAATCGTGTAAATCGGATACGTCGTTGGGAGAAAAGAGGGTCCAATCACCGTCTTCGAATACGCGTTTCATGAACAGATCCGGTATCCAATTGGCCGTGTTCATGTCATGCGTTCGACGACGATCATCGCCAGTGTTTTTGCGGAGCTCTAAAAATTCTTCGATGTCCAGGTGCCAGGTTTCCAGATACGAACACACGGCGCCTTTACGTTTGCCCCCTTGGTTCACTGCGACAGCGGTATCGTTCACAACTTTGAGGAAGGGTACGACTCCCTGCGATTTACCATTCGTTCCCTTGATGTACGCACCAAGTGCTCGTACCGGCGTCCAGTCATTGCCAAGGCCACCCGCCCACTTGGACAACATGGCGTTGTCATGAATAGCGCTATAGATACCGTCCAAATCATCGGAGACAGTCGTCAGAAAACAAGACGACAATTGCGACCGTAATGTTCCCGAATTAAACAACGTAGGTGTTGAACTCATAAAATCGAACGATGAGAGGAGCTCGTAAAATTCAACGGCTCGTTCTTCGGGTTCCTCTTCCTGAATGGCTAAACCCATCGCGACCCGCATGAAGAAGATCTGCGGCAGCTCGAACCGAACTTCGTTCGAGTGCAAAAAATATCGGTCGTATAAGGTCTGCAAACCGAGATAATTGAATTGAAGGTCGCGTTCCGGGATTAGCGATGAGCCCAACCGTACGAGATCATACCGTTCGAGTTCGGGTGCGAGTAACTCTAATTCAATGCCTCGATGGATAAATGCCTGAAACGCTTTGCCATAAGTATCCAGCATCTGCGAGTGCGTGGCTTGATAATCTAATTGTCCTTGACTGCGTACGTCGAGAAATTCGAGTGCCTCGGTACGGAGTTGATCTAGCAAAAGTCGGGCGGTGACAAATGTGTAGTTGGGCTCCTCCTCGACCAATGTTCGTGCCGTAATTAGCAAAGACGTGGCGACGTCCTCTTCGGATATTCCGTCATACATATTGGATAACGATTCAGTCAGGATGCGATGTGCATCGACGTCTTCGAGTCCTTCGCACGCCTCGGTAACTAGCGTTCGGATTCGGCCCATGTCGAGAGCGGCGCGATCGCCGTCCCGTCGCACGACATTAATCGCTATCGGTTTTTCTGTTGACGGGTTGACGTCTTCGCCTTCCCGCGCACGAGCCCGTTCTTCACGGTACAGAACGTAAGTTCTCGCAGCTTTATGCTCTCCAGAACGCATCAGCGCCAGCTCTACCTGATCCTGCACATCCTCGATGTGAATCGTTCCACCGGACGGCAATCGGCGCATAAATATCGACGATACCCGCCGAGCTAGACCAGCGACGAGTTCGCGAATACGCGGCGATGCTGCCGCGGTGCCTCCCTCGACTGCTAGGAACGCTTTGGTGATAGCGACCGCGATTTTGTCCTCGGTGTACGGCACAACGGTGCCATTACGTTTAATGACTCTAATCTGACCGGGTGCGGTCGCTGCGATCGATGGGCTAATTGGACCTGAGGTTGGAGCAGTCACTTTGGTTGGACTGTTTTCGGGCGATTCTTGGGTTTGGTCATTTGGGCTGACCGACTCTGCTTGCATTAAAGATTGGTCCCCTTTTCGGCTTCTCGGCTACGTTTTCGAGCGCCACTAACCAGACAAAATCGGGCTTCCTGGACATATACTATATGTGGTGGTGCCTGTCTTTAGCTTATGTCGCTGATCCGGGGGCTTCAAACGTTGTTTGTTCCGAGACCACAACTTCAGAAACACACCATATGTAGTTTTTTTTTATACGAGCGGCACAACATAAAGGGATAATAACGGGAATGCAAGAAACTCCTTGGGGAAAACCTGTGGGTTGCCTGTGAGTTACAAGGTAAAGCGACTACCACTACATGTAGTAGTCGCGTAACTAAGAATAGAGGAGCGAAAAACCAGCTATGAACTACATATTGGCTATAGATCAGGGCACGTCGAGTTCGCGAGCAATTGTTTTCGACGACGTTGGTAATCCTGTTGGCGAAGGCAGTTGCCCCTTTGATCAAATTTTTCCGCGCGATGGCTGGGTCGAACAAGATCCCGAGGTTATTTGGAACACAACATTGAAAGCAGCACGCAATGCCATCGCGTCCTCACCGGTGGAGGCAGCGGGAATTGCTGCGATAGGCATTGCGAACCAAAGGGAAACAACAGTGCTTTGGGACGCAGAGTCGGGACAAGCCGTCCACAACGCGATCGTTTGGCAAGATCGCCGCACGGCAGAACGGTGCGTTCAAATGCAATCAGATGGGATGGAGACTACTGTCAACGACGTGACGGGCCTCGTCATCGATCCATATTTTTCAAGTACAAAAGTTGAATGGTTGCTTCGTGACCCCGAAGCGCAGCGCTTAGCTAGGTCAGATAGGTTGCGGTTCGGTACCGTCGACACGTTTCTCGTGTGGCGACTTACGGGAGGGCGAAGCCATGCCACGGACGCCACCAATGCCGCTCGTACCCAGCTATTCGACATTACACGTCACGTTTGGAGCGATATCTTGTTGGACTATTTCGGGATTCCAGCCAGTTTGCTCCCGGAGGTCAAGGACAGTGTCGCAGACTACGGGAGGGCGGAAGCGCAATGGTTTGGTGCCGAAATACCCATTTTTGGCATCGCCGGAGATCAACAAGCGGCGCTAATCGGCCAGGGTTGTATTTCGCCGGGTATGGTGAAAAGTACGTATGGCACGGGTTGTTTTGTCATGGTAAATACCGGAACAAAGCGGGTGGACTCGACAACGGGGTTGTTGACCACCATCGGTTATAGGATTAATGGTCGGACTACGTTTGCGACGGAAGGCAGCATTTTTTCAGCCGGGGTCGCCGTCAAATGGTTACGCGACAAGTTAGGTTTTATTGAAAACGCAGCTGAAACGGCGGAAATCGCAAGTAAAACGGATGGTAATACCAACGGTGTCTACGTCGTGCCAGCCTTTACAGGCCTTGGCGCCCCGTATTGGCGACCGGATGCACGAGGAGTCATATCGGGATTAACTCTGGATTCAGGTGTGGATGAGATTGTGACGGCGACGCTGTCGAGCATAGCATTTCAGACGATGGACTTATTTAACGCTTTTCGATCCGATGGGGTAGAGCTGCAACGGGTGAGGATTGACGGTGGTATGGTCCAAAACGATTGGTTTTGTCAGTTCCTATCCGACGTAACCGAATCGGCCTTGGAACGACCTAAGCTCACGGAAACCACGGCCTGGGGCGCCGGCGTCCTGGCTGCAATAGGGGCGGGGCTCATTAATCATCTAGAGGACGCGAGCCACCACTGGACCATTGACCGACGATTTTCGCCCGTTTTGGAAGACGACGTTCGTTCCGCACGCGTAGCCGGATGGCGACGCGCAGTATCGCAAGCGCTTGCTATTAAGCCCTGAAGATCTTTCTAGCCCTCGGATAATCTATGCTTGAATCGTTGAAGTTAGCCCAGCATGAACTCGAGTAGGGCTTTTTGAGAGTGCAGTCTATTGCCCGCCTCCTCCCAAACAACGGAACGTGGATCGTCGAGTAAGTCGTCACTGATTTCTTCGCCCCGATGCGCGGGAAGGCAGTGCATAAAAAGAGCGTTGGCATCCGCGTTGTCGAGTAAATCGGAGTTGACCTGGAAACCTCGAAAAGCCTCGCGACGCTCAGAGCGCTCGTTTTCTCGACCCATCGACGACCATACGTCCGTCACGACTAGGTTGGCGCCAGATACTGCTTCTTCGGGGGTAGCGACCCAACGTGCACGATTATTGCCGTCGATAACATCTTCGTCCGGCCGAAATTCCGCAGGCGTCGAAATCGCCAAGTCGAATTCGAATTGATTTGACGCAAGAATGTAAGAGTTGCACATATTGTAACCGTCGCCGATAAAAGCAACCGATTGATCCCGAATAGACCCTCGTTTTTCGGCGAACGTTTGCATGTCCGCGAGGAGTTGACACGGATGGAAACGATCGCTCATACCATTGATTACCGGTACTGAAGATGCTGCTGCAAAACGGCTGATATTGACGTGATCCTGGACTCGCAGCATGACGATATCGACCAACGACGAGAGTACGCGCGCGGTGTCCTCTATCGGCTCCCCACGACCCAATTGAGTTTCATCGGGCCGCAAAAAAATGGCGTGGCCGCCAAGTTGATGCATGCCGGTTTCAAAAGCCACCCGTGTCCGAGTAGATTTGAGTTCGAAGATCATGGCCATGGTTTTTCCTTCGAGGGGTCGGTGTTGAATCCCTGACTCGTGCAAACGCTTGAGTTCGGCGGCGCGTTCAATGATTTGTTCGAGGTCCCCGCGAGAAAAGTCCGTTAGGGAGAGGAAATTCTTAACCGACATCTGTATGCAGCCGTGGTTCGATGGGCTCTTTACGAACCGGCTGCCTGAACGAGCGACGTCACTATTTCGACGATTTCGTCAGCTTCGTCATCCGTTAGATTTAAGGGTGGGAGTAACCGCAGAACAGTATCGGTGGTAACGTTCAACAGCAGTCTTTTTGCTAACGCCTTTTGGATTAGATCGGTGCAGGGGTTATCGAGCTCGACGGCGATCATCATGCCCTTTCCTCGGATATCGCGAACGTGGTTGAGGCCTTCAAGTTGTTCGACGAGCGCGTTTTTAATGCGTTCACCGAGTTCGGCCGCACGTTCTATTACGCCGCCATCCGTGAGTTCAGTGATTACGGCTAGAGCGGCCGCGCAGGAGAGTGGGTTACCACCAAATGTGGAGCCATGTGTTCCGGCAACGAGTGTTTCAGCCGCGGTACCGCGAGCCAAACAAGCCCCGATAGGAACACCGTTCCCTAGCCCTTTGGCCGTCGTTACGACGTCGGGCAATATATTCGTATGTTGATACGCGAAGTAGCGACCTGTCCTTCCGTTTCCGGTCTGGACTTCATCAAGGATTAGCAGCCAGTCCCGGTCGTCACAGATTTCGCGCAACTTTGGAAGGTAATCGTCGGCAGGAATTTGTACTCCCCCCTCTCCCAATACGGGTTCCACAAAAATGGCGACAACGCCACTATTGTTTGCGGCGATATTGGTGATCGCTGGTATGTCGTTGTAGGGCGCCCGTAGAAAGCCTCCAAGCAACGGTTCGAAACTCGCTTGGACCTTTCGATTACCCGTTGCCGTGAGCGTTGCCATGGTGCGTCCATGAAAACTGCCTTCCATCGCGATCACCTGGGGGTTGTCGATCCCGCGTTCATTGCCGTAGCGACGCGCAATTTTCAACGCTGCTTCGTTCGCCTCCGCACCCGAATTGGCGAAAAAAACGTTGTCCATGCCAGAAATTTCGCATAGACGAGCGGCAAGTTGTGTTTGTAGAGGGATCTCGTAGAGATTCGACGTATGTAATAAGGTTTCAGCTTGCCGTTGGATCGCATCAGTGACTGCCGGATGAGCATGGCCCAGTCCACAAACCGCGATACCAGCGAGCGCATCGAGATAACGGTTCCCATCGGCATCGAACAGGCATGCGCCCTTACCACGTTCGAAAGATACCGGTAAGCGCCCATAGGTGGGCATTATTGTGGGTACGCTTGACATCATCTTGCCTCCAAAACAAACGCGGGCAGCGCTTGCTGCCCGGGAAACGAACGATATTAATCGAGGGGGCTTTCCTGTCAAGGCCTCATATTGCAGGACGAAGCGGCTTTTTTTAATCGCTCGATGCCTTCCAATAGTAGGTCGCGGGGACAGGCAAAATTAAATCGTACGAACCCCTCACCATTGAAATCGACACCGTTCGAAAAGCCGAGCCCGTGGTTTTCGAAGAACGTGGCGGGATCGTCTATCTGCAGTGATCTAGCGTCGATCCAACCGAGGTAGGTACCTTCCACGTGAGCCATTGCAATGCCCGGTATTTCCTCCACACAACGTTCGAGTAAATCCCGGTTGACTCGAAGGTATGCGAGGAGATCATTAACCCACGACGATTGGTCGAGAAACGTCGCGAAAGTGGCAGTGTATGCAAGCGGCGATATGTGGGACACCAGGCCGGTCGTCGCGTCGACGAAGCGTTCGCGCAACGTGGGATCGGGAATTACTCCGAGAGCACAGTTAACGCCGGCTATGTTGTACGTTTTAGTTGAAGCGATGAGCGTTATTGTCGTGTGCGCGAATTCTTCGCTGATACTTGCTATAGGGATGTGGCTGCGATGTTCATCAAGCACGATACCCCAGTGAATTTCATCGCTCACAACGACTACGTCGTTGGCCAGGCAGATATTCGCGAGCTTCGAGAGCTCGTTTTCAGAATAGACACGACCGGTTGGGTTTTGGGGGTTTGAGAGAAGCAGCCCGCTCGCCAAACGAGCTTTGTCCCCGATGTCGGCGAAATCCATGATCCACTTTTCGCCATCGTAAAGTAACGGGGAACGAAGAATCTGTTTGTCCGAGGTCTCAGGCACTGACAAGAATGGCGGATAGACGGGCGTCATTATGATGAGAGCATCGTTGTCGGAGCCGATCGCCCGACTTGCGATGTTTAAACCAGGCACTACGCCGGGAATCCAGATTAACCAATCAGGATCCACCTTCCAGTTGAAACGGTGCCAAAACCATTTACACGCGGCGTCGACAAGTTCCGACTGGGGCTCCGCGTAGCCGAGGATGCCGTGATCAATCCGTTCGTGAAGTGCCTCCAAAACGAAATCAGGTGCCGCGAAATCCATGTCTGCGACCCAAAACGGGATCACGTCATGGTCTTGGTACTTGTTCCATTTTGTGCTGTCGCTGCTAGCGCGATCAATCCTTATGCTGAAGTCGGGCATGGCGGTTTAATTGAGTTAACCCTACAATATTGTTCGAAGCCACGAGTGCGCAGAGTTGGGTGTCCAATGAGCGAAGATGTATTAACAACGATCCGCGAACAAATTGATAGCAATCGAATCCTTCTTTATATGAAGGGCTCGCCGCAAGCGCCGCAGTGTGGTTTTTCTGCGCAGACGGTACAGTGTTTGATGTCGTGCGGGCAACGTTTTGCGTACGTCGACATACTCAGTAATCCGGAGATCAGAGCAACGTTGCCCCAGTACGCGGATTGGCCGACGTTCCCTCAGCTATATGTGAATGGGGAGCTGATCGGCGGGTGCGATATTGTGACCGAAATGCACGAAGCTGGAGAACTCGAGTCGCTGGTTCGAGAGGCTGCCGCCTTGGAATCTGATTCAACCAACGCCTAATCCTCACCCCATTCAATTGGGAGTTCAAATCCGGAAGCATTGACAATGCGGCAAAATAGAGCCGCCGTGACTTCGGCGTCGTATACGGCGTCGTGGGCATTTTCTTCGTCAAAGTCGATGCCGGCGCGGGCACATGCTTCACTGAGGACCGTGTGACCGAAGGCGACTGCAGCAAGAGAGGCCGTGTCGATGACGCTGAACGGATGGAACGGATTACGTTTGATGTTGTTGCGTTCGCTGCCTGTCGCGATGAAGCCATGGTCGAAGTGTCCATTGTGAGCGGTCACAATGGCCCGCTGGCAATGGGCGTCGCGAACGGCACGCCGTATGACGCGAAAACATTCTTGTAGCGCCTCGCCCTCGCTTATCGCGTCGCGATCTGGGTCGTTCAAGTCGATTCCCGTGACCTGCAAAGAAACTTCTTCCACGTCCATGTCGGCATGAGGGATTAGATCCCAGACGTGAGTACTCGCCGGATGAAGTTGATCGTCCTCCCAGCCAAGTAAAACGATAGCGATTTGGAGCAAAGCATGGCGTGACCGATCGAATCCTCCGGTTTCGACATCAATGACAACGGGTAGGTAGCCGCGAAAACGCGCATTCAACTCCATCGGCCAAGACTACCAGTTTGACGAGTTGCGTATGGCATCTAACGCACGTTTGGGGCGCGATCTTTTAGAAGTGGTGAACACGGGCGTTTGCTGGTTAGTTGCACGTATAGGGGCCTAGAGAGGTAAACTCCGCGTCTTTTTTCGCGGAAGAGACGATGAAAGAAAAAATAGTTCTCTCGTATTCCGGTGGGCTCGACACATCTGTGATTTGCCGATGGCTACAGGAGACATACGATGCTGAAGTGATCACGTTCACCGCCGACATAGGCCAGGGCGAAGAGTTAGAAGCCGCACGCGCCAAGGCCGAGGCCATGGGTGTTGACAAGATCTTCGTTGAAGACCTTACCGAAACCTTTGCTCGGGATTACGTTTTTCCTATGTTCCGAGCAAATACAATTTATGAGGGGGAATACTTGCTCGGAACCAGTATTGCCCGTCCATTGATTGCAAAAAGATTAGTCGAGATCGCGCGCGAAACGGGCGCGGAGGCCGTGGCGCACGGAGCAACAGGCAAAGGGAACGATCAAGTGCGGTTCGAGTTTGGCGCGTATGCACTAGATCCTGACATTCGCGTTATCGCGCCGCATCGAGAGTGGGAAATCAATTCCCGTGAAGCACTGATGGAATATTGTAGAAAACATGCAATTCCAGTCGATTACGAGCAGTCAGGTGAAGCGCCATACTCGATGGACGCTAATCTCTTGCACATTTCATACGAAGGAGGGATTTTAGAAGACCCGGGCACCGCGCCCAATGACGACATGTGGCGATGGACGGTTTCGCCCGAGGACGCTCCCGATGAACCCCAGTCTATCGAGATCGCGTATCAAAACGGAGATGCGGTTGCAGTCAACGGAGAGTCGCTGACACCTGCAGGTGTAATTCGGCTGCTCAATGAGATAGGCGGGCGCCATGGTGTGGGACGGAGCGACATTGTCGAAAATCGTTATGTCGGCATGAAATCCAGGGGATGTTATGAGACGCCAGGCGGTACGATTCTGTTGAAAGCGCATCGTGCCATGGAGTCGATCACGATGGATCGCGAGGTCACGCATCTACGCGATGAATTGATGCCGCGTTATGCGCGAATGATCTACAACGGATTTTGGTGGTCGCCTGAGCGCCGCGTCATGCAGGCCCTGATTGATGCGTCACAAAATGCTGTTAGTGGTTCTGTCAAACTGAAGTTGTACAAAGGCGGTGTTTACGTCATTGGGCGCTCATCGACGACGGACAGCCTTTATGACGTCGATATCGTGACGTTTGACGAGGATGCGGGCGCTTACGAGCAATCCGATGCCACGGGATTTATTCGCTTGAACGCGCTCCGACTTCGCATTGCCGCGCGACGCGGGCGAAACCGATAGAAGTAAAGAATGGCATAAGGAATAGGGCGGGTGAACTCAATGAGGCGCCGCTTGGACGACTCGAAAGCCGTACGCGGTCACTCGTACTCGGTTTTGTCTTTGAATTCGCACAGATCTTCGATAACGCACGCACCACATCGCGGTTTGCGAGCGACACAAACGTAACGACCGTGCAAGATTAGCCAGTGGTGCGCGCCCTGTTTGTAGTCGTTCGGGACGACGCGCATGAGGCGATCTTCGACTTCGCGAACATTTTTTCCCGGCGCGAGATTGATGCGGTTGGAAATCCGGAAAATGTGGGTGTCGACCGCGATCGTGGGTTCGCCGAACGCCGTATTGAGAATGACGTTGGCCGTTTTTCGACCGACCCCGGATAGCGCTTCAAGTGAAGGGCGATCCTTCGGAACCAGACCACTATGTTCGTCGATCAGGATTTGACAGGTCTTTAGTATGTTCTCGGCCTTCGTGTTGAACAACCCGATCGACTTGATAAAGCTCTTTAATCGCCGGATTCCGAGATCGCGTAATGCCTCGGGATTATTGGCTGCAGCGAACAGTTTTTTGGTTGCTAAGTTGACGCTAACGTCCGTGGCTTGTGCCGAAAGAATCACCGCGATCAGTAGTTCGAAGGGCGTTTGATATTGCAGCTCAGTCTCTGGTTTCGGGGTCGCTTCTTTAAGCCGTTCGAAAATAGCGATGCGTTTCGCCTTGTTCATATCGCGCCATCCATGCGGTTTATCAGGCTGAGAAATTCGATCGTAAGTCCCTCCGGCGACATGATTGCGCGTAAAACGAACAGTCGGCACGATCTCTCAGGTTATTCGGGTTCCTGGTTCGGCCCCTGTGTCAACAGAAATCAAAAAGATTTCGCTGTTTCCGTTTGCAGCCGCGAGCACCATGCCTTCTGATGTCCCAAAGCGCATCTCACGCGGCTCGAGGTTGGCAACAACGACGGTTAGCCTCCCCACTAGATCCTCTGGAGCGTAAGCTAACTTGATGCCGGAAAACACGGTTCGGTGGTGGTCGCCCACGTCGAGCGTTAGGCGAAGTAACTTATCGGCCCCATCGACGGATTCAGCAGATACGATTCTTGCTACTCTTAAATCGATTTGCTCGAAGTCGTTGATCGTAATCATAGGGTTGTCCTCAGTTTCAACGCGATCTTCGCGCGATGCGTCGACCATCGCATCGACGGCTCGTTTGTCGATACGGGTGAAAAGAGGTTCAAAAACATTAATCCGATGATTGACTAGAGGCGTACCGATATCGGACCAGCCCAGCTCGTCGCATGCTAGAAATTTTTCTGACTGTTTGGCCAGGCGAGGCAAAATGGGCTTCAAGTAGATCACCAGGATTCGGTACATGTTGATGCCGAGAGAACAAATGGCTTGAATTTGTTTCTCTTGTCCGGTCGTTTTAGCGAGTTCCCATGGGGCGTGGTTTGCAATGTATTGATTCGCTCGGTCTGCCAGTGCGGCGACTTCCCGCACGACTCGATTTGTATCACTCGTCTCATATAGCTGCCCTATGGTCTCCTGAGCGTCAACGAATACTTGCAGCAGTTGTGTGTCGTGAATAGTTGGCGCAAGCCTGGATTCGGTGGTTTGATTGATGAAGCCTGCGCAGCGCGAGGCAATGTTTACGATTTTGCCGACGAGGTCGGAATTTACTCGCTGCACGAAATCTTCCCAATTAACATCGATATCATCGTTGTTGGGGGACAGTTTTGTCGCGTAGTAGTACCGCAGATACTCGGGTTCGAGATGAGCCAGATACGTTCTTGCGTTAATGAACGTCCCGCGCGACTTCGACATTTTCCTACCTTCGACCGTTATAAATCCGTGCGAATGGATACGGGTGGGTAAACGAAAGCCCGAAGCGCTTAATACCGCTGGCCAAAAGAGAGCATGAAAATTGATTATATCCTTACCGATAAAGTGGTGGACTTCAGTCACGCTGTCGCTGGCCCAGAATTCTTCGAAGTCGAGATCGTTTTCGTCACAGTAGTTGCTGAAACTGGCCATGTACCCAATAGGTGCATCCATCCAGACATAGAAGTATTTGTCCGTGCCCGGAATAAGAAATCCGAAATAGGGAGCGTCGCGACTTATATCCCAAGCTTTTAGGCCCGCGTCCAACCATTCCCTAAGTTTGTTAGCGACTTCAGATTGGACTGTTTCAGTCGAGATCCACCCGTCGAGGAAATCCGTAAATTGAGCTAGATCAAAAAAATGATGCGTCGAAGATTGCAGCGTTGGCCCAGCACCCGAAAGAAGGGACCGCGGTTCGCCAAGTTCGGTTGCATCGTAAGTCGCACCGCAGGCTTCGCAGTTGTCACCGTACTGATCGTCAATCCCGCATTGGGGGCAGGTCCCTTTGACGTAGCGATCCGCTAAAAACAGCTGCTTTTCTGGGTCATAAAGTTGTTCTACTTCCTTGGTAAAGATGTACCCCGCGTCCTTTAACCGTTCGTAGATCAATGCCGAGTAGTGTTCGTTTTCTGGAGAATGTGTGGAATGGTAATTGTCGTGCTGTACGAGAAAATCTTTAAAGTCTTCTATGTGATCTATCCGAACTTGGTCAATGAGTTCCTCAGCAGAGATCCCGAGTTCCTCGGCTTTCAGCATCGTCCCTGTACCGTGGGTGTCGTCGGCACATACGTAGAGGCACTCGTTGCCTTGTAACCGCTGATAACGGACCCAAATGTCCGTTTGGATGTGTTCGAGCAAATGACCGAGATGTATTGCGCCGTTGGCGTTAGGCAGCGCGCTTGTTACAAGAATTCGCCGCATGATTGAGAGATCCGACTCTTATGGTGTGCGTTTCCGTGCTAACAAAGGCACGGTTGTTGGCGGCGCACTATATAATGCTGAGTCGATTGGGGCGAGTAACTTATATGGGGAAACCACTAGAGACATTTCTAGATCCAATCGTGAATGTCAGTTGGCGCGAGCTTGGGGCGATCCAGCGTGCCGCGAAATTGGATGGGAAATGGCATGTCCTGATTGAGCTTGGATACCCGGTGGAAGGCCTGACGAAGGCGTACGCTGGTGCGCTCGAAAATTGGATGGAAGACGAAATCGTTCTGGAATTGAAATTCAGGGCGCCTCCTTCTCATGCTTTGCCTGGGGCGAGCAATGTAATTGCCGTCGCTTCGGGAAAGGGTGGTGTTGGCAAATCAACTACGGCCGTTAACTTGGCTGTGGCTTTAGATCGAGCCGGAGCAAAGGTGGGTATTTTGGATGCGGATATTTATGGGCCCAGTCAGGGAATCATGCTGGGGATTCGAGAAGGTCAGCGCCCAGAAATACGAAATGAGAACGAGTTTGTGCCGATTCGATGCCACGGTATTGAAGCGATATCCATGAGCATGCTCGTAACGGACAAAACCCCGATGGTTTGGCGTGGACCAATGGCGTCGGGCGCGCTGCAGCAATTGTTGCAACAAACTGCGTGGAGTGATCTGGACTATCTCATCGTCGACATGCCACCAGGAACTGGAGATATTCAGCTGACCCTGTCACAACAAGTTTCGGTTGGCGGTGCGGTTATCGTAACAACGCCTCAGGAGATCGCGTTGGCGGACGCACGCAAGGGTATCGAGATGTTTCGTAAAGTTTCGGTACCGATAATCGGGGTAGTCGAAAATTTGAGTTACTTTGTGTGCGACGGCTGCGATCGTAAACACGCACTGTTTGGCGACGGAGGAGGCGAGCGGGTAGCGGCGGAGTACGGAACGTCGTTGCTCGGAGAGTTCCCGTTAGATCCGGCGATTCGAGAACAGACCGATGCGGGCGTGCCGATAGTCGCAGTCGACAATGCTTCGCCGATGTCCATCCTCTATATGGACTGTGCGCGGCGAACCGCCGCCGCACTTTGGCTGATTAGTCGAGATAAAGCGCCAACGCCAACTCTATCTATGGACGATCAATGACCATCAAATCTGATCGATGGATACGGGAAATGGCAGAGTCTCGGGGAATGATCGAGCCATTTGAACCGACTCAAGTACGCCGAGTCGATGGCCGACCAGTGATTTCCTTCGGCACGTCGAGTTACGGATACGACGTTAGGTGCGCGCCTGAGTTTAAGGTTTTTACGAATATTTTCTCCGCGACGGTTGATCCCAAGGCTTTTGACGATCGCAGTTTCGTCGATGTACGAGAAGATTCCTGCATTATTCCACCGAACTCGTTTGCGTTAGCGAGTACGGTGGAGTATTTCCGGATACCGTCGGACGTTTTGACAATTTGTCTCGGAAAATCGACGTACGCTAGGTGCGGAATTATCGTCAATGTGACCCCGCTTGAACCGGAGTGGGAAGGGAACGTGACACTTGAGTTTTCGAATACGACGACGTTGCCGGCAAGAATATACGCCAACGAAGGGGTCGCCCAGATGCTCTTTATCCAGTCGGACGAACAGTGCGAAACTACATACAAAGATCGCGCCGGTAAATACCAGGGCCAAACCGGCGTCACGATGCCGAAAACTTGATTTAAGCCTTTTTGCGACTAGCCTCTGAAAGTCTATCCAAGCTCTACGTTTGCAAGTCCGATGACTAAATGGCCTTTCTGTACGTGGGCACCTAACGATTCGATTCGTCCTATAACAACGGCGTCATCGTTTAGTTGTTCGAGTATTTGATCGACGTTACCAGGGCGGCAAGCGATAACGAAACCGATGCCACAATTAAAAGTTCGAAGCATCTCCAGCTCATCAATTCCCCCTTGCTGTTGTAGCCAGTCGAAGACACGTGGCCGTTCCCAAGCGCCAAGGTCGATGTCGGCCACCAGGGTGCTTGAAAACATTCTTGGGATGTTCTCGATCAGTCCGCCACCAGTTATATGGGAGAGCCCCGTAACTAAGGACGCGATGGGCAATACAGAAGGCACGTATATACGAGTCGGCGCCATCAATTGATTGAGCAAGTCGTCGTTTAACGGACCAAAATCGGCCATAACGCGTCGAATGAGAGAGAAACCGTTGGCATGTGGACCTGAAGAAGCAACGCCGATGAGAACGTCTTCAGGCGCAACAGAATCACCGGTAACGACTTCGCTCCGTTCCACGACGCCCACGCAAAACCCGGCTAAGTCGTAATCGTGACCCTGGTAGAAACCTGGCATTTCTGCGGTTTCACCGCCAACCAACGCGCATCCGGCGATTTCGCAGCCACGCGCGATGCCATTGATGACTCGTTCAGCGACGTGAACGTCTAGTTTGCCGCTGGCAAAATAGTCAAGAAATAGAAATGCTTCTGCACCGACAGCGAGAACATCGTTAACGCACATAGCTACCAAGTCCTGACCTACACCGTCATGCATATTGTGGGTTACTGCGAGAGCAAGTTTTGTCCCGACACCGTCTGTGCCGGTTACGAGCAGGGGTTCCTGATATTTCTCCGGGAGGCTTGCGAGGGCTGCGAAACCGCCGATGCCGCCCAATAGTTCAGGTCGATGAGTCCGCTTTGCAGCATCCTTAATTCGTTGCACTAGTTCGTTTCCAGCGTCGATATCGACGCCTGCTTCTAGGTATGTGAGACCCAACGCGTCACCTCTCGCGCAAGCGTGGAAAGATCGGCGAGTTTACCAGACATTTTCGCTACACTGCCTCCGTTTGGCCCCCGATGGAGCGGTTATTTGTGAAGACGCTTCCTTCTTTATTGGTCTTGATGTGTTCGTGTTTTGAGACAGGAGCTGACGTAATCGATTGGCTTTACGATGTCGAAGTTCCGGTAGCAACACAATCCTCTTCGGATACGCGAGCTGCAGCCGCGAGGGCGTTTGCTACCGTGTTGACCCGGGTAACGGGCCTAAAAGTGATACCGCGCAACCCAATGGTTACAGCTGCGCTAAGAAATCCAGGGCGCTTTTACGCGAGGTACCGATTTGTGCGGAAAGCGGGCGGAGCAAAGGATGCTGTGGATCAGCAAACCGTACTCGAAGTCGGTTTCGACCCTCGCACTGTTCAGGATCTTGTTCGGAGTGCGGCCCTGCCTATTTGGAGCGCAAATAGACCCAGGGTTTTAGCTTGGATCGTTTTAGAGGAAGACGTTCCTATCCTTGCGGCCAGCGACGATACCGCTCCGTGGGTGCGAACAATTAAAGCTCGGAGCCGTGATCGGGGACTGCTCGTACAATTGCCCCTCATGGACCTTGCAGATCGCGAGCGCATTTCGGGCTCAACTGTTTCAGGGGGTTTTTCGGAGCAAATACTAGGAGCGAGCGAACGATATGGTGCTCAATACGTTCTGACTGCGAGAATATGGATGGATCGTGGAGGGCTTTGGCACGGTGCCGGTGGGTTGATGTTTGAGGGAAGGCAAACGAACTTCGCGCATGAGGGCGAAACAAGGGACCAGGTATGCGAAAAGCTACTAGACGCCGTCGCGGACGAACTAGTACAACGTTTCGTCGTTTTTGGCTTGCATACGGAAGGCATAAGTATTTGGGTTTCCGGGGTAAGGTCGGTCAGTGAGTACGGCTCGTTGTTGAGATATTTGCAATCGCTCGAGTTCATTGACCGGGTTGACGTAGCTGAGGTTTCAATCAATCAAATTCGAATCGTTGTACATACACGGTCTACATTAAGTCGACTGTCTGAACTGCTCTACTCTGATGGCGTAATTACCAGAGACGCCAGTAAGAATTCTGAATTCGACTCGAACCAATACGTATGGCGAGGCGAACAGTGATCCATCACTTACCAAATATCATCACGTTGGTACGGTTCGCGCTAATTTTCCCGACTGCATGGTTTATATGGAACGGGAACTACGCCGAAGCCTTGATCCTCATGTTGATAGCCGGCTTATCGGATGGACTGGATGGTGCGCTGGCTCGGGGGTACCGGTGGACCAGTAAGTTTGGCGAGATGGCCGATCCGTTAGCGGATAAATTGCTAGTGGGGGTGGTGTTTGTTTTGCTCACAATTCAGGGGCATATACCGTTCTGGGTTGCCGTGATAGTGATCGGACGTGACCTGGTGATAGTGTGCGGCGCTTTGACGTTCCGGCAACTGTTTGGCGCCTTAGAAATTGACCCGACGCTTATAAGCAAAATCAACACAGGGCTTCAGGTCATTGTCTTGGTCCTAACGTTGATCGATCTTTCGGACATGGAGTATCTGGCCGACCTTGCGGGACTATTGGTTGAGCCAGCGGGCATGTGGTTGGTGGCGGGCTTTTCTCTCGTGTCGGGATTTGACTACGTAATTACTTGGAGTCGTCGCGCGATCCGCGACTGGCGAAGCCCCGATGGCAGTTAAGACAGGAAGGAGCGTGGAGTGTCGGACCAGCTCCCTCTGAAATTTCCTCTTCGTGAAGAATTTACTTTGGATCGATTTCGTGTGGGGCTCAATCGAGAATTGATCGAAACCGCCGCTTCAAATGAGCGTGTTTGGATTTATGGAGGAGCTCGTGTCGGGAAGACGCATTTAGCCCAGGCGATCTGTGGGCAGAACGAGCACTCCGCTTTTGTTCCTGGGAAAACTACATCGCCTTATGACGTTGATTTAGGCAATTATGGTGGGTACCGACACCTGGTTATCGACGATATCGACTGTTGGTTAGGACGTCGGGATGTTGAGGAACAGCTCTTAGCCCTAACAGAAACTCGGCTTGCAGCTGGTCTTGGGTTTTTAATGACCGGCTCGGGTACACCGCATCAGTTGAGTTTCTCGGTCGAGGATTTGGGGTCGAGGGTACGGTCGTTTCATTGCATGGAACTCAAAGCTTTACCAGACAGTGAAAAACGGCAGTGGCTGGTCGATGAAGTTAAGGAACGAGGACTTGAGTTGCCGGTCGATGTTCTTGAATATCTATTTGCGCGGGTAGGGCGTTCGCAAGCAGATCTCGTAGACGTTATCGAAAAGTTGGATTTTGAATCTTTAGCTCAATCCAGAAAGTTGACCATTCCATTTGTTCGTGAGGTTTTGAAACTTTGAGCAAGGTGGTATGCACGGGTGGTGGGAGTGCGGGACACGTTGTTCCTACGCTCCCTGTCATGGAGTACTTGATTGCTCGGAGTTGGCAAGTCGTATACATCGGATCGAGGAGCGGCTTAGAGGAGCGATTGGTAGAACCCCTTGGTGTTGCGTTTCACTCGATTACGACCGGAAAGCTTCGCCGTTATTGGTCGATAGACAACCTGTTCGATTGTTTTCGTGTTCCGGTCGGTGTTGTTCAAGCTATTCGCATCTTGCGCAAAGAAGACCCGGATGTCGTTTTTTCGAAGGGCGGGTACGTTGCATTTCCAATTGTTGTTGCGGCCTGGCTTTTTAGGATTCCAGTGGTCGCACACGAATCCGATGTATCACCGGGGTTAGCCAATCGTCTATGTTTTTGGTTCGTCGATTCTTTGTGTGTCAATTTTGATTCGACTCGGGCATCTGTTCGCCGGCTAGTTGTTACCGGCACACCAATCCGTAAAGCGCTGTTGGAAGGAAACGCCGAAAGTGGTCGTGAGCGTCTAGGTTTCCGAGAGAAACTACCCATAATTCTGGTGGTTGGTGGCAGTCTTGGCGCGTTGCGGTTGAATCGGTTGATCCGTGAAACGCTGGATCAACTAACGATCGAATTTAATGTCGTACATGTATGTGGACCTGGAAACGTAGACGCAACCCGCCTAAATGATAGCCGCTATCGCCAACTCGAATACGTTGATGATGGTTGGGGTGACGTCCTGGCATGCGCAGATGTAGTCGTTTCTCGCGCAGGGGCCAACAGCGTAGTTGAACTACTAAGCCTCAATAAACCGAATATTCTTGTGCCGATCCCGGCGACAGTCAGTCGCGGAGACCAAATCGAAAACGCGGAGGTTGCCCGCTCCGAAGGCTACAGTACGGTCCTCCAGGAAGATGAACTCAATGTCGAAATGTTGACACGGACCATTCGGGAGGTTTTCTCCGGTCGTAGTTTTTGGCGTAAACGTCTCTCGAAATTCAGATCGAAGGATTCGCTGGCGTTAATTATCTCCGAAATCGAAAGGGCAATAGCTAATGTCGATTGATATTCGGATGGGAACGGTGATCAAATCGCGCGCTTGCGCCACACGGTAGAGAGGAAACCCAACTTCCGATGTATCGAATACGCACCTTCGATAATATCGCTGAGCGAGGCATTGCCGCGTTCGCCGCGGACAAGTTTCAGGTGGCTGAGGATTTAAAGAGTCCTCATGCGATCTTATTGCGAAGTCACAATTTGAAAATTGACGAATTGGACAAGCACGTCGCCGCAGTTGCTAGAGCTGGCGCGGGAGTAAACAACATCCCCGTTGATGTTTGTACCGAACGTGGCATCGTGGTCTTCAACACGCCCGGGGCCAATGCCAATTCGGTTAAAGAGATAGTTCTTGCTGCTCTGTTACTTTCCGTCCGGGATATCGTTGGAGGTATGCGATTCGTTCGAGCGCTCCAAGATGTCAAAGAAGAAATTGACGTCGGCGCCAAAGTGGAATCGGAAAAAAAACGGTTCAGGGGTAGGGAACTGACTGGTCGGACGTTAGGGGTCATAGGTCTTGGATCAGTTGGTTCTCTTGTGGCTAAGGCTGCGCTTGACCTTGGTATGGATGTTGTTGGTTACGACCCAGCGCTATCCATCGACGCGGCTTGGCGTCTTCCAAGCCAGGTTGTACGCATGGAAAATTTATCGAGTCTTTTTTCTCGCTCGGAGCTTGTTTCTTTGCATGTGCCGGCAAATCCAGAGACAAGCTCGATGATCGATGCCGAGACGTTGGCGAGCTTTCGGCCGGGCACTGCGTTGTTGAACTTTGCTCGCGAAGAAATTGTTGACGTTCCGGCCGTTGTCAATGCGCTCGATAGGGGAATTCTGTCGTACTACTTTACTGATTTCCCAAATTCACTTCTAAGTGGGCACGACCGGGCGCACGCAATGCCGCACCTAGGCGCATCGACAACCGAAGCCGAAGAAAATTGTGCGGTGATGGCAGCGCGTCAACTCGCTACGTTTTTACAATATGGAAATATCGAGAATTCGGTCAATTTTCCCACAATTTCAATGGAGCCGAGTGAAGGACACCGAATCGGAATCTCGAATAAGAATGTCGCCGGTTCACTTGGGGGGTTGTTATCCGTGCTCGCTGATCGTGAGATTAATGTCATCGATTTGATCAATAAAAGTCGCGGCGAGATTGCCTACAACTTGATCGACATCGCGGATCCACCGAGCGATCAAATTCTTGCCGACCTTTTAGCCATTGACACGGTCATTGGTGTACGCGCGATCGCAAATGAGATTGCCTAGTGAAGGGATTTGGGCGCCTCTTTTGACGTTCCACAAATCGTCCTGGTTCCATCATTTCTAACGCCTGCTTATCTATGGGAGGGAGTTCTCCAACGATACTACTGGCGATAGTTTCGGCCGCCAGTAAGGAACTTGTGGTGGCGGAGCTCCCATAACCGAGGCTGAGCCATGATGTCTCCGCCGCCTGACCAATGATCGGGGCTCGGTCAGACGTAACGCAACGCGATCCCCGATAACGTTGCACCCACCGAAATAGCGCGTGTCCGAACAACTTCCTTAATCGCGTGCGATTGATATGAGTGGCGACGCTTGGGTCGCATCTAACGTGTTCGTAGGTAGATCCTGACGTCAACATTGAAGGAGTTGATGGGATCACGTATCCATCGTCGACAACGGTAGTTTTTAACAGATCGAACCCGGATAGCGATCTAAAGAGATCGATTTGTCCAGGCACCGCCATAACCTCGAGTGGAGGTAGTCGTAACCGCTGGGGAATTGTTGTCCCCGTTGCAATTACGGTTGGTAGAGATAAATCTTGGCTTAGTACGCCCTTGATCAGTTCGATCCGCGGGTGGCTAATTAGTTTTCTACAAAGGTCCGGAACACTAACGACGGTTGATTTTGAGAAATAAATCGCGGGCCCGGGCAAGGTGGTGCCTGCTATATCTGATGCCTGGTCTGCCCGGACAAATCGGACCCAATCGCCAAGCATTTCTGTCATCGACAGCAGTTGGGCGTGTGTCGTGTTTGGGCCTTGAAGCTGAAGTAAGCCGTTGGACTCGGAGCTTAGGATCGAGGCAATCAGAGGTACTGAGAACGTATACCCTTGTACGCGGCGGTTCGCGTCTGGAGATCGAGGGTCGGACAGACGCACGTGAGTGATGGCAGATGGAACGCTTGAGGTTGATTGGGCGACCTGGCCAGTCGGATCCAGCATGGTGACATTGATTCCTTTTTTCGCGAGCGCGTTTGCTGCCGCGCATCCGGCGAGGCCAGCGCCCGCGACCACGGCCTCCGATGGAGGAAGGCGCGGTTTGAACCGGGGTGTTGTTAACCAGCCGCATAGAGTGTGGCGTTTATCAGGCAAACTGTTTATGCGCTCTACATGGAAACCGCTCCTTTGTAAGATTCGTCGGATGCTTCCTGCGGAAGAGAAAGTAGTAACGGTCCCGCCTGCACGTGTGCGGGTATGCAATCTCGAGAGCAGCGATTCTTGCCACATGGCTGGATTGCGGTCCGGGGAGAACCCATCCAAGAACCAAGCGTCTACACCTCGTTGGTCTCGCTCGAAAAAATCTCTAAGGCCCGTAGCCACCTCTCCTACGTATAGCGAAAGTTCGATATTCCCGCCCTTGAAGAAGCGACGATGCCAACCGGTAACTGCGGGAGGATATTGGTTCCATAGTTGGTCGACGAACGGTAGGGATTTTCTCCAAGATTGCCCGATCTGTTTAAGATCATGTAGTGTCAACGGGTGTTTTTCGAAACTCACGAACCGAAGTCGGGTCGGCTTGCAGCGTTGTCTAAGGAATTCCGTTGCAGTGACCACGAAGTTCAAGCCCGTTCCGAAGCCGAATTCAACCACCGTAAAAACCGGCCCCTGCCCCATCCGTTCGACTAGTTTTGCTGGTTCCAAGAAAACGCGGCAGCTGTCGACGGAGCCACCTGTCGAGAAGTAGATGTCCTCATAGCGTGGCGAAAATACTCGCCCATCGCGAATTTCAACTGAGGCTGGTTCGATTATGGCGATATAGGTCGCATGGGATTTTGAATCCATTCGCTCCACGATCCGGGATACAAGGCTGGCTCCGGCAGACCAGCGAGTAGGATAGCCATGATGTTTTGGGTTGCCGAAACCCCCGAACCGCAATAACAAACGATATCCAGATCGCCGCTAAGCGCGTTGAATCGGGTGCTCCGCGTGTCGAACTTCCCGTCGGTGGATAAATTGTCCTCGTAAGGTCGACATAGAGCACCGGGAATGTGTCCGGCTTTGGCGTCGATAGGCTCGGCTTCGCCGCGAAATCTCTCGACTGACCGCGCATCGATCAGTGTGTAGCTATGATTATGTATGTCCTCCGCTGAAACGGTACGAGTGAGCGCAGATTTGGCGACGAATTGGGATCTCTTTTGCTTCGGAACGTCTGTAGACAAATTCTTGCCAAAGCTAAGCCAACTACCCAAACCGCCATTTAATACTTTGACTTGCTTAATCCCCACCCAACGAGCCATCCACCAGAATCGACAGGCGTAGACATTGTCGTTTGAGTCGTAGGGAACGAGCAACGTGTCGTGGGTGATACCCCAGCACCTTAAAAGGTCCACGAATGTTTGGCGTGCAGGTAGTGGATGCCGACCGTGCGTACCGGGTGGAGCAGAGAGATGGGTGTTTAGATTCGCAAAAATGGCACCAGGTAAGTGACCGCGAGAATATTCCTCTTGCCCCCAGTAAGGATCATCAAGCTTGGCGCGACAGTCGATGAGTACGCAGTTTTCGATTCCGATTATTCGCGTTAGTTCCTTCACTTCGATGAGTAGTTCGTTTTCACGCATGGACAATACCTGGCAAGAAAAGCGGACCATTGGTTGTTCCTAACCGCGACATGGTTAGGAATACCGGATAGTGACTCATTCTGTGCGTAGTAGTAATTGGTGGTTCAAATTGTCAAAATGCGCCGGATGGATCGTTTCCGCAGGAGCCCTGAATGAGTCTTCCCGATTGGTGGTATGGGATTGTGGGATTGAACCCTTGGGTGGCAATTCTTTACACCCTCGTTGTGACCCACGTTACCATCGTTTCAGTAACCGTGTATCTGCATCGGTTCTCGGCTCATCGAGCGTTGGAGTTGCATCCTAGTTTGCAACATTTTTTTCGGTTCTGGCTCTGGTTAACGACGGGAATGGTGACGGTTGAGTGGACAGCGATTCACCGTAAACACCACGCTACCACGGAGACAGAAGAGGACCCTCATAGTCCACGAATACATGGGTTGCGAGCTATTTTGTTCCGCGGTGTAGAGTTCTATCGAGCGGGAGTAACGGCCGACACCATCGATCGCTACGGCAAGGGAACGCCGGAGGATTGGTTAGAGAGAAACGTCTATTCGAGATTCTTGTTCACCGGCATTGTCATTGTTGCCGTCGCCGACATCGTTCTCTTCGGAAGCATTGGAATTGTGGTCTTCGGAGTACAAATGTTGTGGATACCGTTCTTCGCAGCGGGGGTAATCAATGGCGTTGGTCATTTCTGGGGTTATCGGAATTTCGAGTGTCCGGACGCAGCGACGAACATTGTTCCCTGGGGGATCCTTATAGGTGGCGAGGAACTGCACAATAATCATCACACCTACCCGAATTCAGCCAAGCTATCCGTTCGACCTTGGGAATTTGATCTGGGTTGGTTCTGGATACGTTGTTTTCAGTCGTTGGGTCTTGCTAAACCGCTGTATACGGGTCCGGTGGTTGAAAGAGTAAATGGTAAGAACCAGATTGATATGGACACCACTTGGGGAGTGTTAAACGATCGTTTTGAGGTTATGGCTCGTTATGCGGAAGAGGTGGTGGGGCCTCTCGTGGAGGAGGAGTATCGTCGGGCTGATCGAGCCACGAGACAAATGTTGAAAAGAGCAAAGTCCATTCTTTGTCGTGAGGAGATGCTAATTAAGGAAGTAGAACGACAACGCATAGCACGTATTGTGGACAACATCCCCGTGTTGGCGACCATCTATGAAATGCGCATTGAGCTGCAGGCGGTTTGGTCGAAAAGGGGCGGCAACGGCGAAGAACTGTTAATTGCGTTCAGAGAGTGGTGCAGTACCGCAGAGGCTACGGGCATTCAGGCATTGCGGGAATTTGTGGAAGAGCTCAAGTCGTACTCTGTGCCGAGGCTTGCTGCCGCTACATTCTAGTAACCACCGCTATTCCTAGGCAGTTGAGTCCGGTTTCAAGCGTTTTAGCTGTGCGTGCACAAAGAGCTAGTCGGCTCTTGCGATCTTTCTCAGGGGCATCGAGAACGGGGCAAGTTTCGTAGAACCGCATGAAGCGGGACGTGAGTTCGTATAGATACGCACAAAGATGGTGCGGCATCCCTTCCCGCCCGACCAATTCAAGAGTTTCCTGGAAACGGCAAAGTTGGATGGCGAGGTTCCGTTCGTTTTCGTTTTCTGGAACGATATCTGCTCGATACGACTTAGAGCTCAAATTCCCGCGACTGAATAAACTTTGAATACGTGCGAATGCGTATTGAAGGTAAGGAGCCGTGTTGCCTTCAAACGCAAGCATGCTGTCCCAATCGAACGTGTAGTCGTGAAGACGGTTTTTTGATAGATCGGCGTACTTAATCGCGCCGATAGCTATCGCACGTACTACCTCATCGAATTCACGGTCGCCAAGATTCGAGTTTTTCGATTGAACGATGGCTCGTGCCCTCTCGAACGCTTCTTCCACCAGATGGTCAAGGGGGATAGTTGAGCCGTCTCGTGATCGGAAGGGTCGACCGTTGCTATCGAGTAATTTGCCGAACGGATGGTGTTCTAGTTTCGTGGATTTAGGAACGAATTCACTAGCATGGGCGACAGCAAATAACATTCGAAAATGCAGATTTTGTCTACCGTCGGTGAAATAAAGTATCCGATCCGCATTAAGTACCTTGTGTCGGTACCTCAGGGCTGCCAGGTCTGTTGTGTGATACAGGTACCCGCCGTCGGACTTTTGTACGAGCATGGGCAACGGCTTGCCTTCCTTACCAGTAAACTCTTTAAGAAACACGCACTTAGCGCCATCCGAGAGACTAAGAAGTCCCGCCTCGTCCAGGTCAGTCACGACCTGAGCAAGGTCGTTGTTGTAGGCACTTTCTCCTCGGGTATGGTCTGGATTGAGGGAGATGTTGAGTTGTTCATAGATGCGTTGCATGTGCGAAGTCGAAAGTTCGATGAACTGTTTCCATCGAGTTATCGCGCCCTCCTTTCCGGACTGCAAATCGACGACGAACTTACGCGCGGCTTTGGCGAAAGTGGGGTCTTTTTCAAACCTCTCGCTCGCCAGAGCATAGAAATGGTCCAGGTTTCCTAAGTCATCGCTCGATTGTCCTTGCTCGTCCAAATAGGTCACCAGCATGCCGAACGGTGTTCCCCAGTCACCAATGTGGTTTTGCCGCCAGACGTTATGGCCGAGTATCTCTAGAGTCCTAGCGGTGGCATCCCCAATGATGGTGCTCCGTAGATGTCCTACGTGAAGTGTTTTCGCGAGATTGGGTGAGGAATAGTCGATGACGATGGACTCTCGTCGGGGCACTTTTGTTACCAGGTCGGCGCGGGCGAGGGTTCCTTTAAGAAATTCCTGACTTAACGTGAGATTGATGAAGCCTGGGCCAGCAATCTCGGTTTCCGCAACTATCCCGGTCAAGTCGGAGGCACCGACGACGTCTTCTGCCAACTTCCGCGGATTGGTCTTTAAACGCTTGGCGACCGCCATGGCACCGTTGGCTTGATAATCCCCATATTCGGGACGGCTAGCCGGAGACACTAAGGCGGGTGCGCATTCTTTGGTAACCTGTTCGAATGCCTCTCCGAGGCGATCGTCGAGAAGTTGCCGTACGTTCATGGACTCAGGCGGGATCTACGTCTTCAGCCTGCCAGCCCTTGGAACGCTCGACCGCAGTGAAAGTCACCCTCTGACCGTCGCTTAGGTTGGCTCGCTGGCCACCGCGAGCGCCGACGGACCGGTGATGAACAAATATTTCGTCGCCGTTTTCGCGAATGATGAAACCAAAACCTTTGGTGCGATTGAACCATTTAACGATGCCTTCTTCGCGTGGCGCGTCGGATGGTATGAGTTGGCTCTGGTCTCGGCCACTTCGACCCGGCCGTGGGGATGCTTGTGGTCTACGCGAACTCGGGCGCACACCGGCAAGCCGCGCGTTGACTCGGATGGTAATTAACGTGGCAAAGACCGCAGCGATCGACATTGATACCAACAGGTACCACGAATTCTCGGGGAGTAGTCGATCGTAGATTTGGGTGGCAACGCCTATGAAAAAGAGGGAAGCGGAGACCGCGGTGACGAGGACCTTCATGAGACTGATCCGTAAAAGAGGCGATCATACCCTAGGGGAGGCGGATCCTTCAGGAAGTTTGAGTAATCGAAGGCCGCGGCCGAGGGGAACTTCAACAAACCATGTGAAGATCAAGGGGCCCAGAGATCATCCGAAAGACGTCGGGATGCGGCGGTGCCTGGACGCGGCAGTTCGGCTCGTCGACGGGCGCTAAGAATCACTATCGGTTCTAACGGCACACCGGCCATTTCATGGAGAATCCCAGTTTCCGCAAATTCAATGATCTCGGCGACATGAGTACCGGCGACCAGGTGGCCGAATACGGTATAACCTGGTTTTCCGGGCAGAGCATCCAGGTGCGTATTCGCGCTTAAGTTAATGAAAAATTGACTGCTGGCCGAATCGGGTTCTTCTAGGCGAGCCATCGACAACGTTCCTTTCTGATTTCTCAGGCCATTAAATGACTCGTTGGGGATTTCGCGGGGGCCTTCGCGACGCTGCATCTGTACATCGTAACCTCCGGTTTGGATGACGAATCCAGCTATCACTCTGTGGAAAATCAGCCCGTCATAAAAACCCGCATCGACTAATTCGAGGAAGTTGGCAACGGTGTGAGGAGCTCGTTCCCTGTCCAGCGTTGCGATCATGGTTCCGACAGATGTATTAATGACAACTTGCGGCTGCTCGACGCTAGCCGTGGTATTGCCGTAAGCCATCATGGTAACGCTGCCGATTAAGATTAAGCGCCCCATCGACCAATCGTATGTTCGATTTTGACTAAGCACTCGCTTGTCTTATCGGTTGTAACGTACGCCAATTCCGACTTTTGCGAGGGCAGACGTTCGAAGTTGCCTTCATGGTGAAGATGTCGCGTTGCACATTTACGTCACATATAAAATCCGTTGACAGGGTACTATACAGGCCTCGAACGAGTCCCTTTCGTGGCGATTGGCTCTGCTGACGAAGGTATGCGACCCGACGAGAGTTCTTGATTTAAAAGACTTGTGGTTTTATGTCCGAACCTCAAATTAGATTAACTCAAAGTCCCTCCGTTGTGCCAAGGCACGTCGCCATCATCATGGACGGAAATCATCGCTGGGCGAAACGGAGGCTGTTGCCGGGCGCAGCGGGACATCAAGCGGGCGCTCGGAACGTAAGATATGTCGCGGAGTTATGCGCCGAATTGGGGGTCGAATACCTCACATTATTTGCGTTCAGCACAGAAAATTGGAATCGGCCGCAAAAAGAGATTGATCTGTTGATGCGCCTAATGGGCGGAATGCTCGAGAACGATGTCGAGGAGTTACACGCGAAGGGCGTACGAATGCGCATCATTGGCGATCGGAGCAGATTCTCCGCAAAAATTCAGTTGCTCATGGCGCGAGCCGAACAAATAACCCGGTTAAATGACCGTTTGTATTTAACGATTGCAGCTAACTACGGTGGTCGGTGGGATATTGCCGGTGCAGCGCGTGAGATGGCCTTGGCGGTTAAACGTGGTGAGCTCGATCCTGATTCGGTCGATGAAAATACGTTTGAAAATTACCTGTCGATGCGGGATTTACCGCAGCCAGATCTGTGCATCCGCACCGGTGGCGATCGCCGTATTAGTAACTTCTTGTTATGGGATCTGGCGTACACAGAGCTTTATTTTACTGACGCCTATTGGCCAGAATTCGACGAAGTACATCTTGAATCTGCATTCAGCGACTATCAGGGGCGGCAGCGGCGCTACGGTAGGCGTAACAAGTAGTGCTCAGGCTCCGCGTGATCACGGGTCTCGTTCTCGGGCCCACGGTGGTCGCCGCGATCGTCTTTTGTGAACCTTGGCAATTAGCTCTATTTTTTCTTCTATTTATTAGCCTTGGTTTATACGAGTGGGCTGGATTTTCGGGAATGCCGACTCCGTTGTTACGGTTCGTTTACGTGTTTTCTGGTGGGTTGATGGCGCTTTTCCTCTGGCTCTCACCTGATATCTGGTATGAGGTTGTGATTGCTGTCAGCGTGGTTTGGCTAGCCGCAGTCGTTGTTGTTGTCAGTTATCCGCGTTTTGCACCACGCATTAAAGCGCCCGTGGTGATGGGATCTCTAGGTTGGGTAGTGTGCATTGGCGGTTGGCTCGCCGTGAGCTTAATTCGCCAACAACCGAACGGTCGTTGGCTGGTTCTGTGGTTAATCGTGGTCATAGCAGCCGCGGATACCGGGGCGTATTTCGCCGGTCGTCGATTTGGTAACGCCAAGCTGCTTCCGAGCGTCAGCCCAGGAAAAACCTGGGAAGGCGTTTGGGGTGGATTAGTCTTGGGGATTTTGACAGGCCAAGTCTTGGTAACAATGTGCGGTCTTCTTGATCTGTTTGGGTCGTTCGGTTGGTTGATTTTGACCGTATTTGTTGTGGCTGTTTCGATCGTGGGTGATCTCTTTGAGAGTGTCGTGAAACGAATTTCCGACACAAAGGACTCGGGCAGTGTGCTTCCGGGGCATGGTGGCATTCTCGATCGAATCGACTCTTTGCTTGCTGCGGCACCGCTTTATGCGCTTTTGACGATGCTGTCATGACTCTGTGCTGCTATGATTCCGGCTTGAGGTTGCCTTTTTCGGAATCCCCGATAGGCAACAGCGCTACCTGAAGACGGTCAAAAGGTTCCAGATCCAACGGTATGGAATTTCTTCAATACTTACTTTACTTGCTGCTGACGCTTGGCATTCTGGTGACGGTCCATGAATTTGGACACTTCTTTGTCGCGCGAATGTCCGGGGTGGACGTGGTTCGTTTCTCTATTGGATTTGGTCGTCCGCTGCTGAGCTACACCGATTCGAAAGGGACTGAATTTGTACTAGCAACGATCCCCTTAGGGGGCTATGTCCAAATGCGCGAGGATGAGCCTGATGAGGAGGGCCGTGATCAAGCCGGCCGAACATTCCCTAATCTGTCAGTCGGCTGGCGAATTGCTATTGCGTTAGGGGGCCCGGCCGCCAATTTCTTTTTTGCATGGATGGTCTACTGGGTCCTTTTTGCAGTTGGCACGACCGTGGTCGTGCCGGTTCTGGGATCGCCTGATTCAGATACGGTAGCTCACGTTGCAGGTATTCGAGGTGGCGAGGAAATTATTCAAGTTGACGATGCGCTTACGCCGTCGTGGTCGCAAGTAAACATGCAATTAGCGGCGCGGTTGGGAGATTCGGGCAAGATCAAAGTAACCACGAGTCGACGTGGAGGGAGAGCCGATTATTGGTTACCCATTGATCGCTGGCATGCGGGAGTTGATGACCCGAACCTGATGGATTCGCTTGGTTTGACGATGAGCTTCGAACCCGTCATTGCACGAGTGGAGGTGGGCAGTGTCGCGGAAGAGGGAGGGTTGTTGTCAGGAGATCGGATCCTATCGATCAACGATGACGTGGTGACAAGCTGGACGGATTTTGTTGATCACGTGCGACAGGGGCCCGAGACTGAAATAGTGCTGCATGTCCGACGACAAACGGGGGACGTCTTCTTGTCGGTTATGCCAGAAAAGCGCCGAGACATTGACGGGAGAGATTTTGGTTTTGTTGGTGTGGCACCGGTCGTACCCACTCGGGTAGTACAGTTTTCTGTCAGCGAGGCACTATGGCGGGGAATCGAGGAAGTGCAGTCGAAGACGACGTTAACATTGGGGCTATTGAAAAAAATGGTGCTGGGTCTTGTATCGACTCGCAATCTTTCTGGGCCCATCACGATTGCCAAAGTGGCGGGTGATTCGGCACAAGCTGGCTGGCAGGCCTTTTTTAATGTACTTGCACTTCTCTCAATCAGTTTAGGGGTCATCAACTTGCTTCCAATACCGCTACTGGATGGTGGCCACGTGCTGTTTTGCGGGATTGAGGTCGTCATCGGAAGACCGGTTCCAACGCGCGTGCAGACCCTTGGAGTACAGATTGGTATTGTCGCTGTAGCCGGTATGATCGCGCTCGCCTTCTATAACGACTTCGCGAGGTTGCTAGGGTAAGTCAATGCGGACGGTACTGGTCATTAGCCTTTTCCTGCTCTCATTGCCATTGAGGGCCGAGATCGCAAGCTTTGAACTTTCGGATATCCGATTGCAAGGATTACAGCGTGTGTCTGCCGGTACGGTCTTTAACGAATTGCCGGTGAACGTCGGAGACTCCATCGATGGCGTGACCGTCCGTCAACTTATTCGCGGTTTATTTCGCACGGGTTACTTTGATGACATCACTATGGCCCGTGATGGCGACGCCTTGATCATCACTCTGCAAGAGCGGCCAGCGATTGAAGCAATCCAGATCGAAGGCAATAAAGCGATTAAAGACGAGTCTTTGTTCGAAGGTCTTGCTGAGCAAGGATTGCGGGAAGGTGAGATATTTAAACAGTCGACGCTTGAACGAGTTGCGATAGAACTCGAGCGCCAATACGTCGCCCAGGGACGTTACGGATCGGGAATTGAGACGAAGGTCGACAAATTGCCTCGTAACCGTGTCGCCATTTCAATCGATATTGTAGAAGGAAAAAGTTCGGGCATTCGGCACATTAACATTGTAGGAGCGACTGTATTCGAGCAAGACGAATTGCTCGACGAACTTGAGCTTAAGCATCCAACGCTACTCGGGTTTATACGTGGAAAGGACAAATATTCGAGAGAAAAGCTTCAAGGCGATATCGAAACGCTTGAGTCGTATTACCAAGATCGGGGCTATGTCGAATTTCGGGCCGCATCCACACAAGTTAGCGTGGCGCCAGACCGCCGCCAGGTCTATTTAACGATTAATGTTGAGGAGGGTGCGAAATATACCGTTAACGAGGTTGACCTGGTGGGGGAGCTCGGGGAGGTGAAACCCGAACAGCTGGAGGCACTTTTTGTCGTGCAACCAGGACAAATATTCTCCCGCGCACTGGTTACTGCAACCGAAGAGCGGATCAAAGGAGTACTGGGCAACTCGGGATATACCTTCGCCGAAGCAACTGGAATTCCAGAAGTTCACGATGATGGAAGTGTGGACGTGAAGTTCATGGTGAATACGGGTCAGCGAGCGTATGTGCGACGGATTTCTTATGCGGGAAACGCGACGACGCAGGATGCAGTATTACGGCGTGAGATGCGTCAATTGGAGGGCGCGTGGGCGTCAACACGAGCTATTGACCTCTCTAAAATCCGGTTGGAGCGATTAGGTTATTTTCAGGAAGTGAACGTGGAAACCCCGGCGGTCCCGGGTCGGGATGATCAGATCGATGTTGAGTTCTCGGTGAAGGAACAGCCTACAGGGAGTCTCTCGGGAACGTTAGGTTACTCAGAATATTCTGGCTTAATACTCGGGGCTAGTTTTCAGGAGACAAATGTAGGTGGAACCGGCAACAGCTTTGGCCTCGGAGTGAGCTGGAGTAAATACATGAAGTCGATCAACTACAATTTCTTTGACCCGTACTTCACGGCAGACGGCATTAGTCGCGGTTATAACCTGTCTTTTCGAGAGACGGATTACGGTGCCCGTAATTTGGCTCGCTATTCCACCGACTCCCTTGGGGGGGGCGTTAATTTTGGTTTCCCGTTGAGTGAGACCCAACGCTTGCAGTTCTCTCTTACCGTGGAACAGACCGACATTACACAGGGATTTCTTACGGCTCAGGAAATTTCTTCTTTCGTCAATGCTGAAGGAAACGAGTTCCTCAATTACAAGCTTGAAAGCTCGTGGCGTAGTGTGACATTGAATCGCGGCATGTTTCCTACCCGTGGCAAGTCTCACGTTGGAACTCTAGAAGTCGCGATTCCGAGTAGTGATCTAGAGTTTTACCGCGTGAGTTACAAAGGCGATTTTTATTTTCCAGTACCGCTTGTTCCGCAATCCCATCTATGGGCACTCCGGTTAAGAGCCAAATTGGGCTACGGCGCAGCATTTGGCTCCACTAATACCTATCCGTTTTATGAACACTTTTTTGCAGGTGGCTTTGGCTCGGTACGCGGCTTTGAAAACAGTACACTCGGCCCCCGCACGCAACCGATCGAAGGGCTCTACTATCGGGATGCAAGGGGTGACCCGTTTGGCGGCAACGCCCTTGTGGAGTTAAGTGGGGAATTGATTTTTCCCCTTCCGTTAGTCGAGCAGATCGGTCAGATACGTTCTCTCTTTTTCGTCGATATTGGTAATGTCTTTAACACTGATTGTCCTCCGGGTACGGTAAATTGTTTCGACTTGTCGTTGGAGGAATTGCGCTACTCCACTGGACTCGCGATTACGTGGCTTACGGCGATGGGACCGATGTCGTTTGCGTTGACGTTCCCGCTCAATACCGGTCCGTTTGATGAGGTCGAACGATTTTCGTTCGAACTCGGCAAAACGTTCTAATTGCGTTGCTTTCAGGCCTATACTCCGCGTCTAGAACGTCCATGGCTGTTGTGGCAGATCCCAAGAACCAGAAGGAGAAGTATGGTGCGTAATAAATGGAAGAAGTGGCTTTTACCGGCGGTTTTGCTTTCGTCTCTTAGTTCTCAAGCTGAATTGAAGATCGTGGTAATTAATGCAGAACAGGCGATTCTTCAGAGTGAAGAAGGCAAAGCAAAGATTGAGGCTATTCGAACAGCGGTCGAAGCCGATGAACTCAAGATCCAATCCCTTAGCGATCAAATCAAGTCGCTTCAGGAACAGTTGGCAAAGGACGCGGAAGTTATCTCCGATGGAGAGAAACAGAAACTCCAAAAGGATATCGAGAATTTGAATATCGACGCGCAGTTCGAGCTCCAAAAATACCAAAAGAAGGGCAATGAACTTCAGCAAGATCTTATGCGAGAAATGACCCCGAAACTTCAGGCCGTGCTTCAGGATTTAATTGAGGTCGAGGGGTACGATCTCGTTATGCCGAGAGCAGGGCTCCTCTACACGAACGCGAAACACAACATAACCCGTAAAGTTACTGAGAAGTTAAACGAAAAACAGTGATGGAATAGGCCGACCAGCGCCTGTGAAGCTTGCTGAAATCGCCGTGCTCGTTGATGCGGAACTTGTAGGCAATGGTGATACGAAAATTACCGGCCTTGGTCCGATAGAAACTGCCGCCCTGGGGGAACTCACGCATCTTTCAAGCCGCGCTTACCGCAAATACCTTGCTGATACATCCGCATCCGCCGTCATCTTGCAGGCAAACGATTTAGCGAGCTGTCCTACCAACTCACTCGTTGTTGAAAATCCGTACCATGCGTTTGCCGTCGCTTCGATGTTGTTTGAGAAACGTCCGAGGCTGCCGGTCGGAATTCAAGAACCCGCGCTGGTCGATGGCTCCGCAACACTTGGGGATGGCGTCAGAATTGGAGCCTTCGCCAAAATTGAGTCAGAAGTAATCCTTGCCGATGGGGTTGAGATCGGGTCCGGTGCATATGTCGGAGAAGGATGTGTGATCGGGACCGATACAGTCGTTATGCCGGGCGCGGTTTTGTATCACGGAGTGCGCGTTGGGGCTCGTTGCATGATCCATAGTGGTGCGGTAATAGGCGCTGATGGATTTGGGTTCGCGCCGGACGCAAAAGGTCACCTGCAGCCAATCGCGCAGATCGGAGGAGTTCGTCTTGGAGATGACGTCAACGTGGGTTCGTGCACCACGATAGATAGGGGGACTATCGAAGATACCGTAGTGGGTGATGGGGTGAAGATTGATAACCAGGTGCAGATCGGTCACAACTGCCAAATTGGAGACCACACTGTAATTTGCGGGTGCGTCGGGATGGTGGGGAGCACCGTGGTCGGCCGTAACTGCATGATTGGCGGTGCTGTCGGAATGGCAGGAGATGGTCCCATCCGCTTAACGGATGGGGTAATGGTTAGCGCGATGACCCATGTCTCGCGGTCCATTGAAGAACCAGGGTTGTACTCGGGAGGTGTACTGCACGATAAGTCGGCTCGTTGGAAGCGTAATGCATTGCGGTTCGGCGAAATCGACCAACTCGCGAAACGGCTAGCCCGACTCGAAAAAAAGACAGACCCGGGACGGCAAAACGATTAAGGTTCGGACGTTGTCGAATCGACTCACAGTACTATGGACATAGACGAGATATTCGAATATCTCCCACACCGGTACCCATTCCTTCTCGTTGATCGGGTGACAGAAATCCATCCGGGAAAAGATATTCGCGGGTATAAAAACGTAAGTGTTGGCGAACCTTTTTTTCAAGGTCATTTCCCGGACCACCCCATTATGCCGGGCGTTCTTCTCATTGAAGCCATGGCGCAGTTAGCGGGGATCCTTGCATTCAAAACCCGAGACAACAGTCCGGCTGAAGGTTACCTGCACTACTTGGCGGGAACCGATAAGACCCGTTTCAAGCGCCCGGTCGTGCCGGGTGATCGACTGTTGCTTGAAGCCACCATTCTGACGCATCGTCGCACAATGATGAAATTTAATTGCAACGCCTATGTCGATGACGAACTTGCTTGTACAACGGAGTTGCTATGCGCGGAACGCAAAATCTAATGCAGGGATCCCGAAAAGGGCCTTTGATTGAATCGTGAGAGATCGGTGGTCCGACCGTGAAACTTGAGATGAGTTAGGCGCGAGCCATGGTGCGATCGGACCACTAAAACATGGCTAAACCAACCTTGACGATTGGCATCGTCGCCGGTGAAGAATCCGGGGATATTCTAGGATCGGGACTCATGCGCGCGTTGGCTAGGCGAGCCACGAGCCTTCGATTTATAGGCGTGGGTGGGGATCAAATGGTTAAGCAAGGTCTCGAATCGCTCGCAAATATCGAGGAGCTGTCCGTTAATGGATTTATAGATCCGCTTAAGAGGTTACCCACGTTAGTGCGGATCATCCGCTGCTTGTATCGATGTTTTAGGGAAGCCGATGTGGTTGTGGGAATTGATTTCAACGTGTTTAACCTGTTGCTCGAACGGCTGCTAAAGCGTCGGGGCGTACCGACGGCCCACTATGTCAGCCCCGCAGTATATGCATGGAGACGGGGTAGGATTCGTAAGATCGGCCGCTCCACTGATGTGGTGATGGCACTATTTCCTTTCGAGCCGCCCTTGTATCGCGATTCCGGCGTTCGAGCAGAATTTGTTGGACATCCGCTTGCGGACGACATAGATCCGAATATAGAACCGGGCGAAAGAAGCGCGCGCGCGCGCGCCGATCTGGGGCTACCAGCTGATGCCCTCGTAGTGGGGCTGTTGCCTGGCAGTCGTCTTTCCGAAGTCCGATTTCTCGGCGACTTGTTCATCGACGCAGCCGAGCGGGCTGTGGCTAGAATCAACCCTGAGGGTCGGCACTATCCTTCAGCCGTCCTGGTTATCCCTTGTGTTAGTGCAAAAATACAAGCTCTTTTGACAGAAATTGTTGCAAAAAAGACGCAGGTCGACGTGCGGTTAATCGAAGGCAATTCCGAGCGCGCTATCGCCGCGTCCGACGTTGTTCTAACTAAGGCCGGAACAAGCACATTAGAAGCACTGCTTTTAGGTCGACCTATGGTAGTGAGCTATCGTTTGGGAGGGTTCAGTTATTGGATCGCTAAAAGATTGATTCGATCGGAATTCGTTGCACTCCCTAATATTTTGGCTGGTTACAGCATAGTGCCCGAGTTGCTTCAAAACGACGCGACTCCCGATCGTCTAGCGAACGCTCTAGCGGAAGAGATCAAACGATTTGAGAACGACGAAGGTCTTAGACATGCCTTTAAGGAGATCCATGGCAAACTGAGATGTGGAGCGTCCGAGCGTGCTGCGGATGTTGTTATGTCATTAGTTTCCGATCAAATATGAATACACAAGCAGAGTGGAGTGGTTCCTATCCACTCCTAAGCAAAACAGCTGGGATTGATGAGGCAGGTCGAGGTCCGCTGGCCGGACCCGTGGTGGCGGCGGCAGTTGTTTTGGACCCCGACAAACCCATTAATGGGCTTGACGATTCGAAAGCACTTAAACACAAAGTTCGACTAGCCCTCAAAGACGAAATCCAGGCACGGTCGATCGGCTGGGCGTTGGGCTGCGCCAATGTTGAAGAAATCGACCGATTAAATATATTGCAAGCCACGTTGTTAGCGATGCGCCGTGCCGTATCCAACCTAGGTATATCGATAGACATGGCCTTGGTCGACGGAAACGTGGATCCAGGCCTCGCCTGCCCGACAAACACTATCGTGCGGGGGGATACCAAGGTGGCAGCGATTAGTGCTGCATCAATCCTAGCCAAAGTCTTCCGTGACAACGTAATGGTATCTGCGTCTAAGGATTATCCGGAATACGGTTTCGATCGGCATAAAGGATACGGAACGCGCGAGCACTTGTTCGCTCTGAAACTGCACGGCCCGAGCACAATTCACCGAAAAACTTTTGCGCCTGTCCGGAATCTATTGATGAATGACGAAACATCCCGTAAGCGATCTTAGTGATGGCATTTGTTCACCTCTCGTTGCACACCGAATTCTCGATAACCGACGGGCTTGTTCGCGTTGAAGCTCTCGCAGAACGAGCCAGGGAAATGGGCTTTCCGGCGGTGGCGGTCACTGATCTCGGCAATCTTTTTGGCATGTTGAAGTTCTATAAGGCATGTAGGGCCGAGGGCGTCAAACCCATCGTGGGGCTGGAATTGGAGGTGCGTGAGGAAGCGAGGTCGTACCGGCTAATCGTCTTAGCTACTAATCAAAGGGGTTACCACAATCTGCTCAAGCTCGCATCTCGTTCCTACATTCGGTCTCAGGATCGAGGGACGTTTCAAAAGGAGTGGCTCGAAGAGTTGAATGAGGGCCTGATTCTCCTATCGGGCGGGCATCGCGGCGACGTAGGCATGGCGCTGATAAATAGTGAAATGTCCGAGGCGATCGAACGGGCAGAGCAATGGAGGAATGTCTTCACGAACCGTTATTACATCGAGTTGTCTCGAACCGGGCACTCCGACGAAGACGAGTACATTGGCGCCGCGGTTGCGTTAGCGGAATCTATGGGGATTCCCTTGGTGGCGACTAATAACGTCCGCTTTCTAGATGCTCAAGATTTCGAAGCTCACGAGGCTCGGGTATGTATACAAGAAGGCCGAACGCTCAATGATCCTCGTCGCGAACGACGTTTTTCCGATCAACAATACCTCCGCTCCGGCCACGAGATGGCCGCGCTGTTTGCCGATATTCCTGAAGCACTAGAAAACTCGTATGAAATAAGTCGCCGTTGTAATTTGCTCGTCGATCTCGATACCTATCACTTGCCGATTTATCCGGTACCCGAGGACACAACGCGTGAAGAACTCCTGACTTCTACAGCTCACGAGGCGCTTGAAGATTATTTTCGGCACGCGAGTTCGGGATCGGACGAGGTGGATCGCGCCAAATATATCGATCGCTTAGATTACGAACTCGGCGTTATCAACGAAATGGGTTTCGCGGGCTATTTCTTGATCGTAATGGAGTTCGTCAACTGGGCGAAACAACGTAAAATTCCTGTGGGTCCAGGTCGCGGTTCGGGTGCGGCATCGTTGGTGTCGTTCTGCCTGGGCATCACTGACATTGATCCTTTGCAATACGATCTTCTGTTTGAACGATTGTTGAATCCAGAACGTGTTTCGATGCCGGATCTCGACATTGATTTTTGTATGGTGCGACGCGACGAAGTTATCAATCACGTTGCTGAGTTGTACGGGGCTGAGGCCGTTAGTCAAATAGCTACGTTTGGCACCATGGCTGCTAAAGCTGTGGTCAGGGATGTTGCCAGGGTACAAGGAAAGCCCTACGGACTTGCCGATCGACTGTCCAAAATGATCCCATTTGAAGTGGGCATGACGCTTGATAAGGCAGTGGCCCAGGAAGAGGAGCTTCGTGAATTCATCGACGAAAGCGATGACGTGGCTGAAATCATGGACATGGCGTACCGGTTAGAAGGTCTCGTACGTAACGTGGGCAGACACGCTGGGGGTGTCGTAATTGCACCTTCAGCCCTTGAATCCTACGTTCCACTCTACACAGAAACGATGGGAGCGGCGACGGTCTCCCAGTTCGATAAAGACGATGTTGAAGAAGCAGGCTTGGTCAAGTTCGATTTTCTAGGACTTAAAACGTTGACGATAATCGATTGGGCGGTAACGGATATTAATCACTCTCGGCGGCGGTGTGGTGACGAACCCATCGATATTCGAACGATTCCGCTAGACGACGAACCCACCTTTGAGTTCTTGCGATCGGCGGAAACGACGGCGATATTCCAACTTGAGTCGGAGGGGATGAAGGATCTGATTCGTCGGCTGTTACCGGACAACATCAATGACGTGATCGCGCTCGTGGCGTTGTTCCGTCCGGGGCCGTTGCAGTCCGGAGCCGTCGATGACTACATTTCTCGAAAACACGGTAATGCCCCTGTTACCTATCCTCACGCACGGTTGGAATCAGTTTTGAGTACCACCTATGGCGTCATGCTTTATCAGGAAGACGTTATGAACGTTTCACAAGAACTGGCCGGCTTTAGCCTGGGTCAGGCTGATCTGCTGCGCAAAGCAATGGGTAAAAAGATCCCTGAAGAAATGGCGAAAATGCGGGCTACTTTCTTGGAAGGCACTGCGGCGAACGCAGTGGATGAAACTTTGGCAAATAACATTTTTGATCAAATGGAGAAGTTTGCAGGTTATGCATTCAACAAAGCCCACTCAGCTGCCTACGCCATGCTTTCATTTCAAACCGCGTGGCTCAAAACTCACTATCCCGCAGAGTTCATGGCCGCCGTTTTGTCAGCAGATATGCAGAATATCGATAAGGTGGTAACGCTCGTTGACGAGGCATCACGAATGGGAATTCCCGTCAACCCGCCGGACGTGAATCAAAGCGAGTTCAAGTTTAGAGCCGTCGAAGGGTCGATCGTGTACGGACTGGGCGCGGTAAGGGGTATAGGGGAGGGTCCAGTCGCGGCCATCACCAGCGAACGAAAACGGGGCAACTTTGTCGACTTACAAGACTTTTGCAATCGTGTTGACGTACGTCGAGCCAATAAGAAAGTCATCGAGGCGCTAGTTCGGTCTGGCTCCATGGATAGCCTCGCCTCGTTAGATTCTGGGCTGGATCAAATTCGGGCTGAACTTTTGACTGGGATTCATGAGTCGATACAAGGGGCGGAACAAAGCGCTAGGGACCGTTCCCTTGGAATACACGACATGTTTGGCGGTATAGAAGCCCCTGCTGCAGACATAACGTCGCGGCGTGTTCGGGCGATGGAAACAAAGACAAGACTTGAAGGTGAAAAAGAGACGCTGGGACTCTATCTGACTGGGCATCCAATAGATGATTACATCGATGAAATTCGCACGTTTTGCCCTACAAAAATTGCTCATTTGCAAGCGGGACAGGGTACTCGAACTATTACTGGACTGGTCGTTTCGAATCGATCGAGGCGCAGTAAGCGTGGCGAAGGTATGGCCTTCGTGGTTCTCGATGATCAAAGCGGTCGTGTCGAAGTAAGCGTGTTTGGCGACACGTATGCCGAACACCATCAAAAGCTAACGAAGGACGCGGTTCTTATCGTCGAAGGAACCGTCCAACCGGACGAGTATTCTGGTGATTTAAAGATCCGTGCCGTAGCCGTTTACACGGTGGAGGAGGCCCGGCGACGGTTCCGTGGTCGAATTGAAATCTCGACATGCGAGCAAGAGATGGGCGGCGATTTCCCCGGTCGACTGCGCGAGAAACTCGAAGTTTACCGTGCACAGATTGATTCGTCGCAAGGTTGTGAGGTCACGATTGCGTATCGGAATGAAGAAGCGACCGGACGCGTAGTACTTGGAGAAGACTGGCGGGTTCAACCATCTGATCAACTGCTCACTTCTTTGCGGGAGGAATTCGGTGTATCTGCTGTCCACTTTCGTTATTCCACTTAACCTCTTTGTACCCGTAATAGGCGAATGGGTTTGAATATGTTGCACGTGGCTGAGCGGTAGATCTTGATGTCGAAGCTGAAGCGTTCCGTGTATGCCTCGGTCTCTGAAGTGGCTGCCTCGGTGGATATGCAGTCCGACAGTTGCTTTTGGGTCGCATATTCTGGGGGGCTCGACTCCACCGTACTGTTGAAGGCGGCTTTGGAAGTTTTTGGTCCTACGAGATGCAAGGCAGTTCACGTTAATCATGGGCTGAGTGAAAAGGCGGACGATTGGCAGTCTCATTGCCAAAAAGTTGCGTCCGAAATGGATCTTCCGATCGAAGTTTTTCGAGCTGAACTTGAGGTAGGTAATGAAGAGCTTGCGGGTCGTCGTTCACGATATGGAATTTGGAGTCAATTGATTAAGGATGGAGATGTGCTTGCCACAGCGCATCACGCGGACGATGTCGCCGAAACTCGTCTTTGGCAATTGTTTTCGGGTCGTAGCCCGATCGGAATCCCTGCCAATAGGCCGCTTGGGGAGGGCATGTTAGTAAGGCCGTTCCTTGATCTAGAAAGGAAAGAGTTGGCGTTGTTTGCAAGAAGGCACCATCTTTCCTGGATTGAGGACGACAGTAATTTGGACGAGACATACGACCGCAATTGGATTCGACACAAGCTTTTACCCTTCGTGGGGTCGCGCTTTAGTGATGCTGTGCAACATCTAACGAGGTTGGACTGGCCGGAATTGCCGTTACGAGAAGCCGAGCCCTTAGATCTAGACTGCATAGGGTTAGATGAAAGGACGCTGCGTGGATGGCTATGGGCATACGGTATCGTCCCGACGAAGGGACAGCTTACCGAGGTATTTCGACAAATTGAGAGCCCAGGGACTCGTTCAGTCCGCGTTCGAATCAGGGATCAGATCTCGATTAGAGCGTATCGACGACGGCTCTATATAGTTCGCGATTATGAACGTCCAGACAATGCTGCTATTTCCGTTGGAATGGGATGGGGTGATTCCAATGGGACCTTAACGTGGGTTCGGCAAGAAACCGGAATTGCCCTAGGTTATGGTCTTCGGTTGCGATCGCGACAAGGCGGAGAACGAATAACGTTCGGCGGAAAAAATCGTTCGCTAGCGGAGCTATATCGATCTCGTGGCGTCGCACCTTGGCTGCGCGAAAGTTTGCCGCTGTTGTTTGACCGCCAAGAACTGGTTGCGATACCCGGGCTAGCATTAGCTGATAATGCAACAATTCCATCCGGATGGTGGCCTGAATGGCATTGCTCGATTGAGGTCAAGTAACCCTTTTGCTATTGTGTTCAACCATCTCGGGGAAGGGTTCTGGGAGTACTAACCCGTCCGATGGGCTCTAGATGACGCGATACATTTTTGTGACCGGGGGTGTGGTCTCTTCATTAGGCAAGGGCATAGTAACCGCCTCTCTTGCTGCGATCCTCGAGGCGAGATCTCTCAAAGTTAACATTCTCAAGATGGATCCGTACATCAATGTGGATCCAGGAACCATGAGCCCATTTCAGCATGGCGAGGTGTACGTTACCGCGGACGGTGCGGAAACGGACCTAGATCTTGGGCATTACGAAAGGTTTATTCGCGGTCGGATGAGCCAGCGTAACAATTTCACGACGGGAAGCGTGTACGCGGAAGTTCTAAGGAAAGAACGACGAGGCGACTATTTAGGCGGCACGGTACAAGTTATTCCGCACATCACAGATGAGATTAAAAGCCGAATTCTCGCGGTGGCCGAAGGTTACGACGTCATTATTGTTGAAACGGGTGGCACGGTAGGCGACATAGAGTCGCAGCCTTTTTTAGAAGCCATAAGACAACTGCGCCTCGAAGTGGGGGCCCGACATACGCTATTTATCCACCTAACGCTGGTCCCATATGTCGTGTCTTCTGGAGAAATAAAGACAAAACCGACCCAGCATTCGGTTAAAGAGTTACGATCCATCGGTCTACAACCTGATGTCTTGATTTGTCGATGTGAGGACAGGGCCGTGCCGAAGTCGGCTCGCGATAAGATTGCACTGTTCACGAACGTTGAAGAACGAGCCGTGATTTCGCTGCAAAATGCGGAGACCATTTACCAAGTCCCGCTGATTCTGAACGATCAACAACTAGATGACATCGTAGTTGAAAAGCTAGGGCTCGATTGTCCGTCCGCTAACCTGGCTGAGTGGCACGATGTGGTTGATGCACTTATTCACCCACGACGGTCGGTCGAAATCGCCATAGTAGGAAAATATCTAGACCTACTGGATGCTTACAAGTCGTTGATAGAATCGATTTCGCATGCGGGCATAGCGACGCGGACCGATGTGGTGATCCGTTACATTGATGCTGAAGAAATAGAGGCTAACGGCACGCAGGCGTTAGAAGATGTCCATGCCATATTAGTTCCAGGAGGTTTTGGACAGCGCGGCTTCGAAGGCAAGATTCGAGCGGCTGGTTTTGCGCGCGAACACAAAGTGCCGTACCTTGGGATTTGTTATGGGCTGCATGCCGCGATCATCGAATTTGCGCGCAACGTATTGGGTATAGTGGGTGCCCATTCGACCGAGATTAACCCGAATACAAAAGATCCCGTTATCGGTTTGGTAACGGAGTGGCGAGATAAGAAGGGCGTCGTCGAACATAGAAACGTGGATGACGATTTAGGCGGGACGATGCGTTTGGGAGAACAGGCTTGCGCTCTTAAAGATGGCTCGATCGCGCGCGCGTTGTACGGAGACAGTGTCGTGCACGAGCGTCATCGGCATCGATACGAGGTTAACAACGAATATGTCGATCGGCTTGAATCTTCTGGAATGTCGGTCGTTGGTCGCAGTCACGCAGATGATCTTGTGGAAATGATAGAGATTCCGGGGCACGGTTGGTTTGTCGCGTGTCAGTTTCACCCAGAATTCAACTCGTCGCCAAGAGATTGCCATCCGTTATTTCGCGGATTTATCGAAGCGGCTAATCAACATGCAGAACACACCAATGATGAAGTCTCCATCGAAGCTGCAGCGAGCTAACCTGTGATCCGGAGCCGGATAAAACAACGAAGGTCTGTGTATGGAACTTTGTTCATTTGATGTGGGCAATAACGATCCTTTCTTCCTGATCGCTGGCCCATGTGTCATCGAAAATGAAGCGTCTGCTCTAGAAACGTCCGAGCAACTTCGGGAGATCGCGAGTTCGCTCGGGGTACATTTCATCTATAAAAGCTCGTTCGATAAAGCCAATCGTTCCTCCCATGAAAGTTATCGGGGCCCGGGCCTCGAAGAAGGACTGCGTATTCTTCAACGGGTGCGGGATGAAATTGAGGTTCCGGTACTCACGGATGTACATGAGGATACGCCTCTCGACGAAGTCGCCAGCGTCGTTTCTGTTCTTCAGACACCGGCATTTCTCTGCAGGCAAACTAACTTCATACAAAGTGTGTGTGCCCAGGGTTTGCCGGTGAATATCAAGAAGGGACAGTTCTTAGCGCCACTCGATATGTGCAACGTGGTCAACAAAGCAAAAGCGGGAGGCAACGAGCAGGTGATGGTGTGCGAACGCGGTGCGAGTTTTGGGTATAACAATCTGGTATCCGATATGCGTTCGCTCGCCCTGATGAGACAAACCGGTTGTCCCGTCGTTTACGATGCCACGCATTCGGCTCAGATGCCCGGTGGTCTCGGCGACAAGTCGGGCGGTCAACGAGAAATGGTTCCTGTATTAGCCCGTGCTGCAATAGGAGCCGGGGTTGCAGGGTTGTTCATGGAGACGCATCCTCGACCGGATGAGGCCCTCTCAGACGGCCCTAACTCGTGGCCGTTAGACCTCATGAAGCCATTGCTCGAAGAACTTCGAGAAATAGACGCGGTTATCAAGTCGCGTGGGTACATAGAACAGCAGATTTCATGAGCCGGATCAGTGCGATCCGCGCTTGGGAGGTATTTGATTCACGGGGTAGCCCTACGGTCGCAGTCGACGTGATACTCGACAGCGGTGATTCTGGCTACTCAATGGTACCTTCGGGGGCCTCGACAGGATCCCGTGAGGCACTTGAGTTGCGCGACGGTGATGCAGACCGATTGGGGGGTAGGGGCGTACTTCGAGCTATCGAACGGATTGAAGGGGAAATTTCAACAGCGCTCCTAGACCTCGACGTGAATGATCAGACACGGATTGATGGCGTAATGATCGAGCTCGACGGAACCAAGAATAAAGAGCGGCTTGGAGCGAATGCGATTCTTGGAGTGTCTCTCGCTGCCGCTCGAGCAGCGGCTTGTTCCCGCAATCTTGAATTGCATCAATATCTTACGGAATTGTATGGCCCCGCGGACGTGCGTATGCCGGTACCGATGATGAACATTCTCAACGGAGGGGCTCACGCAGATAACAACGTTGATATACAAGAGTTCATGATCCAACCGGTATCGATGACAACGTTTCGCGACGCGCTTTGTGCAGGAGTCGAAATATTTAATGCATTGAAAATACTACTTGCCGAAAAAGGGCTTGCTACGAGCGTTGGAGACGAGGGCGGGTTCGCGCCTGATTTGGAGTCAAATATTGCGGGGTTCGAATTGATCGAGAAGGCAATCACACGCTCGGGGTACCAGGTGGGAAAGGACGTGTTGCTGGCAGTCGATTGCGCCGCGAGTGAATTCTTTCACGATGGGGCTTATCACCTGGCGGGCGACGATCGTATATTTACCAGCAAGAATTTCTGTAGGTACCTCGAAGAACTTACCAATCAATTTCCGATTGCTTCTATTGAAGACGGTATGGACGAAAATGATTGGCACGGTTGGCGCCTTCTAACAGATTCTCTTGGAAATCGGATTCAGTTAGTTGGCGACGACCTTTTTGTCACCAACACCGAAATCTTAGCACGTGGTATCAGAGAAGGAATTGCCAACGCGATCCTCATTAAATTGAATCAAATCGGCACGCTTACAGAGACGCTCGCAGCGATCCGTATGGCGCATGACAGCGGATATTCGGTGATCGTTTCTCATCGTTCAGGCGATACCGAGGATACATTCATCGCGGACTTGGCGGTTGCAACTGGGGCAGGGCAAATCAAAACGGGATCTTTATCTCGGTCCGAACGCGTGGCGAAATATAACCGCTTGTTACGTATCGAGTCGTCCCTCCATGACAGTCGCTATCTGGGCCTGGCTGAATTCCAAGGTATGGAAACGTAGATGCGTTTCTTTGCGATTATCAGCGCCGTTCTATTTTTAGCCCTCCAATACAACTATTGGTTCGGGAAGAGCGGGTACTTTGAAGTGCAGATACTTGCCGATCAGGTTGAACAACAAGCGCAACTTAATCATCGTCTTCGCGAGCGGAATCGTATCCTTCGCACAGAAGTTGATGGGTTTCGGGACGGTTTAGAGGCTGTGGAAGCGCATGCCCGCTCGGATCTAGGGATGGTCGCGAAAGGGGAGACGTTCTATCTTGTTTTAGAGCCGGCAAGCGGCAGGTAGGTGGTCGAGCGAACCTCTTCGAGGGTCCTGCGCGTTGGCCCTGTGCGACCGTCGCGGCGGGTCACGGAAGGATTCGCGAGCGACTGGACGATTTTAGGGTATTCGAACAGTTGGTTTTCGCGCCGACAGGCGAGGGAGGCCATGTCTTTCTTGAAATTGAAAAGCGGGGTCGGAGGTCACTGCCGACGACGGGTGCGATTCGGGATCTCGAGATAGCAGCGATCGCAAACGAAGATTGTATACGCGATGCGCTTGAGTGGGGTGGCTTGAAACAGGATCGAAGAGCATTGACAGTGCAGCCATCCAATCTGACTTTTCGGTTGAACGGAAATCGATTGGGTTTACGTTTTTTTCTACCCAAGGGCGCATACGCGACTGCCGTTCATGGGGAAACGCTCGACCTTGAGGTGATAGCGAGTGGGCGCTAAAAACTTACAAGGAATAGGGATGACGTCGGAGCGGACCCGGCGCCGGTTCGTCGACCGTCTGGAGAAAAATGGTGTCTCAAATACCCGTGTACTAGCCGCGATGGATAGTATTCCTCGGCACGTATTTGTTGATGAAGCGCTCGCGCATAGAGCTTACGAGGACTCTGCGCTTCCGATTGGATTTAATCAGACGATTTCTCAGCCACTGGTGGTGGGCCTAATGACACAGCTACTCCTGGAGTCCAATCCCAGTCGCGTACTTGAAATTGGCACTGGATCTGGCTATCAAACAGCGATTCTTTCCGAACTCGTGAAAACGGTTTACACCGTTGAACGGATCAGTGGACTAGCTGATCGGGCCAGGGAAACATTCCGTTTGCTGAATGTTACGAACGTCCGCCAAAAACATGACGATGGCAATTCGGGTTGGTCTGATGAAGGACCTTTCGATGCGATTCTTGTGACTGCGGCGTCACGCGGGTTACCCGAAGCGTTGCTCGACCAACTTGTGGAGCAGGGGCGAATGGTCATACCCGTCGGCGATGGCGATGTGCAAGAGCTGAAAGTGATCGATCGAATGGGGGATGCGTGGCAGCAGGACACGGTTGACTACGTTCGGTTTGTTCCGCTGGTGGGCGGCACTGTTCGGTGAAGAAGCTACACGATGTTGAAATGCTAGGCATATTGGCGCGCGGCGTGGCGATGGGTATTGCGGAAATTGTTCCGGGGATTTCTGGGAGCACGATTGCCCTCATCACTGGAATTTATGACCGGATGATCAAGGCGCTGGCGTCCTTTTCAGCAGCGTCTGCAACGATGCTTTTTCGCAAGGGTTGGCGTGTGTTTTCTGCGCATCACGACATCGGGTTTTTGTGTGTTTTATTAGTGGGCATGATGCTTAGTCAACTGGTACTCGCTAATGTGATTCGGTTCCTTCTCGACACAGCACCGCTATACGTGTGGGGGTTCTTCTTCGGGCTTGTGGCTGCAGCCGTCATTCAAATTGGGTCCAGAGTAAAGCTGCGAATTCTCGCGGTGGCTGGGATTTCTGGGCTTTTTCTCGGTGGGACATTTGCGTTTCTTCCAGCACAGACGACTGAACTCTGGCTGCCGCTAGTGTTCGTCGGCGGCATACTCGCGGTGACCGCATGGATGCTACCCGGGATTTCCGGGAGCCTCGTGCTGGTAATCTTGGGCCTTTACGGTCCAATGCTGGAGGCTCTTACGTCGCTGGATTTGATCCCGCTACTGACCTTTGGACTGGGTTTGGTCGTGGGCCTGGTCGTGTTCGCACGGTTTATTCGGTACCTCTTTCGCCATTACCGCGACGTAATATTGGGTTTCCTTACGGGCCTAATGGCCGGATCCCTCATGGTGCTCTGGCCTTGGCGCATCGGTACAGATCTTCTATGGCCGACGGATTACACGATGGGCCCTCCATGGGTTGGAGTTGCGGGCATGATGGCGCTCGGAATGGCGACGGTCTTTATGCTCGTATTCGCAAGTCGGCGTGTGGACTAAAACCTTACTGCTGTCTTATGGTCTGGTCTTCCTGAGTGGTTGCACCACTGAGTCAAGAGCCGTCGTGGTCGAGCGCTCTTCAATCAGCTTGCGGGACACGAACTACTATGTGGTGGCGCCAGGCGATTCCTTGTACTCGATAGCTTGGCGTTTCGATACGCAAGCAAAACTCTTGGCCGAATATAACGAAATTGATTCGCCGTACTTAATTCAACCGGGTTGGCGTCTTTCTCTTTGGTCCAAAAATACTCGCCTTAGCGATAAAAAACACAACAACAAAGTCAAGAAATCTATCCGTAGGCCCGAAACGCAGGGTAGGGACTCCCCTAAACCGGTAGTTCAAAGGTATACAGGGGCGTGGCGTTGGCCTGTGGAGGCTGTCGTGACTCGTCCTTTTGGATCGGGTAACAAAGGCATTGATTACGTGCTCGCTCGTGGTCAGACGATTCATGCCGCAGCGAAGGGCCTGGTGGTATATACCGGCCCGGGTCTGGGTGGTTACCGCAATTTGGTAATCGTCAAGCATGACGCAAGCTATCTTTCAGCCTACGGGATCAATACAGACTACGTAGTCGCGGAGGGTGATGCGGTTGGTCCGGATAAAGGCATAGCACGCGTGCTAAGTTCGGCGAATAACGGCGGAAAATTTCACTTTGAGGTACGCCGCGAAGGCAAGCCCGTGAATCCCCACCAACTAGTGTCGACCAGGTGATCTTATTAGGGGTCAATCGCGTCGAATACGTTAGCTGGCGACGCATTGTCATCAGCGTCGGTTATGACTTAACTTGATAGTCAGCGCTCGAGGTACTGGCGTTTATTCGCGACCTCGCGCCATTCGGCTTCGTCGTCGGGAGCGCCCTTCGCCTCACTGATATTCGGCCAAATTTCAGCCATTTCGGCGTTGATTTCCATGAAATCCTGCTGATCTTCTGGCACTTCGTCCTCAGAGAATATTGCGTCGATGGGGCATTCCGGTTCACACAAGGCGCAGTCAATGCATTCGTCCGGGTGAATGACGAGCATGTTAGGCCCTTCGTAGAAACAGTCCACTGGACATACCTCCACACAATCCGTGAGTTTGCACTTAATACATGCCTCGCCAATGATGAAGGTCATAAATTCGGTTCCGCTCCAGCGCCACAGGACGCCGGCTGATTGAGATGAGCGCCGTATTCTAACGATCAAGCACTTGGGATCAATCTTTTTTGGAGTTGGCGTCCCCTACAAGCTCGTAGAGCAACTCCAGCGCTGAGAGCGGTGAGTAGTTGTCAGCATCGATCGACCGGATACGCTCAATGATCGGATCAACTATCGGCGGTGGACTCGAGGTTCGAGCGAAAAGATCGCCTTGCTCGTCTGCTGAAATCGCGGCTGCAGTTTCGAGGGAATGTAGCCGTTGTCTGGCATCTGCTAATACCGTGTCTGGAATCCCGGCGAGTTTCGCAACCTGCAAACCATAACTCTGAGATGCTGGGCCTTCACGCACAGCATGCAGAAACACCACATCCCCACCGTGTTCGACGGCGTCAAGGTGGACGTTGACAATTCCTGGCAATTCATCGGGTAGCGCTGTCAATTCAAAATAATGGGTAGCAAAGAGAGCAAAGGATCGAATCTGAGAACCGATCTCGACTGCGATCGCCCATGCCAGAGCAAGGCCATCGAACGTACTTGTTCCCCGTCCGATTTCATCGAGCAAAACCAAGCTTCGGCTCGTCGCGTTGTGGAGTATGTTGGCAGCCTCGGTCATCTCCACCATAAACGTTGAACGCCCGCCAGCCAGGTCATCGGACGCACCGATACGAGTAAATATGCGATCGATAGGGCCTAACCGAGTAAAGCTCGACGGTACGAAAGAGCCTGAATACGCCATTAGGGTGATCAGCGCCGTTTGCCGCATATAAGTCGACTTGCCTCCCATATTAGGTCCGGTGATGATGAGCATGTGCCGGCTCTCGTTAAGTTCGATGGAGTTGGGAACGAAAGTGTTCGAGCTCGCCGAAAGCACTGGGTGGCGGCCGTCCCGTATTTCGATACAAGGTGCCTCGCAAAATTGAGGGCGAGTTAAACCTAAAATGTCGGCAGCGGTTGCAAGAGCTTGTAATACATCGATCCGAGCAACCGTTTCGGCGATTGAACGCAAGCTTACGACGTCACCTTGAAGATACTCGATGAGCTCCTGATACAGACGCTTTTCGTGTCGCAACGCACGTGCCTTACTGGTGAGCACCTCGTCCTCGAAGGTTTTCAGTTCCGGGGTAATGTACCGCTCGACGTTTTTCAGGGTTTGGCGCCGTACATATTCGACGGGTAAATCCCCGGTAACTGACCGGCTGGTTTCTATGTAGTAACCGTGGACGCGGTTATAACCTACCTTAAGGGTATTTATCCCCGTGCGTTCTCTCTCTCGCGTTTCGAGTTCTTCGAGGTATCCCGTTGCATTTTCCGATAGATCTCGCAGTTGATCGAGGTGTTCATCGAAACCCCGCGCAATACAGCCGCCATCGCGAATGGTCGCTGGAGGCGCTTCGATTAGCGAATTTGCGAGACGTGTTTGCCAGTTAGTCTCATCGGGTAGGCATTGGAAGGTATTTTGTATCGCTGGGACTTGAAGTGCTTCTACCAAACTCTTGAGATGGGGGAGTGACGCAAGGCCGTCGCGCAATCGTGCCAGATCTCGCGGGCTCGCGGTGCCAAGCCCCGTGCGCGTGATGATGCGGTGCATATCGCCGACGGGACGAAGGTACGTTGTAAATTGTTCATTCGATCTTGTTTCCAGTATTGCTTCGATTACGTCATGGCGATGTCCGATTTCTATTTGGTCGGTGAGGGGTCCGTGGAGCCATTCACGCAGCAACCTGGTTCCCATTGGTGTCGTGCAGTGATTAATGACTCCGAATAGCGTGTTGTTCGTCCCGCTACCATCGAGTCGGGTATCGATTTCTAGATTGCGTCGGGTTGGTCCATCGATAACGATGACGCGATCGTCGGCGTGAAGGCTGACAGTTGTTAGAAACGATAACGACTGACACTGGGCTTCCTGAGCGTATCGGAGCACGGCGGCTGCGGCACCCAGACCAACGGTGCAAGCGCCGATACCAAACCCGTCGAGACTGGACACGGAAAACTGATCGAGCAGTGCTCGTTGTCCGAGTCTATTGTCGAAACGCTCTAGTTCGAGAGACGTTAGCGTTACACCTGGCATGTCGACATCGTGTCCTTCAGGAAGAAGAATTTCGGATGGTCGGATGCGCTCCAGCAGGGTTTTGAGGTCGCGGTTGGAATTTGGTTCCGCGATTCGATATTCACTGGTTGACAAGTTGAGCCAGGCGACGCCAGCGGGCAGACTATCGCCGACCGCCGGCACGAGCGCCATGAGAATGCTTTCACGATTGTCATCAATGAGCGCGTCTTCGGTTAGCGTTCCCGGCGTAACGATGCGTTGTACTTTTCGTTCGACTGGACCGCGACTAGACGCCGGGTCGCCAATTTGTTCACAAATCGCGACCGACTTTCCTCCAGCGGTCAACTTTGCGAGATAAGAATCGACGGCGTGAAACGGCACGCCACACATAGGAATAGGCTGCCCCGCGGACTGGCCTCGTGTGGTTAGAGTGATGTCTAAGAGTTCGGACGCTTTCTTTGCGTCGTCGAAAAAGAGTTCGTAAAAGTCTCCCATGCGGTAGAACAACAGTGCATTGGGATGGTCAGCTTTTATCCCTAGATACTGCTGCATCATTGGTGTGTGGTCAGACAAATTCATCGATGTCTAGCCTACGACAGATACCGAAAACGTTGAAATCTCATTTGTAATTGACGTATTTCGGCTTGCGCGTAGTACTGATTATATATACAGTACTCTGAAAACGCTGGAGATAATGATGGCTGACTCAGATAAAGACCGCGCGCTATCGGCAGCTCTGTCCCAAATTGAACGCCAGTTCGGCAAAGGCTCCATGATGCGGCTTGGCGATCGCGAACAGACGGCAGTGCCATCCATATCTACGGGATCCTTGGGTTTGGATATTGCATTGGGTGTTGGGGGGTTGCCTAGGGGCAGAGTGGTGGAAATATATGGCCCAGAGTCGTCGGGTAAAACAACCCTGACGCTTCAGGTCATTGCGGAAGCTCAGAAAGCAGGCGGTACCTGTGCGTTCATCGATGCAGAGCATGCTTTGGACCCCGTTTATGCTGAGGCCCTTGGGGTCGACACCGACAATCTATTGGTTTCCCAACCCGATACAGGGGAACAAGCGCTTGAGATTTGCGACATGGTCGTCAGGTCGGGTGCAGTCGATGTCGTGGTTATCGACTCAGTCGCAGCGTTAACGCCCAAGGCGGAAATCGAAGGAGAGATGGGTGACTCTCACATTGGCCTCCAGGCACGTCTAATGAGCCAAGCACTGCGGAAAATGACAGCGAATATCAAGAATTCCAATACGTTGGTGGTATTTATCAACCAAATTCGTATGAAAATTGGGGTCATGTTTGGGTCACCTGAGACCACGACAGGAGGCAATGCGCTTAAATTCTATTCTTCCGTGCGTCTGGATATTCGTCGAATCGGAGCGGTTAAGGACGGCGACGAAGTCATAGGTAACGAAACTCGGGTGAAGGTACTTAAAAATAAAGTGGCACCACCCTTTCGCCAAGCAGAGTTTCAGATTCTTTATGGTAAAGGCATTTTTCGTGAAGGGGAGATCATAGAAATCGGCGTCGAACAGGGGATTTTGGAAAAATCGGGGGCTTGGTATTCGTACAACGGAGATCGTATTGGTCAAGGTCGAAAGAATGCGGCTGAATGGCTTGCCGAGAACGTAGACGCTCGTCGGGAAATTGAACAGCGGATTACCGAGCAGTTGCTCCCACAAAAAACGGAAATCAACGTTGAATCGGAAGAGCGCGACGTAGCGGATGGTGCAATAGACGATAACGATGAATTGGCAGGCATAAAAAACGTCGGATAGCCCGATCACCCCGTATGAAACTGGCCGAGGAGACTCGAGACGCCTATCAGGTTGCCGTGAAGCTGCTGTCGCAGCGAGAGCATTCGATTCAAGAGCTGCGACGGAAGCTTGCGCGTAAGGAATTCTCGAGCGACAGTATCGATGCGGTGGTCTCCACTCTTCAAGAATCGAATTTAGTCTCGGACGCTCGCTATACGGAAGTCTTCGTTCGTAGTCGGATCAATCGAGGCGACGGACCAATGAAAGTGTTGGCGTCGCTACGTGAGCGGGGGATCGATGACGAACTCATTGACCAATTCCTCCATTATGATGACGCGTTTTGGATTTCTCGCGCGGAACGTGTCCTCGATAAGAAGTTCGGGGGACGTTTAATAGTTGGCGAGGAGACGGGTTCGGACGACTGGGGTAAACGCGCGAGGTTTCTAGCAGGGAGGGGCTTTGCAGCGGAAATCATCTACCGGAGTTTAGGGCCGCAACACGGGTAGTCCATACACCGACGGTTGGTCTTCAGCCCCAGGTCAATCGGCGTATACTTGCCCGCCGTTTTACACCGGATTCCCGCTTTCATGCGAACCGCTGACCTACGTTCCGCGTTCCTGGACTTTTTTGGTGCACGCAATCATCGCGTTGTTGCGTCGAGCTCGCTCGTCCCAACGAACGATCCAACGATGCTCTTCACCAACGCCGGGATGGTTCAATTTAAAGACGCGCTGCTAGGGCGGGAAGCGAGGGACTATTCGCGGGCGGTATCGTGTCAGCGTTGCGTGCGCGCAGGGGGAAAGCACAATGACCTCGAGAACGTAGGGTATACGGCGCGGCATCACACCCTTTTTGAAATGCTCGGGAACTTCAGCTTCGGCGATTACTTTAAAGAAGAAACAATTAGTTGGGCGTGGCAATTCGTCACGGAGGTTTTGACGCTTCCGGAAGATCGAATCTGGGTAACCGTCCACCCAACCGACGTGGATGCACGAGCTATATGGACCGAAAAAATCGGCTTGACGGAGAGTCGTGTGATCGATCTAGAGGACAACTTCTGGGCGATGGGCGAGACGGGGCCGTGCGGACCAGACACCGAAATATTTTTTGATCAAGGTCCCGAACTTGCTGGAGGACCGCCAGGATCTGCGGACGAAGACGGCGATCGATTTCTTGAATTCTGGAATCTAGTTTTCCCCCAATTTGATCGTGCCGTGGACGGCTCACTGTCTTCACTGGCAACACCAGGCGTTGATACTGGTATGGGCCTTGAGCGTGTAGCCGCCCTCACACAAGGCGTAGGCAGTAATTACGAGATTGATCTTTTTCACGACGTGATTCGGAGAGCTGGCGAATTCGCGGGTCTTTCGGATGAACGCACCGTTTTTCATAATCCTTCGCTGCGTGTGATTTCCGATCACATTAGGTCGGCCGCGTTCCTGATCGCAGACGGCGTTATCCCAGGAAATGAGGATAGAAACTATGTGTTGCGTCGAATTATTCGGCGCGCATTACGCCACGGCAACAAACTAAACATACGCGAACCGTTCTTTCACCTGTTGGTTGAACCGCTTGTGAACTCGATGGGCGAAGCGTATCCAACACTTTCTGAAGAGAAGGTTCGTATCGAAAAGACACTTCTTTCCGAGGAAGAGCGATTCGCCAACACCTTGGGTCAGGGTATGGCGATACTCGAATCGGCGATTAACGAATTGACGGAAAAAAAGATCCCTGGCGAGGTTGTTTTTAAGCTATACGATACGTTCGGTTTTCCGGCCGATCTGACTGCCGATGTGGCGAGAGAACGGGGCTTAGAAATTGATGAGGAGGGGTTTGAAAAGTTAATGACGGCGCAACGTCAACGGGGTCGTGCGGCGAGTCGGTTCGACAGCACCTTGGAACAACGGATAGACATTGAGGGAAATGTTGAATTCTTAGGTTACGAGCGCTTGACAGCAGCTAGCGAAATCGTCGGCTTGTACCGGCAGAACGATGACGATACCGATGAAGTGGAAGTGCTGAAGGCGGGTGAGACCGGTGTGGTCATCCTGAATCGGACCCCGTTCTATGCAGAATCTGGTGGGCAGGTCGGAGACGCGGGCACCATGCAAACGTCGGTTGCATCGTTTGTTGTTACCGACACCACACGGGGCGGTGGCCAACATCTCCATTACGGCTCCGTCGAAAACGGTCAGCTGTCCGTCGGGGACGCAGTAGACACCGAGGTTTTGGCGGGCCGTCGCAACGATATTGCGCGAAATCATTCAGCCACCCACTTGTTGCACGCTGCTTTACGGAAGGTTCTTGGAGAACACGTGCAGCAGAAGGGATCCCTCGTTGACTCGGAGCGGTTACGCTTCGATTTTTCTCATATTGATCCGCTCGAGGAAGAAGAAGTTAAGGCGATTGAAAGAATCGTCAACGAGCGCATTCGCGAAAATTCCGAAGTGATGACTGAACAACTTGGGTATGACGACGCCGTAGCGCGCGGGGCGCTCGCCCTCTTTGGTGAAAAGTATGGTGACGACGTTCGGGTACTCTCCATGGGCGGCGATTTTTCGGTCGAGCTTTGTGGAGGTACGCATACTCGGCGGACCGGCGATATTGGATTGTTGCGCCTTGTTTCAGAGTCGGGTATCGCGTCGGGTATTCGACGTATCGAGGCAGTCACGGGCCGTGGTGCACTCGTTCGCCTCGACGATATTGAACGGGAACTTAATGCTGTATCCGATGTGGTTCGTGGTTCCAGAGAAGAACTTGCGGATAAAGTGAAGTTACTTGCGGAAAGCAACCGTCGACTTGAAAAAGAAATCCAGTCGTTGCGATCGAGTTCGGCACAGTCAGAAAGCGTGGACCTCGCGGTGGGAGCGATCGAGGTCGAAGGGATCAAGGTATTAAGCACGCAAGTTACGGGTGATTCGGAGGCCGTGATGGCCCTGTTCGATGGTTTGCGAGAGCGGTTGGACAAGTGTGTGGTCGCTCTGGGATATCTTGATAGAGGCAAAGTAGGCCTCGTTTGCGGCGTCTCTAAGGAACTCACGAACCGACTAAAAGCCGGCGACTTGGTAAGGCATCTAGGTGCGCAGGTGGGTGCTCGAGGCGGCGGTCGAGACGATATGGCTAAAGCCGGGGGCGGTGACAATCCGGAAGCCCTAGACGATGCGCTTGGAACCGTGGCGGCCTGGGTTGCCGAGCAACTTTAGTCGGATCGATGGCGCTTCATATTCACAAGTACGGTGGTACGTCGGTCGGCAGTCTGGATCGGATTCGGGCTGTCGCGCAAACCGTGTCCAAGCAACGAGACGCCGGTGACGATGTTGTCGTAGTCGTTTCGGCCATGGCCGGCGACACCAATCGGCTGGAAAGTTTAGGGCAGGGACTATCGGATAAACCAAATACCCGGGAAATGGACGTGCTGCTATCGGCGGGCGAACAGGTTTCGGCGGCTCTGACGGCTATGGCATTGGACCAATTGGGTTACAAAGCACGATCGTATCTAGGTTGGCAGGTGCCGATCATTACCGATGCAAATCATACGAAAGCTCGTTTCGAGTCGATCGAAATAAAGCGACTCAAGGATGACTTGGCGGCGAGAATTACACCGGTCGTGGCGGGCTTTCAGGGCGTCGATGTAGGAGGCGACATCACGACTATTGGCCGTGGAGGGTCCGATACGAGCGCTGTCGCTATCGCTTCGGCATTAAACGCGGACGAATGTCGGATCTACACTGACGTTGATGGTGTCTACACCGCGGATCCGAAGATCGTCGATGACGCGCAGAAGATGGAGCTTGTTTCTTATGAAGAAATGTTGGAATTGGCGAGCCTTGGCTCAAAGGTCCTTCATCCTCGTGCTGTGGAATATGCGGCCAATTCAGGTGTTACTCTGCGGGTGCTCTCGAGTTTTACTGAGGGGCAAGGCACCCTAATCACGTTTGAGGACGCGAATATGGAACAACCGGTTGTGTCTGGTATTGCCCACGCGATCGACGAAGCTAAATTGACCGTGGTCGGGGTTCCCGATGTCCCGGGTGTGGCTTCGACGATTTTGGGTCCCATTGCAGATGCTTCAATCGAAGTCGATATGATCGTGCAGAACATCGGGTCGGATGGCACCACGGATTTCACCTTCACCGTGAAACGCCGAGACTATGACACTGCAAAGGGAATACTAAGCGGTTTGATCGGGGACCTAGGAGCCCGAGACGTGATTGGCGACAATGCGATCGTTAAAGTTTCAGTGGTTGGCGTGGGCATGCGCTCGCACGCGGGTGTGGCGACAAGAATGTTTAACGCGCTGGCTGCGGAAAACATCAACATCCAAATGATTTCTACATCTGAAATCAAGATATCGGTCGTCATTGCTGAACGATATTTGGAGGTAGCGGTACGGTCGATCCATAATGTATTTGACCTGGGAAATAACGAGACAGCTGAGTAGGGTTCGCCATTTTCCTGACGAAGATAGCGATTAATTCAAACGCGACAGTTACTGTGATCGCAACCCCTATTCGAGCGTGCTTTAAGCTTATAACTGAGTAACAATGTTCCCAGCGCTAAGAAAATAACGAAAGCCCCGGTAGTCAGATTCGATGGATTACGGAGTCGTTTGGTGGGTGAAAGCGGGATCGGGAGGAACGTATGCTTATACTGACGCGGCGGGTCGGTGAGATGCTGATGATCGGCGACGAAGTCACTGTGACGGTACTAGGGGTAAAGGGAAACCAGGTACGGATCGGTGTTGATGCTCCAAAAGAAGTGGCTGTTCATCGCGAAGAAATTTACCAGCGAATACATCAAGAAGGGGAACAACCCGGGTCGACTATTTCGCGCGAAAACGGTACCGGTTAGCAGTCGAACGCGTCGATACTTAGCAACAAACCTAAGTCGTACAAAGACACGGAGAGGTGGCCGAGTGGCTGAAGGCGCTCCCCTGCTAAGGGAGTATGCGTTTATAGCGTATCGAGGGTTCGAATCCCTCCCTCTCCGCCAATAACGTATTTAAGTAATTGTTTTAATTACTTAAAAAAATAAAACGTGAAAATTTCGCCATCAGATTCACCCTCGGATAGCGTTCTAGTCACGCGTTGCGTATTGAACGCCAGTACGAGCCTAGGGCGATCGGCGCAGGGCGGGTATGCGTCCGTAGCTCAGGCTCCTCCATAACCATTCGCACGGCCCGAATTGAAAACGTGACAGCCACCAGGGCGACACAATCAGTTGAATGACCCATATCGTTGCGACGATGGGGTAGAGCATCCAACGTTCTAATTCGCCAACCAGTGCAAAGCCTGCACCGGAAAATAAAACGAGGGCGAACACCGAGTGCATCAAATAATTGCTTAGGGCCATCCGGCCGACAGCGGCTAAAGCATGGCGCGCCTTTGCCCAGTAACTTTTACGGCAAATAAATAGGATCAAGCCCATCCATCCGAAAGCCATACCAAGCCTGCCAAGGTGATACGTCCAGTGCAGGTAAGGGAACGTCTCGAGGAGTTGAAAACCAGAACGCGCTGCTTGGTAGACTTCCCAGCTATTGATAGCGAGTCCCGTGCCGAAGCCAATCACCATTAACTTAATGTAGAACCCGGTGGATTTCGAAGCATCGAGGATGGATTGTTTAAACAGCGCCATGCCAATGAGCATCATTATCAAAGCGTCCCAAAGAAGCAGCGTCGGAATTGACACCAGGATCATTTCGGTGGCTTTTCCGGCATTGAACAGAAAGGCGTCGGGATAACTCGCGCGCCGTTGTTGCAGCTCGACTGCTTCGGTCCCGGGTGGAACCACGAAATTGGATTCAAAGTCGTACCACACCTCTGCCATTTCTAACGCGCCTGGCCCGCCGAGTTCCGGGTTTGACGCGACCTCGACGGCAGCTTGCTGGCCGATCTCGAGCGAATACTTCCATCCCACGAAAAACCCGGTATGGAGAACTAGAACGACTAACGCCGAAATCAACAACTTTCTCGGCGATGCGTTGCGGAAGTGGAAGAGCACAAAGCCGGCCAGCGCATAGGTTACGAGAATGTCCCCGGTCCAAAAGAGTACGTATGCGTCGACCAAGCCGAAGGCTAACAGCCAGGCATTGCGCCGGTAAAACATGGGTGCTCCTCTCGCGCTCCGTCCTGTTGCCAAGAGGACGATCGAGGCGCCGAACAGCATGGAAAAGAGCGCCCTCATGGCGCCTTCAAAGAGAACATCGACAGTGGCCCAGACGGCTAGGTTGATGGGCAGTTCGCTGATTCCGTCGGCGGCGTGTAGGTCCGGTGAAAAGTAGCTCGCGGAATGCATACCCATCCCCACAATATTGAGCAGTAGGATGCCGAGTAGCGCAAAACCGCGAAGCACGTCGAGGGATAGGATTCGGTCAGCTTCGCTAACGGGTTGCGCGCGAGGATTGCTCATAAAATAACGTCGACCACGCGTTCAGCGACATCCGATACCACATAGAAGCTTCTTTCGATCACCCTAACAGCGTACTTGTTACTTGGGAATACGTGTCCCTGCCGCATTGTGCTCGACTAGATTTTGTGGAATTCCGGGAAAGATTTCGCGAAATAGAGTCAACATATTCATGGTCGAACGGCGATCCGTTGCGGCGTGTAAACGACCGGGACCGCCGAGCGTAGGAGGCAACGCAAAACCGTGCGGGGTACGGGCGTGGTGATGGAAAATCCAATCGACCCCGGCTTTGTCCATCTCCTCAAAAAAACGCTGTTTACTTTCGTCTGGTACGAGACCGTCGTCGGCGCCATTTTCGATCATTAAGACTGTGCGTGTGTTGTAGTCGTTGGCGCAGGTTTTGACCGTTGGCCGTTGGATCCCAAATCGCGCCGGGTTCGGATCTTCGCCCGTTTGTAACAGTCCATGAAAAGAGACCGCCCCTCCAAGGTCGAGACCGCCGCGAACGCATTCGATGACAGCGACTCCACCGAAACAATAGCCGATAGCTGCCGGCGACAAGTTCGCATCAACGGTCTCGTGCGATCGCCCGCGATCGAGCCATTCTTGCAGCAGGGATCGAAACAATTCGGGATCGTGATCCAATGCCACCATTCCTTCGAAGCACTTGGTCTGGAAGGCATGAACCTCGCTTTCGTCGGTAGGAAAAATACGTTGATCCGGAGGCACGATATTGCCGTATAAATCGATTGCCAAGCCCACATACCCGACGCGTGCTAGATATTCGGCGACGTCGACGTCGAAAAACTTAAGTCCCTGGTAGTTATGAATCACCAACACCAGAGGTCGTGGTCCGGTGGATTCCGAAGGAGCAACCAAATGTCCGACGTAATCGTTGCCGCGAAATGTAAAGCTAATTTCGGCCTTTCTTAGGTCGGTTGCGGGTGGCCAAAAGTCGAGAGAATCTACCATCGTGATCTTTTTTCGCGGTTTCGTTAGATGAAATGTACCGCAAGTGGTCACATTGAGGTGGAAAGTTTGGAGAGATAAAAGTCGGCCTGGGTATATTGCGAAAATTATGGTGTACATGCATGGTCGATAGGTTCATACAATTTGGTGGCTGCTAATCCAAGGAGGTTGCGATGAGCTACAACAATATTATTTATGAGAAGGACGAACGTCTCGCGTTCATTACGCTCAACCGCCCGGAGAAACTCAACCCTCTGAGCCATGCTCTTCGCGGCGAGGTATACGACGCTTTGCGAGATGCTGAGGCGGATACGGAAATCGGCGTCATTATCTTGAAAGGCGCTGGTCGTGCATTTTCAGCGGGCTATGACCTCGCCCCAAACCCTGATGAGGAGAGCGACTACGTCAGTGACAGATCGGGTATGCCCGACACCGGGTCAACGCACCCGCAACATTACGACTGGTCACGACACGCTGTCATGGGTCACTGGCTGATTTGGGAACTTGCGAAGCCCGTCATTTGTCAGATCCATGGATATTGCCTCGCCGGGGGAACCGAACTGGCATCCATGTGTGATTTCAGGTTCGTTGCCGAGGACACGCAGATTGGTTATCCGCCCGTTCGTGCGATGGGGACCATGGACATGATGTGGGCCCCATGGCTGTTACCAGTGACTAAAGCCCGCGAATTTGCTTATACGGGCGACTCGTTTAGCGGGAAGGAGATGGCGGAACTGGGTTGGGCAAACTATGCGCTTCCTAAGGAGGAACTTGATGAGACGGTGATTCGGTTTGCACGACGGCTCGGCCATATCGATAACGATCTGCTGAATTACAATAAGCGTGCAGTCAATCGTCAGCTTGAGATCATGGGAATTCGAACGGGTCTCATGTCGGGAACGGATGTCGAGGCGATGTCAAAGCATCGCCCCGCCGCAGGGGAATTTGGTCGTAGGGTTAGAGAAGGTGGTCTTAAGGCAGCTTTGGAATGGCGCGATGGTCCCTTCCGTGATTTTCGGGGAGCCTATGATTCGGCACCCAAAGACCGCCCAATCGCAGGAACTGAAGAGAAAAAAGCGCAGCCAGGGGACAGCGATTACAGCCGTTAAATCGAATTATGGATCGATGCGGGTTCGATAGGTGTCTGAGGTATAAATGGGAAGCTTTCCGTTGAGTGCTAACTAGAACAATGACTGATACGGAGATATTTCAGGAACGGGTCATCAAAGTTCCGACAGCCGATCACCATTACACGTTACTGGTGGCGCCCGACGGTAATTATCTGGGTGTCGATCAAGAGGGTTTCACCGCCACGTTTCCGTACGCCAATGATCGAGTCATGTGGGATGAAACGGACGCTGGGACGTTCCGGCACACGATCGCTGACATTGAGATCGTCAAGAAATCGCCTGATGCAAATGTCTGTCAGTTAACCTTGGAGGGGAACACACTCGATTGCTTTGGTCAGACAATCAGCGAAAGCGCGTCGTACAACGTTTCGCACGGACCCGAGAGACTACCTTCCGAATACCTCAAGTTTTTTCGCGAGAATGGTTGGGTTTGTTTGACCAGCATCTTGTCTCCAGATCTCGTCGAAGCGCTAGAGAAGGTGGCATGTACGGATCGATTCGCCCATCTAAAGATTGATCGGTCGAGCAATCCATTTAGCCAAAGCCCAGCAATCGCGAGGACTACGGCGGAGCCCGTTTCGCTGTGGCTCATTCGACAGTACATGCAGATCGACGATGTTCGTGTTGCACACACTCCGGGGTTGGCCATTCTTGACAGGGACGATGGCAAGCGCATCGTTCAGGGTTGGCATTCCGACTATCCGTACCATTGGGGCGTGCCCGCGC
>JAKUTH010000069.1 GCA_022448085.1 Pseudomonadales bacterium | reverse complement strand
GTCGTCGATCGGTTTGCCGCCCAGGGTTAGCCCCACCATTTTCATCTTGAATGGGAACCCGCCCCCATCAATCACGGCCCGTTGGCGTTCCAATTCGGCCTTACCAACATAATCGGCCGCCTTATTGCGCGGAACCTGGTACGACAGATTCACCTGGAAGGGCGACGTCTCGAAATCCATGTCCTGACCCCACGAAAGAATACCGGCAGCGATGCGTCGATGATGCGCCGGCGCGATAACTTGCAGGCCGAATTCTGTTCCGGCATCAAGAACAGCATTCCATACGGTTTCAGCATGTACGTGCGCATCTTTAACGTATATCTCATAGCCCTTCTCGCCGGTAAAACCCGTCTGACTAATAATCACGTCAACACCCTCGACTTGCGTTTCCATCAATCCGTAGTACGGGATATCGCGGACCACCTCGCCAACCAATTTTGCTAGCAAATTCTCCGAGAGCGGACCTTGAATTTGGACTGGGCAAACGTCTATTTCGTCGATGGCGACTTCGTATTTACAACCGACATTGACACCTTGCAACCAAAACATCAGATCGCTGTCCGAGATCGAAAACCAAAACTCATCCGCCGCGGGCCGAAGAAGAACGGGATCGTTCAGAATGCCCCCTCTCTCGTTACAGAGGATGCAGTACTTGCCGTTTCCCGGTTTAATCTTCGACGCGTCCCGGGTAATCACGTAATTCACAAATGCTTCCGCATCGGCGCCTTTGACACGAATCTGCCGCTCGACTGCCACATTCCACATGGTGACTCGATTCACGAGGGCATCGTATTCCGCCATGGTGCCGCCATCTTCCGGTCGCACATATCCTCTGGGGTGGTAAATACGGTTATACGTCGTTGCGCGCCAACAACCCGCTTCGATCGACAGATGCCAAAACGGCGATTTGCGTACCCGCGTTGAGATCAACATCTCCACCGGTGTTCGACCGCTTTGTCGTAAGTTGTACGGGACAACGCGCTCGCTTTGATCAACGCTAGGATAATTTGGATGGTTCAAACGTATTCCTCCACATTCAGGTGTTACGCGCGTACGCGCTCATTGCCGGGGTCATATAGCGAACCCCGACCGACAATCTGGACGGTCATCGGATAATGGCCATCCCCGTTTTCGTTAAAGTATTCGAGAACTAACTTCTTTCCCGGCAGTGCAATCGCGGCGGGAAGGTAGCCCATTACGACGTGCTCGCCAATAGAAGGGCAATACGAAGTACTCGTGGCGTAGGATCGACGCCCACGCGCGTCGATGGGTACCTCCAACGTGTCGGCATCAAGAATCGGCGAGATGCCCACTGGATAACGAGTGGGGCCATCGCCGACCCTTTGGGAATCGAGCGTCATCGTACAAAGCAGCGCGGACGGCTTCTGCTGCCGATGAGATAAGTGCGCCTGTTTCCCTTGAAAATCGGCGGGTTTTACCTGTGATCGTTGTACAGCGGACTCGCAGGCGTTGTATTCCGTCTCGAGATCCGCTCCCTGCAAGCGAAACGACTTCTCTAGTCTTCTACTAGTCGCGTAGGTCTCGATCCCTACGGGAACGACGCCCTCATCCAAACATGCATCAAAAAGCGCAAGCCCATCGCTCGAATCGTTATCAAGATAGATCTCCCAACCGCTCTCACCGACATATGAGATTCGAGCGGCCCAGACCCTCATCTGCGTACCGCTTGGCAGCCGTAGCTCCAGCTCCTTTGCGGTCGCAAAGGCAAACGCTTCGTTTGCTACTTCCTCGTTGCCCGCAAAGCGCCCTAGCACCTCTCTTGCTTTCGGGCCCCACAACCCCAACGTCGCCAAATCGTGCGTACGAATCACAATCTCTGCATCTAATCCAAGGTCGTCGCGATGGTTGCGAATAGTGACCCAATCACGATTGCCATCAGCGCCACCAGTGACCACCCGATATCGGTCGTTACCAAGTCGAGAGATCGTTAGGTCGGCATGGACGCCGCCGTCTTGATCAAGAAAATTAGTGTAGATGACTCGGCCGTCTGGCGTATTACCGCCTACCTTGGCAACCGAAAGAAATTCGAGCATTTTTTCCGCGTCAGGCCCTTCGATATCGAAAATGGCGAAGTGGGATAGGTTGATCATTCCCACGGAGGCACTCATCGCTAACTGCTCTGCATTCGCAAGTTCGTACGGGACATGGCGTCGATCCCACTCGTTCTCCCGTACCGGAATTTGTGAAAGGTAGTCGCCTAACTTTTCCCGGTTGGTTTCGTACGCGAATGCCCGTTCCCATCCCGCAATCTCGTTATCAAAATGCCCTCCTAGCTCTTTTTCCCGTTCATAAAAAGGGCTAACGAAAATCTGCCGCTGCGAAACATATGGCTCGCGCGGGTGGATCGGTGGCGTATAGATGGTTTGGGCGTTCTCGAACACGCGGTCACGGACAAAGTCCGGGATTTTCTGTGCAGGATAAAAACGAGCGATGTCAAACGAGTGCATATCCATCTGCGGTCGACCCGACGTCATCCACTCAGCACAGAGTCTCGCGCAACCTGGCCCATCCTTGACCCAGACCGCTTCACAAAGCCAAAAACCCCTGACTTCGGGACTTTCTCCGATGAGTGATGCAGCATCCGTTGATACGGATAGCAGTCCGTTGAATGAACTACGCTCATCCCAACCAAGTTCTTGAAGCGTCGGTACGGTAGTAAAACCCTTTTCAAGAGGTTCGGCGATTTCTTCTAAATCCAGGTGCCGCATCGAAAGCGAAGCCATGGACTTATCGGGATTACCGATATCTTTGGGTTCGACAAGCCGAGGATTTATTTCCTCGTAATACCCCCACTCGAGCATGCCACCATGAATTCGACCCGTATCTCGAACGTACGCTGAGTTTCCTTGGTCCCGAAAAAGAGGGTGGACCAGAAATTCCTCCGTTCCTTGAATACTTTCTAGCGGACCAAAAAAGAGAAGCGGATGTTCCACGGGAGATAACGGTACCGGAACTCCAGCCATTTCTCCGAGCAAAGGGCCCCATATTCCAGATGTGATGACCACCCGCGGCGTTTGTATCGTACCGCTTTCCGTATGCACGCCGGTGACACGTCCGTCGACGATCTCAAAACCAGTTGCGGGCGTATCGCTGTACGTTTGAAGTGCGCCCTTCTCGCGAGCTCGCTCGACCATCGCGGCAACCACGTCTTGCGATCTAGGTACCACCAGCCCAGCATCTGGATCCCACATGGCACCGCGAATGGAATTCTCGTCAAGTAACGGAAACTTGGTCGCTGCCTCTCGAGCCGAAATTAAACTTACATTGGTCCCAAACGCTTTTCCCGAAGCAACCTTGCGTTTCAGTTCCTCCCAACGAGCATCATCTTCGGGACGACATACCTCCATCCCGCCGCGTTTCAGAAAAAATCCATTGTCCTCATAAAATCGTCGGCTGTACGCCGTCGTCCAATTGCTCAACTTGTCGTGAGACGTGTTAAACACAAAATCGGATGCATGTGACGTCGAGCCGATGTCCGAGGGAATCACCGCAGCTTTTTCCAAGCCCACGACGTTTCGTACGCCAAGCTGCGCCAACCAATATGCAAGCATCGATCCGACAATTCCGCCCACGCCGACGATTACGACTTCTGCAGTTTCAGGCAGCTTCCGTTTTTTCATCTTCTGTTCGTCTTGAATACAGCAAACGCGGCGGGACAATTCTTGCACTCACTGGGCGAGAAATCGAACAAATTTATTCATTTGATAACGTTCGAATCGCTTCTCAAAATAGCCTATCTCATCACCGTCCCATGACATTTCTACGCGAATAATCTGATCGGTCGTATTTCGGTGTACGCTTATCGCTGCGAGGCTTCTTGGTAACGCCCTGTTTATGTTCATACGCTGGCTTAAGGTATTGTTTTTTCTAGCGTTTATCGGTCCACACGCATCAATCAACGCCTACGATGGACCCAATCCCGCCGGCGTTCACTCGGCTGCGTCCACAGAACCTACAATCGAGTCATTGGCCGTCGCAGGACCCTTCGATGTCGAACGATTGCGGGAAACTGACGGTCTACGAGATGGACCTCGTTACCGTGGCGCGACTATTTATTACCCTCCAGAAACAGCCCATCCGCTTGCTAGTGTCGTCATCGTTCCAGGCTGGGGAAGTTCCGAGCGCTCGATCCAAGGATGGGGCCCTTTTTTCGCATCTCACGGTATCGTCACAATGACGATCGGTACCAATAATCCGCCCAAGGATTTTCCGAAGGATCGTGCTGATGCACTCGTCGACGCAATCGCCACGCTTGCTGCAGAAAATACCCGCGAAGAATCACCGATCTTTCAACGGCTTGATCTGTCGCGCATTGCCGTAAGCGGTTGGTCCATGGGTGGAGGTGGCGCGCAACTGGCCGCCGTCCAAAACCCAACGCTCAAGGCAGCTATCGGGCTTTGTCCCTGGCACGAACCCGGAGGCATTTTTAACCACGCTGTCCCATTACTGATCATCGGCGGCGAAAACGATCGTCGAGCACCTTTCAATGAACACGGTTTAATCCACTACTGTACGACGCCATCGACTACACCAAAATTGTTGTTTGAAGTCCGCGGTGCCGGGCATTGGGTAGCAAACGGACCGAAGGGCATATACCGCGATACGGGAAACGGTGATGTCGGGCGGATCGCGTTGGCTTGGCTCAAGGTATTTCTTGTGGGCGACGAACGCTACAGGAAGTTCTTGTTAACTGAACCTGAATCAGCCAGCCGATTCGAAACCAACATACGCGGTCTAATGGTCAGCAATGTAGCCAGCTACAACTCCGTCGACGGTAGCTCCGTATGCGACACTCTCGACAACCTATGACTACAGAAGACCAGTGGTTTAGGTCGGTTCCGCAATAAACACTGGAATCGTTCGTGATGTGCGCTCTTTGTAGTCGGCATAAGGTGGAAATGCTTCAACGGCTACCGTCCAAATTCGCCCGCGCTCCTCATCGTCGTTGACCTCTCGGACCCTCATAGCCAGTACTTCGGTCGCATCTCGAATCTCCACTGAAGGATTCGCCCGAAGGTTGTAGACCCATACGGGGTTCTTGGGCGCCCCACCCTGCGACCCGACCAGCACATAGTTGTCGCCATCTTTCACGCGCATGAGAGGCGTTTTTCGGATCGCTCCGGTCTTGTTGCCGGTATGGGTCACGATGACACAAGGTAAGCCGGTGTCCATGAGCCCCACACCCTCGGTTCCACCACTCCCTTCATAACGTTCCACTTGCTCTCGAACCCATTGAACTGGCGTTGGGATGTAGTCCGCCATGCCGTACCCCCCTGTGTTTAAACGAATCGAACAGCCTAACTATCTCACATGCCAAAACTGAGGGTCATTCGAAGTCCAAAATTTCGCGCCCGGACTTTGATACTCTCGTGACGGGAACGGAGACCGTAACAAACGCGAATCATTGGCCTTGGAGGTCTGAAAGAACATGAACATTAAGCGGACGATTATTCCTTTGGTATTTCTCGCGCTGTCGGTGTCCCTGGTCGCCGACGAACACGTCATCACGACGTCCTCTCACCGGCTCACGGAGGTTGCGAATGGCGTCTACCTCGCACAAACCACCGCACCTCTCTTCAATAGCAATGCGCTTGTCATCGTTAACGAAGAGGACGTGGTCGTCGTCGATTCGCACTTAACGCCGGCGAAAGCGAGAGACTTAGTGGCCTCGATCAAGTCAGTTACAACGAAACCCATTACCACACTGATTAACTCGCACTTTCACTGGGATCACGCACACGGCAACCAAGTTTTTGACGATGGGGTGCAGATCATTGGGCACGAATACACGCGCATGAAATTAGCGGGTACGCCGTTGGAAGAAACGCAATATGTAATCGCCACCGCCGGGAACAAGGCCACACTCGCTCGAATCCGCGAGATGCTCACGAACGCCTCAGAGGAAGACCGACCTGAAATACAAAAATGGTTTGATCTTTACTCGCAGCAAGCTGAAGACTGGAAAGAAATCGCTCCCATTCCGCCCGACACAACACTAAACGACCGGATGACGCTTTTTCGCGGAAGTCGCGAAATTCAAATTCATTTCTTCGGGCGCGCGCATACCGGTGGCGACATCACCGTTTACCTGCCCGCAGAAAAACTCGCTTTTACCGGCGACATGATGCTGCAGGGACCATCTTTCCTCGGCGATGGCTACGTGGACGAGTGGGTCGAAACGCTAGAAAACCTGAAAGGTCTTGCCTTCGAAACCATCGTGCCGGGTCATGGTAATCCGTTTACCGATCGGGATTTGATCGGCCACGTGCAAGCGTATTACGCCGACCTCTGGGAGAAAGTAGCGGCGATGCACGAACAAGGTATCCCCGTTGCGGACGCGGCAAGGGACGTCGACATGACCAACCATGCTTCCACACTTGGCATTCGTCGGAAGGGCGTCGATCCACAAGCCGTTGGCAGGATTTACGCTAGACTCGACGGCGCCGATTAATCCGGAAGACTGTACGCGAAATAATCGGCACCGGAAGGCGGACCCATGCGGCCACCGCCCGCGGAAATGACGACGTATTGTTTTCCATCAACCGTATAGATCGCGGGAGTCGAAAATCCAGCGGCCGTGAGATCCGTTTGCCATAAAATCTTTCCGTCGCGTGTGTCGTACGCGCGAAACTTCATATCCGGTGTCGCTGCAATAAAAATTAAACCCGAGGCAGTCACGACGGGTCCGCCGTAACTCACTGCTCCAAGGCCGAGATCAGGATGGCTCGGATAATTACCAAATGGAACGGTCCAAACGATGTCGCCCGAAGCCATGTCGATGGAATTGAGTGTCCCCCAGGGCGGAGCGGTACCCGGGAGCTGTTCATGGTCTCGAAGATAGGTGTAACAGCAGTGGGTGTATGAAACTTCCGTGGTGGGTTCATCGACGACCGGCTCTGGGGCCACGATATGGCTAATGATTCGACCCCGGACTGTTCCGTTTAGATGCGAGAAGCTCGGCATCCGATCACTGCCATCATTAATTACTTTCGCGATCTTTCGATAATCCATGCGCTCGAGAACGCCAAGTAGGGCAGGCCCCGTTTCCGTGCCTTCAAGATTTGCACCATGACAGGAACCGCAGTGCGTCGCATATGCCCCAGCGTTGCTAAAACCCGCGGGTATTTCCGTCAAGGTTAGGATGCCCGATTCGTTATTCGCGTTGAGTATCAAACGGTTGTTTGCCGGATCAAACGCGGATCCCCCCCATTCCGCTCCGCCGTCGTACCAGGGCGTGATCAAGACTGTTCCCACTTTGGGTGGTGCCCATGGGCGAAGATCCCAGTCTTTAATCAGCGCTTCGACATGTTTGGTCGCTTCTGGGGTCCGCTGCGTTATCTCAAAGGTCTGACGACTAAAGGAGACGCTGGAGACCGTTTGTACGGGAGCCGGTTCTTCGCCTGGCAACGTGCTCGGAAGCGCGTCGACGTCGACCAGCGGGTACATCGGTGCACCGGTATCACGATCAAAGACGTAGAGGTGACCCGACTTCGTTGTTAGCGCTACGCCGTCAATCACTTTCCCATCACGCTCGAGTTGCACCAACGTCGGCGGGGAAGGGTTATCCCGGTCCCATAGATCGTGACGGACGACTTGGTAATGCCAGTTGAGTTTTCCTGTTCTAGCATCAATGGCCAGTATGCTATTCGCGAACAGGTTATCGCCCAGCCGACTTGCCCCATAGAAATCGGGAGTAGCCGATCCCGTCGGAGCAAACAACACGCCTCGTTCTTCGTCTAGGGTCATCCCCGTCCAAACGTTCGCACCACCTGCCTGGGCCAGCGCACCCTCGGCCCAAGTCTCGGAACCCGGCTCTCCAGGATTTGGAATCGTATGGAACGTCCAGATTAATCGACCATCAATGGCGCTGAACGCGCGCACCGATCCGGGATAGGCATCCGCATTTTCGGTGGTCGAGAAGCCGAGCATAATCATGTCCTCGAACACGACCCCGGGGGCCGTCACGCCGATATAACTTTCTGGACCGCTCGGTCGTAAATCGACGCGTCCATCAATCCCAAATTCTTTAACGGGTTTACCATTGGATGCATCGAGCGCGATCAGAATCCGTCCAGCGGTATAAAAAATGCGTCTATCACCATCTTTCTCCCACCACATCAAGCCACGCTGAGCCTGTTGGATTTCAGGATCCGAACGCCACAACTCCTCCCCTGTGGCGGCGTCAAGCGCGAATGCAACGAGCTGAGGCGAAAGCCCGTAAAGAACGCCATCAATTACGAGTGGACTGGCGTACATTGAACCACCACGTTCACTCGACGTGTATTTCCAAGCGAGCTCTAGCTGTTCAACGTTGTCTCGGTTGATCTGGGTGAGGGCTGTATAGTGTCGTCGACCCGCGTCACCTAGATAGACGGCCCAATCGGTGTCTGTATCTGCTGGGGGCACGTTGGTTCGGTCGGGTGAGCACGACCAGAGCAGCGATAAAGCAAAAACGATTAATAACTTCTTCACGCGTTAAACATACAGACCTGTCGGTACAAGGGCCATACAGTGGTCACGGTATAGTTGAACCAGTTACAGTCCCGTCTCAACCGATACCGAACGCAGGATCGTTAATCGAAGTCCTGAATCGTGACCGTCGAGGGTAATCGTTGCTTTGCGATACGTTCTGCCACCAACTCAACGTCTCGCATTACACGCAAAATATTTCCACCAGCAACCTTGGCGATATCGTCATCGCTGTAGCCGCGCTTCAGTAACTCTACGAAAAGCGCCGGATAGGACGAGACATCTTCGAGACCGACGGGTCCCGGCGGCATACCGTCGTAATCAGCACCGATGCCGATGTGATCGATCCCCGCAACATCGCGAATATGATCGATGTGGTCGGCAACCTGAGCTAACGTTGGTCTCGGCGAAGGGTTGGCTTGTCGCCATTCTCGTAGCCGTTGGCTCGCTTCCTCGTCGGAAAATTCAGCCTGCAGCCGTTCATGTTCGGCCATGGCCTCTAGGATGTAACGTCTCGCCGCTTCGGAAACATAGGACGGATAAAACGTCACCATCACAATGCCGTTGTTTCCAGAAATAAGCTCCAGAACATCATCGGGTACATTGCGTTGGTGGGGGACTAAGGCAAAGGCGGACGAGTGAGAAAAAATAGTCGGTGCTTCACTCACCCTAATCGTATCGCGCATGGTATCCGTCGATACGTGGGATAAATCTACTAACATGCCTAGTCGGTTCATTTCACGCACCACCTCTTCACCAAACACGGTGAGTCCGTTGTGCCGGACCTTGTCGGTGGCAGAATCGGCCCAGCGCAGTCCTTTTGAGTGCGTCAATGTCATGTATCGCGCACCCAACTGATACATACGGCGCAATACGGCCAAGGAGTCGTTGATCGCGTGACCACCTTCCATGCCAATCAGCGAAGCAATTTTCCCGCTGGCATGGATACGCCGAACATCTGCGGCGGTATAAGCAAGTTCAAATGTCTCGGCGTATCGGTTCACGATACGATGTACTAAATCGATCTGCTCGATGACCAACTGCGTATGCTCTGACCCGCCGCCATATTCTCGGATCGGCACGTACACGGACCAGAACTGGCCACCCACCTGGCCTCTCCGTAATCGCGGTATATCTGTGTGCGTTGGAACTTCAATCTGGGTCAAGTCGGCGTCGAGATCGATACGATCCAATCGGTTGTTGACGCGTTTACGCAAGGTCCACGGGATGTCATTGTGACCATCGATTAACGGTGTCGCGCGCAGCACGTTTGCGACCCGCTGTTCAAACGTTTCTGCAATCACCGGTCCCACGAACAAACATGCTGCAAACAACAACGCGGACTTCTTAGCCAAAACCACGTGCCGACCCGATCACGAAACGAGGTGCGCGTTCAACACATCCTCGTCGAACTCCACCCCCAAACCAGGTCCTGTTGGCGGAACAATAAATCCGTTTTCGAAGACGAGTGGTTCTTTAAATATCTTTTTATGGAGCGGCCCTTGATTGGCCTCCTGGATAAGGAAATTGGGAGAACACGTATCAATCTGGATGGCGGCGGCCGCAGCTACGGGGCCACAATACATATGGGGTGCAATCATGGCGTAGTGCGCTTCCGCCATGCTGGCGATCTTCTTCGCTTCCGTAATCCCGCCGCACTGGCCAACATCGAGTTGTAGGATTTGCGCTGCTTGTTTTTTAAGCACCTGGGCAAACTCGTACTTCGTGACTAAGCGCTCACCCGTCGCAATAGGAATGCTGGTGTGCGCGGCGACCCGCGCCATCTCGTCGATGTTCTCTGGCATCACGGGTTCCTCGAACCAGAATGGATGATACGGCTCTAAGTAGTTGGCAACACGAATGGCGCTGTACGTGGGCATCTGTCCGTGCGTGCCAATCCCTACTTCAAGTCGATTACCTACCGCATTACGAATGCTCTCGAAGATCTTGCCAGCATGCTCAATCTGCGCGAGTGGGATATCGCGTATCGGATGCAACGGCATAAACGGATCAATCTTGCACGCCGAGTTCCCTTCTTCGAGCAGTTGTACTGCAACTTCACCTGCTTTCTCCGGGTACTTGTCCAGGTCGACGCTCGGCATGTAGGCATACGCACGTAACTTTTCGTGGTATTGGCCGCCCAACAGGTTGTAGATGGGTTGATTCGCCACCTTGCCCGCTATGTCCCATAACGCCATGTCGATCGCACTGATCACCGGGGTTGCGTATAGACTCGGATGCCGCAGATCGTGATGGGTCCCGTACATCTTGTCCCATATCAGCTCGATGTTGAGCGGGTTCTGGCCAATAACGAATTGCCCCACAAACTCTTCGATTAGATTGACTTGCGACTTTAGATCGCTCAAGCGATTAGAGTACGAGCTCCCCGCGATGCGTTCACCAATACCGACGATGCCTTCGTCCGTCAGAAGTTCAAGAAACAAAAAATATTTACCGCCGATGTAGGGTTTTTCCGCCTCCACGACGATGGTTTTGAGTTCCGTCACTTTCATGCAGATCTCCCTCTTTTCAAATCAGACATCCGACTTTTCGCCCACATAGCGTTCCCCATCTCAGTCGAGTTATATGAAATATTTTTCTTAAGTATCAATATCTTATTATGTTTATCTAAATTAGATTTGTACATAGTGAAGTCCTCTTGGGACATTGGAATGTCATCGTCCGCCTGTTCTCTCGTCCCTATGAACGTTACACGAGATACCATGTACTCGTTG
>JAKUTH010000068.1 GCA_022448085.1 Pseudomonadales bacterium | reverse complement strand
CGAGGAAAATACGCTTGTCGTAATTCCCCATTGACCGAGCGCGCGACACGGTAGCTCCGATAGCTACCCTGCTGATGTCTGTATACGCTCATTGGTTATCGCAGTCTGTATCAACTCCCCCGCAAACATCGTACATCAGTTCTAACAAAGTGCACGAGGAAATTTCAGTGCTTTTTCTCTTGCTCCCATCGTCGTATAGATATCTGTTATTAACCCGAACTGGAATCATTTCTTGGAGGCATCTCGCTTGGCCTCCGTCATCTACTTGTTAGGTTTTGCATCGGCGACTAACCTGTCGTTTTTATTACTCCAATATCAGTATCCCCTCCTCCGCTCCTACCCTCTTGTTTCGCCAACCAAAAGGGTATGATGACCTAAGCCAAAAATTATCGGGGGCTGAGCGATGACGACTCGTCGATCTTTTGTGAACCAGATTGCGATGCTCGGGGCAGGTGGATACGCATTGCTCAGACACGGAAATTATTCCACCGCACGTGCCGCCGCTGCCGCCACAGGCGCCGACGCGTGGCCGGAAATGTCTTACCGCACATTGGGACGAACCGGATTCAATGCAAGCCGATTGGTATACGGATGCGGCGCGGCACTTTCCAAGTCCCCCGCCGACCACCTCCTTAACCTGGCATTGGAGAAAGGCGTTAACGTCTTTGACGTTGGATACAGTGCGTATTACGGCAAGGCTGAACAGCACCTGGCGCCATTTATCCGATCCCATCGAGACAACATTTTTGTTATCTCCAAGGCACCCGCTCCGGTTCGCGCTGATGCCGACGAAGAAGTATCCGTCGAAGACGCAAAGCGTGCGGCAGCGACTTGGACACAGTTGATGAATCAAAGCCTATCCGAGCTCGGACAAGAACACGTTGACGCCTATTACGTCATGGGGAGCAATAACCCAAGCCTTATAAGTAGCGACGAAATTCGACTCGCGTTTGAGGCCGCGCGTGACGCGGGCAAAGTGACACATCTCGGTGTGAGCAGCCACGAGAATGCCCAGAACGTGTTAGCCGCAGCCGTCGAGACAGGCTGGTACGACCTCGCGATGATCGCTATTACGCCCGCGGGCTGGTACGACTGGAACAGTCGCTCCATTCTTGAGGGTACCCCGGACATAATTTCGTTAGGCCCTCGTCTTGACGCCGCCCGCGACGCCGGCGTCGCTCTTGTCGGCATGAAGGCTGGCAGGCTCCTTGCCGGCCGATGGTACGCTGGCGGCGGAAATGCAAAGGCATTCAACCGCTATTACGACGAGAAGTTGTTGCAGTCCGACCTCACCGACTTCCAGCGCAGCTATGCTTACGTGTTAGAGCACGGCTTGGACGTCGTCAACGCGGATATCCAAAATTTCGGAATCCTCGAGCAGAACTTCAAAGCAGCAGCATTGTCGGCGGGGTATTTCGCCTAGTGATCTAATCGTTAGTAAGTCACGCGCCCGTCGTCTGCGAGATCGACGTGTGTTTAGAGCCCACTAACCTGTTGCTGAATAAATGACAGCACATCGACGGCTAAAATATCGGTCGCTTTCGATGGCTGATAGGCAAAGGCGTGCGGAAGACCAGGTAAGTATCGGTACTCTAGTAATCCATTCCGCTCCTGGTAGGCAGTAACCAGATCCAGAGTCATCGCCTCGGGTACATTCGCATCCTCCCCGGGCTGGACGATCATGGCGGGCGGCAGGTGCGTGGCTTCGTCACAGCGTAAGATTCGTTGAATACTGGCGTTCTGCATTTGATCGAGAGAGCCGAAGTAGCCGTCGTGTGCAGCAACCAGTTCACTGCGACCGGTTTCTTGAGCATACCGGTATCGCACGGGCGGGTCCGACACCGGCCAAAGAGCAACAACGTAACGGACTTCTGCTGAGCAGGCAGCGGCGCCCTCGTTTTCCGTCCCAACAACCCGCGTCGTCGCGTGTTCTGGTACGTCAGGCTTCAGCGCTGTCAACAAGACAAGATGACCTCCCGACGAACTACCAATAAGACCCAGCGTATTCGGATCAACTTGCAACTCGTCGGCGTGCATTCGGACATATCGCACGCCCGCCGCGATATCAGCCGACGCGGTAGGATGCTTAAAATCAGGGCCGCAACGAAAATCTAACGACGCCACTAACATCCCCGCGGCCGCGAGCGCTTCGCACATTACCCACGGCGTCGTTCGATCATTCGCCGTCCATGCACCGCCATGAACCATGATAATCCCACGCCCGTTGGCCGTTGACGGCCGGAACAAGCGCATCAGTAAATCACCGCTATCGGTGCAGGCATAAACGACATCAGCCTGCTCGACTTCACTCATTTCGTTCTTCCCGATGCAGCTCCGCAATACCAATACCGGCCTCGCCTGCGACGGCGTAAAGAAGGTAAAGACGTCCTCTCTCCTCGAATACCGCAGGATCCCTTAGCTGATTGACATGGCCATACGCCACACTTCGGATCGATGGCTCAAGAGGTGCGTTAGAACCTTCCCATGGTCGCTCGGGCCGCATCACCTCAATTGCATCAGACTCCTTCCATTCCGCAAACGGCCGACTGATATCAATGCTCGAGGCGAGGATACGTTCGGGCGTATGTCCAACCTGAGTCCAGAAAACGTGCAGCACATCTTCGCTCACCCACAATCCAAAATGCCTCATATCCGCATTAAAAATTCGAGGGCCTTCTTCAAACCCCGTACCGTTGCCGTTCCTCCGATAAAACTGACCCGGCATCGCCATCCCGTAGGTATTGCCACAATATTGGAATACGCGCAGATAGCTGCGAGCCAACGTTTGAGGATGAGCCTCAAAGATCAAACCGTCGCGTGATGTCGCGACCCGAGTTAATTGGTTTCCCGGCGACTGTAATCCGTGAAAGTACATCACGACGCAACGATTCTCCTCGTCCACATGGACATCGGGCGACGCGATGTGCGGAGTCGTGAGCTCTTTATGAAGATCATGAGGCAGACGCGTCATATCTTGGGACGCACGACGCTTAAGCGATTCGAGCATCTCGTCTTCGAGTTCCAACGGTTCGGTCGGAAAATGCGACTGTTCGAGCTGCAGACTTCCGGGTACGTGCACGACCCATGGTCCAATCAACTCGTCGGCATACGCAAGTCGAATGTATCGACCTTTATGATCCGCAAAATATAAGTAGTAGTTGCCTAATCGATTCGGAATCCATGATGGAACTGCGATCAGGGATGGGCCTTGAATATTTTCGCCGATACTCGGATGTGTCGATGCATCGATTATCGGTGCGTCAATAAGTCGGTCAGCGCGCCATTTCTTCACGGCAACATTAGCTCCATCTACCCGGTCTCTACTTGCCAGGATCCACGCAACAAGCATTCAATGCATTAACCCATAGGGTGACACGGACTCGCAATGTCAGACGAAGCAACCACTAAAGACATACCAGCGGCGGTACGGGAAGTGTGCTTGTGGTTACCCGAAGCCCAGGAAAAAACGTCGCATGGCATGCCGACATTCCATGTCCGTAACAAAAACTTCGCGATATTCAGTGTCAACCACCACGGAAGCGGACAGGTCGCGCTCTGGTTAAACGCACCCGGCGGCGCCCAAGCCTTCTACTGCGATGCCGAACCCGAGCACTACTTTCGGCCACCCTACGTAGGTCCCCGCGGCTGGTTGGGGTTGGTTCTGAACCGAGGGCTTGGGTGGAACCAGATTGCAAGTTTAGTCCGACAAGCGTACGAAAACTCTGCGCCCGCCGAACTTGTGCAACAAATCGGTAAGACAATCGATATCGAGCCACCCGATACCGCCATGGACCCCCAAGATATAGATTCTATGAATGCGGCGGGAGCTCAAGCGATCCTAAAGACCCTGCGGGATCTTTGTGTAGCACTTCCGGAGGTCACCGAGTCCAAGCGTTTCGGCCGACCGGCCTGGAAAGCAGGAACAAAGACCTTTTGCGCCGTGACGACCCGAGCCAAACGGCTAATGTTGGATACCTGGGTGGGACCCGACCTTCAAGCAACGCTAACCGACGACCCTCGGTTTCAAATTCCCGCGTACACCGGTCAAAACGGTTGGATCAGGCTCGACATTGAAGACACGGTTAATTGGAAAGAAGTCGAAGCTCTAATCTTGGGTAGTTATGAACACTTCGCACTCAAACGCATGTTAAGCGTTCTTCGCTCAGGTACCTCATGAAGTGCCGCGGTATGTTCATTCTTCACTCCGCTGACGAAAAACAGTTAATCTCGTAACACAACTCAACCACGAGATAGGCGTATGCCCGACTCAATTAGCGTCAACGGCGAAATACACTCGGTTGACGCCGATGAAGACACCCCACTCCTTTGGATTCTCCGTGATCATTTACAGCTTACCGGTACCAAATTCGGATGCGGTCAAGGTTTTTGCGGAGCATGTACCGTACATTTAGACGGAGTCCCAGCCCGTTCATGCCAAACCACGCTCAAAAGTGTGCGCGACAAAACAATCACCACGATCGAAGCGCTTGGCAAACATCATCCTAAACTCGTTGCGGTTTGGGCCGAACGCAACGTCCCCCAGTGCGGTTATTGTCAGGCGGGACAACTCATGTCCGCGGCCGCCTTGCTGGAGTCAAACCCTAGTCCGAGTGACGCCGACATCGATAGCGCCATGTCCGGCAATATTTGCCGGTGCGGCACCTACGGAAGAATCCGGAGTGCCATTCACGAAATAGCCCGGGAGATAGCGTGACGATCCAAAATCTATCCCGGCGCGACTTCATCGCAACATCCGGGACTTTGGTCCTCGGTGCCGCGCTTCCAATCAAAGCATCGCGTCCTGACGCCCTCTCAAAAGAGGTCCTGGCACCCAATCTTTTCGTCGCTCTGGATACCGATGGTACCGTTACCGTGACCTCGCACCGATCGGAAATGGGACAGGGCATTCGCACCGCTATCGCTCAAATTGTCGCCGATGAGATGGAAGCCGACTGGAGCCACGTTCAGGTAGCCCAAGCACAAGGTGATAAGGCATACGGAGACCAGAACACTGACGGTTCGCAAAGTATCCGTCTATTCTTGGATAAGCTCAGACGAGCGGGCGCAACCGCCCGTCAGATGCTCGAAACCGCGGCGGCCAATCGTTGGGACGTCCCCGCTAGCGAATGCGAGGCACTAAACCATTTCGTCAAACATAAGCCGTCGGGTCGCAAACTGGCATACGGCGAGCTCGCGGCGGAAGCATCAAATTTATCCGTCCCTCGCAACGTAAATCTTAAAGCAAGGGAAGATTTTCGTTATATCGGCAAGGGCATGAAACATGTCGATGCAGATGCGATCGCCACCGGAACGGCAACCTATGCTGCGGACGTTCGGCTACCTGGTATGGCCATCGCCGTGATCGTTCGCCCGCCGCATCTTGGGAGCCACGTCGTCTCGGTGAAACTTCACCAAAACGCGAAAAGCCAAGCAGGGTTTATCGGGCTTGAAACACTCGATCCAACACCCGGTGCGCCGCTATTCTTCCCGCTAGGAGGGGTCGCCGTCATCGCGGAAACAACCTACGCTGCAATGCAAACGGCTAAGCAATTAGATATCGCCTGGTCCGAGCCATCCGATACACCAACGACACCGTCCTTCAACGAAAAATTACGCGCTTTAGTCAACAGTCCATCCCGTCCTCTTTTCGACAGTGGCGACGTTGACCGCGTTTTCGAAACCGATGGGGTAACTCTTGAGGCAGTGTACGAAACGCCGTTTCTCAGCCACGCGCCAATGGAGCCACCCTGCGCATTAGCCGACGTGCGGGAAAATCATACGGAAGTGTGGGCGTCCGTCCAGGATCCGCAATCCACACGAAACCAGGTCGCCGGCTGGCTAAAAACCGACAGCGAGAATGTGGCAATTAACGTCACCCTGCTTGGCGGCGCGTTTGGTCGCAAGTCTAAACCCGATTTTGTCCTCGAAGCAGTCGAACTGTCGCGTCGACTAAAACGGCCTGTACGAGTCCAATGGAGTCGCGAGGACGATATTCAGCATGACTACTACCATGCCGCAAGCGCGCAGTTATATCGTGCAACGCTGGACGACGCAGGGATGCCCAAAGCCTGGTTACAACGAACCGCATTTCCTTCCATTACGTCGACGTTCGTACGCGGTGGTAACGACCCAGCAGGGTGGGAGTTGGAGATGGGTTTCTCCAATACCCCGTACCGGATTCCCAACCAGAGGTTCGAGTCCAAGGGCCTCCAGCCGGGGGTTCGAATCGGCTGGATGCGATCCGTCTGTAACATTTTTCATGCTTTCTCCGCTAACGTTTTCGTCGACGAACTTGCGGCAACCGCTGCAATCGATCCCATCGAATATCGACTGGCCTTGATTCCTGAAAGTGGGATCCTGAAAGTGCCCGGAGATCAGCCGCCGAAAGGACATGGGTTGGACTTGGCGCGTCTTCGGCATGTGCTGGAACGCGTTCGGGATCTCTCGGAATGGCCGCGTCACCGACCTGATGGGACCGGCATCGGCGTCGCGGTACACCATAGCTTTCGCTCGTACGTCGCCACCGTCATTGAAGCCAAAGTAACGGGCAACAATGTCAAGGTCCAGAACGCCTGGGTCGTATTGGACTGCGGAACCTACGTCAACTCCGATTCCTGTATCGCGCAAATGGAAGGTGCCGTAGCTTTTGGACTATCCCTGGCACAAACCGACGGTATCACCATGGCGGATGGCAGCGTCGATCAGAGCAATTTCCACGACTACCGGGTCATTAGGATGAACGAAAGTCCGGCGATATCTGTCGAACTCGTTGCTTCGTCGGCCGCACCTGCTGGCGTGGGGGAACCTGGTGTACCGCCGATCGCGCCGGCGCTCTCTAATGCCATCTTCAACGCTACGGGTCGGCGTTTGAGGAAGCTGCCACTGATGCTGTCATCATGAAATCGAAAGAGCCCGCCGTTGCATTTTTTTTGCTGTCGACTCACGTTTTGGTTTTACCCGTTTGGTCTCTGTACGACGGTAAGTTTTTTTCGGTCTCAGAACGAGCTAAGGAGTTTTCGTGGGCTTGCAACAGGTAGAGGATCTAAGAGCGGAAGGCGACTCCCTTCATCAATTTCTGAAAACGTTGGAGGATCACCATTGGGAAATGCAAACACCCTTCAAGGATCGGACGGTCAACTGGGTCGTCCAACACCTACATGACGCAGATCGGTGGACAGTCCACTCCGTCACCGACCCCGACGGGTTCCGCGCCTGGATGAAAGATCGATCGCTCGTTAAAGATCCCGAAGTTCTTCAAGGGAAAGAATTGCTGCAAAGCTGGCGAGATTATTTTCAAGACTTATGTGACGCGCTCGAAGCTGCGGATCCCGACACTCGAGCTCCCTGGTTTGGACCCGATATGGGTATCCGGATGATGGCTACCGCCCGCCAAATGGAAACCTGGGCTCACGGCCAGGATGTCTACGACTTGCTTCACGTCGCTCGCTCAAATACCGACCGAATTCAGAACATTTGCCACATCGGCGTCCGCACCTTCGGCTGGACTTTCGTCAATCGAAAACTTGAGATACCAAACCCCATCCCATACGTACGACTCGAGTCTCCTTCAGGGGCGATCTGGGAATGGAACGAACCATCCGAACACGACTACATCAAAGGTGCGGCCGTTGAATTCGCGCACGTCGTCACGCAGGGAAGGAACATCGCGGAAGCGGACCTAGAAGTACGCGGTCCATCTGCGACCGCTTGGATGGATATTGCGCAGTGTTTTGCTGGACCACCTGAAACACCACCCGCCGCCGGCCAGCGCGGTTGGATCTAGCCTAACCATAAAAGGAACGATTATGGATTTCGGAATCTGTGTTGCGTCCCACGTTAACGACATCGATTACGTCGTCCGTGCGGAACAATTAGGGTACGGCCACGCTTGGCTCGCGGATAGTCAAATGCTCTGGTCAGATTGCTACGCAACGTTGGCCATCGCGGCAACGCGTACCAGCCAAATACGGCTCGGTACGGGGGTGGCCATCGCGGGCACGCGACCAGCGCCAGTCAATGCCGCGGGTATCGCCACCATCAATGCGTTGGCGCCTGGCCGCACATTTCTTGGAGTGGGATCCGGTAATACGGCGTTACGGGTCATGGGGTTACCGCCCATGCGTATCCGACAATTTGACGAGTATCTTGAAACATTGCGACCGCTTCTTCGTGGCGAAGAAGCCCTTTTCCCATCCGATCAGGGTGATATTCCCATTCGCCATATCATGCCGGACAAGGGTTTTGTTAATTTCGACGAAGAAATTCCCCTCTATATCTCTGGTTTCGGACCTCGATCGCTGGGTCTCGCAGGAAAACATGGCGATGGCGCCGTACTAGGGATACCGGCAAATCCTGCAGTCATGGCCAACATCTGGCGCATGATTGAGGACGGCGCAAACGAAGCTGGTAGAAGTATCGAGCGCGACGATTACTACACCACTGCACTCTCGACTATTGTCGTTCTAGACAAAGGAGAGGCCGTCGATTCAGATCGCGTTAAGGCCGAATGCGGTGCCATGGCAATGGCCGCTGTCCATTATGGATATGAACAGGTGCGTAATTTCGGTCACCAACCTGCTGGCGCACTCGCCTACATCTGGGACGACTACCGCGAAATGATCGAGGCCTACCCAGAAGAACGTCGGCATCAGCGTATTCATGGGGGACACAATTGCTGGGTTCTTCCCGAAGAAGAACGCTTTCTTACCCCCGACGTGCTCCAGGCCGCTAGCCTCATCGGTACCCGTGATCAGTTGATCGATCAATTGGCGGCCTTAGACGAAGCGGGACTCGATCAAATCATGATCCTGCCCAATTTCGACACCCGTTTCGACGTGATCGAACGCGTCGCCACCGACGTCATGCCCGCCTTCAACTAACGAAAAATTCCATCGCGAGCAGACAAAGACAAAGTGGCATCCACCTTATGGCAAACGGCCAAGGATCCGAGCGGACAGATTACCGAGGAGTTTGTTGTTACACGCGACTCGCAACGCAACGTCACCGGCGCACTGTGGACACCCAAGGACCCAGTGGACGACATACTCATTGCGTTCGGCCACGGCGCGTCGGGCGATCGCTACCAAGCACCGATTCCATATATGGCGAATAAACTGGGGCAGTTGGGATACACCAGCGTCGCCCTGGATGGCCCAGTCCACGGTTTGCGGCAGGTTGGTCCCGGTGGACGCGAAGCCCTTGGTCTCGAATTAGAGCGTCAAACTGTCATCGAGGATATGGTTGCCGATTGGAAAGTCGCCATCGATGCAGTCGAACGCAAAAATGCAACAGACACCGACCGTTTCGCATATTTTGGATTGTCGATGGGTTCTATCTTCGGCATCCCGCTGTTAGCGGAACGTTCACGAAATCAACACAACGTCACTGTGGCTGTCTTGGGACTTCTCGGGACGACCGGAGCGGTCGCAAAATTTGCGGACCGTCTGAAGGAGGACGCCAACGCCATCAACTGCCCTCTTCTCTATCTCATGCAACTCGAAGATGAGCTCTTTCCGCGGGACGGGTACCTGGAACTTTTCGATTCGCTGGGGTCCCCGGACAAGCGCATGCACGCGAATCCCGGACTTCATCCCGAAATCCCAGCCGAAGAAATTAAAGCCGCGATCGACTTCCTCTCGGAACATCTCGAAGGAGAAGTCCCTCGCCGGATCATCAATCCTCTAGCGGAGTGAACTATGCGTGCTGTCATGATGGAGCGAGGTAGACTCTGGGTGGATGACCTGCCCATACCGGAACCGGGCCCAGGCGAAGTGCTGGTGGCAACTCAAGCCTGCGGTATTTGTGGCTCGGACCTGCACGCTGCCCGGTACACCGAGGACTTTGTGAAGACAAGTATTGAAACGGGTGGTGCTTTCAAACTCACGACCTTCGATCCGGTCGTAATGGGACACGAATTCTGCGCCGAACTCATCGACCATGGTCCGGATACCCAGAAAAATCTGCGTTCAGGGCAACTCATCTGTTCAATCCCGGTCCTTTTACGCGAGGACCACAAGCACCTGGCGGTAGGCTATAGCAACAAAGTCCCTGGCGGTTTTGGTGAATACATGATCCTGTCCGAACGTATGCTGCTACCGGTTCCAGACGGTATTCCAGCCCAGGCCGCAGCCCTGACCGAGCCCCTCGCCGTCGGTTACCACGCCGTCAACAAAGCTCGCCTGGCAGGTGACGAAGCGTGTCTGGTACTGGGTTGCGGCCCCGTTGGACTGGCAGTGATCACCGCGCTCAAAGCCCGTGGTGCGGGCCCGGTGGTGGGCGTTGATTTCTCCACAGGACGTCGACAATTTGCAGCCGGTCAGGGTGCGGACTCCGTCTGCGATCCAGACACAGAGAATCCTTATGCACTGGCAGAACTCGCCAATCGACGCCTGGTCATATTTGAATGCGTCGGAATCCCGGGCATGATCGACGACATCTTCGCGCACACACCCAACGATGCGCACATCGTCGTCGTCGGTGTATGCCTGCAAACCGATCACATCCGTCCGTTGGTCGCGGTTAATAAAGAGCTATCAATGCAGTTCGTCCTAGGCTATACGCCAGAGGAGTTCCGTCATAGCATTGTATGTATCGCATATGGACAATTTGATGTGACGGGGCTCGTGTCACACGAAATCGGGCTCAATGGTGTGGCGGAGGTATTCGAAGCGCTGCGTGACCCCGAGCGCTACGCCAAAGTGATCATTGATCCTACCTTGGAGTGACGACCCTGGGTACAGAACCTGCTATGAGGTCTCATGCCTCATTTATTCCATGGCGATTCCTCGGTATTTGGTTTATTGAAGGAGAAGTCCCTCGCCGGATCATCAATCCTCTAGCGGAGTGAACATGGGAAATCGTTTAGATAACAAAGTCATCGTAATTACGGGCGCGGCGAGTGGCATGGGTCGAGCGGCCACGCTGCGATTTCTTGACGAAGGTGCCTCGATCGTCGCCGCCGATCTCAACGTAAAAACGGGCAACGAAACGATGGCACTGGCGCGCGATGCGGGCCACAAACAGATTGAATTCGTACGTACGGACGTAACGCAAGAATCCGATATCGAAGCCATGATCGCTATGGCATTGGATCGTTTTGGTCGTCTGGATGGCGTTTTCAACAATGCTGGCATCGGGGGCGTAATCGGCCCCATCACCGATACTTCGGTTGACGATTGGGATGAAACGTTTGCCATGTTGTCACGGTCGGTTTTCCTCGGTATCAAACACGCGGCAAGGGTACTAATCCGACAAGATGAGGGCGGC
>JAKUTH010000067.1 GCA_022448085.1 Pseudomonadales bacterium | reverse complement strand
TGATTATGTCGCCTTTGGCATGTCTACCGAGCAAATGTCCGGCGTTTGTCATTTAACGGGCTATGCCAACGAAGAGCCTTTATTTACGGGTATGACCGGGGGCGATCTATTTTCCGGGGTAATGGGCTCGGTGGATCTGATTGCTGCATTAATCCAGCGTGAACAGACGGGTCTCGGCCAACACATTAATTTCAGACAGATCGAAGCCTGCAATATGTATCTAGGTGATGTGATGGCTGGCTGGTCTTTGGCACAATTTGATCCGACGCGGATGGGAACTGCTCATCCTGCATACGTGTTGCAAGGTATTTTTCCGTGCGTCGACGATGGTTGGATTGCCATCAGTTGTAAAACCGACGCGGAGTTAGCCGCGTTGGGCGAATTAATGGGTGTCTCTTCGGAAGCACAAAACCATGTTGCGGCCTGGACATGTAAGCAGGACAAAAAACAATTGATGCATGCGCTACAGTCAGCCGGTGTTCCGGCCGGGGCGGTGCTCAACGGTCCGGACCTCCTTGACGATGAGCATCTTGCGGCCAGAGGTGCTTTCTTGGCTCAAGACCGGCCGGGTTTGGGAGTAAAACACTATCCCAATCAACCCTATCGCTTTCGCTGTACCGAACCCCAACCGACCGAGCGAGCGCCACTGCTCGGCGAACACGCTGAAGAAGTGCTCACTAAGCTGGCCGGTCTTTCGTCCGATGAGATTGCTGAGTTAGTTATTGATGACGTCGTAGGCACTATCCCTTTGACGGCACGGTGATTGAGAAGCACTTCTTCGCTTTAGTTTATGCCTCAGTCGCTTGTGTCACGGTTGCCCGCAGTGCGTCGCTGTGCCGAAAGATGGCTCATCCGTATTCGCAGTCAGTTCATCTCGTGATAATCGGCCAGTGGATGGCCGTAGAAACCCACGCCGCGAACGCACACAAAAAACAGCGACGAACTAATCCGAACATCATAGAGCTGCTGAAGGAACGTCTCGACGCGTCAATGCGTGATTAAGACTGCCTTCACTGCTGGCAGTTCAGACGCGCAACTCTCCCAGGTCAAGCCATCATCTTCGGAGCGATGCACGCACCCATCATCCGTACCAAATATGACTTCGTCGCCTGACGTGGTTAAGGCACCCGCATCGATATTCTTTGATAACCAACCACCTTCGTATCCGCAACGACTGAACGGTGTGTGGCCGCCAGTGGGCCGACGATAGATGGCCACTTCCTGACCTCTCGGACCTCTCGAAGCACATACAAACGTGGACTCATTAGTCGTCGTTACAGCGCGTAAATAATGTGCGTGTAATCCTTCATTATTAAAGTGCCATTCCACACCATTTTCACTCGAGGCAAAGCCGCGTGCTGCGGCGATCATAAGCGCGCCAGAACCGCTGGCATCGTGGTGTACTTCGTGGACATCGACGTCAATGTCTAGCGGAGTCTGTTCCCATGTCCGTCCTTCATCCGTTGACCTCACAAGACCGCCGACATGAACATTGGCGTAGATATCGTCGTTATTACCACGGCACATAGTCCGTGTGGATGGAAGCCCACCCCACGGCGTACCCCACAAACCGCGTGTTTCCACCTGCTCAAACCCATCAACCAGAGTAAATTCAGGGCCGACAAGTTGGTAGACGTGAGCCGCAAAGGTTCCAGCAAAAAGCCTATCTTTACTGGGAAGGAGGCAATGAACTTCGTAGTCATCGATCTGTCCGAATTCACGCCAGTCATCGTCGTATCGCCAGATACTATGGTCGTCGACGATCGCCCAAATCGAATGTTCGTCCTCCGCTAGGGCAGACACGCTGCGGTCTTCCAACGCAATTACCGGTTTCTCAGCGTTTTCGAAAAGCCCTTCTTCTGTTCCGACCCAGAAGGTCATCCCTTTAACCTCAAGTTGCTCGAATGCATTAAGACAATGTGCCAAACCGCATGTCAACTGGGATTCACCCAACGGGTCAAGATCTTGGCCGATGAGAGGCGTAGGATTTAGTGGCTTCGCTTTGGCGCGCTTACCATGGCTTCAAAGACAGGACTACTTAAGCACCTGAGGGAGGCGAATGCCGAAGCCCTGTTGACAGGTCTCGACGAATCGCCTGAGCTTGTCCCATTCAAGGACGAGCGTGGCCGCAACTGGCTCCACCTCTGTGCCAGTGTCAGCAAACGCGCGTTCGGCGCTCCAAGTAAGCGACTGGCCGAAGGACTCCTTGCACGCGGGCTAGACATCAATGCACCCGCTTTTACTGAAGGCACGTGGCATGCAACTCCTCTTTGGTACGCAGTGGCTCGAGGCCGCAACATAGAACTCGCAAGGTATCTTCTTGAATGTGGCTCAACGCCCGAACACAGCCTCTGGGCGGCATCGTTCAACGAAGATCTTGAAATGTTAGATTTATTGATTGATCACGGCGCTACGTTGGAGGCCGTCGCTGAAGCCGAAACTCCGCTCCTTGGCGCGGTCAAGTGGAGTAAATTCAAAGCCGCCTCTTTCTTATTGAGTGCTGGTGCCGACCCAAACTACCAAGATGCCAAACGAATGACGGCACTCCACTACATGTTGAAGAAAAACAGTGACTGGAGGCACTTCGATATGTTCGTTACAAACGGCGCCAAGGGAGATATTTCGAATGCTGATGGTCAAACCGCCCGCGAAATTATGCGAAGAAAGCGCGACAAACGTTTTCATGATCTGGCTGGTCGTTTAGTCAGCTAGGATCAAACTCTATAACCGATAGCGCCCGTTAATAAATTCGTTGCGGCTAGGAAATCCCATCACTTTGGGGCAGTGAATACGCGAAAAACCGCACCTCGACGCTAACGCGGGGCGTGCGGCCGTCCGTACCGGGTATCTGCACCGCCGTGTGCAGTGTCGGCCGAAACAGCTCTCCGTCGCCAGGATTCGAGTCGTAGGTGGTGAAAACTAGTGCCTCATCTTTGGCAATGTCCGAGTAGTAGTTCCATCTCTGACCAGGGTTCGGTCGGCTGTAGTGAGCGTTGAACGGCTTGGGCGCATTGGGGTTTAGTTCATACACTAGATCGTCGGGATCGATTGACGTTCGGTCACAGACCGTGAGCGGGAATCGTTCGAGCGGCGTGTCCGTCACCGAGCGCCAAATGTTGATGCCAATCACGCGCCGATCGGCTGGCATGCCCATGACTTCGGCAAAAGTCTTCTCGACGCCCTTGCGGTCCGGCGCTAGGAAATCGGCGTAGTCGTTGTGCACGAATTCGGCGCAGGGGCCGTACTGAATCCCGTCCACCCAATAGTGCTCCTTGATGTCTTCATTCCTGAAGGTGTGACTCTCGATCGGCATTACTTCGAACGAAGGAAGCAGCGCTTGCGCGAGCGCCTGCGCCTCCGCGTAGTAGACGCGTGCCACATCGTGCACGTCTGCCCAATCGTCGACGGCTGATGGGGCATGGACGAGCAGAAAACCGTTCCCATCCAAAAGCAAATCGGTCGAGTCGCGAGGCGAACCCTCGACACCACGATCCGCACGCGCGTCGTGAATAGTCGCCGGAACACCTAGCTGAGGCGGAGCCTTGTCGGTCTCGCCCGAGTAGTTGAGGTAACCCGTAAAATCCATGGGTCAACCCGCGAGAGTGAAGTCGATAGGCGCTAGCTTCGGTTGCTCCTCCTCGACAATGTCACGCATGCCATCCCATTCCTCCCACATGTGCGTGAGTGCATGTTTGGAACGCTGCCAGGGATCGTTGCCTTCCTCGTATTCAAGCCATTCGCCCATCATGCCGCGATCCGGGTGATCCGAAACCCCGGTCACGACCTTGTCGGGCTGACGGCGCTTGTTACGAATACGAAAGATCATATTCTTGCGGGATTCGGTGCCGAATTCATTGCGCGTCCCGGTATGGGGCATCTGAAAGATCGTGATCGCGGCGTCGCCCGGCTCCATCATGATTTGCGTCGGGCGAGGCCACGGCCGACCGTCGGGCGTGGTCTCTGGTGGCTCGTCATCGAGCTCGATCAGCTTTTCTTGCACGGCTTGAGGTAGGTAAATATGTCCCGCCCCGTTTGGCGTTTCGTAGTCGAAACGTGGCCAACCCGGACCTTCCGGTCCGATGCAGCCATTTTGCTCGAATTGCCAACGGTAATAGCCCTCAAGGATGCGATGCCCTCCGGGCACGATTGCCGTCTGACCAACCCCTTCTCGCGTCTGGTCGTTCAACGCAACGATGACAAACGCCGTGAAGCTGCCGACCGCCAAGCTCATGTCAGGATCCTGGAATAGTGGATCGGTATTGGAGCCGATGACATCGGCCGAACGACCGATGTCGCCTCTGGGACCGGATGCGATCAGACGCTGGTATATTTTCTCCGGTGTACCTTCCGAGGGTTCTTGCGGGGGCGCAACGGTGAAGAGTCCCTCCGCATGCATGCCGTGGCCGTAGTACGGCAGATCCCTGTCCCGATACCCGAGCGGAGTATAGTGGTCACGTGGCTCACTTCGTTTTATGACCCCGACGTGGCAAAGGCTCGGGGGATCGAATACACCCATCGCTTCGGTCAAGATCGGGGTGACGTTCGATTTATTCACCAGGTTGGTCAGTTCCTCGGCGGGCGCCAGGCTTTCGCCCTTTTTCGCTGCCTTGATGCGTGCTCGCGCAGCATCAACGAGGTCGTCAGATACCGCGCCTTTTATCACGATATACCCATCGTTAAAGAACTGGCGTTTTTGCTCTACTGTCATTTCGGTCGCCATGATTCTCCCCACTTACGCAACAACATCAGACAAAGGTAACAAGAAGTCGTCAAGAAAGAGTAGTGAACGGCAAGATTTGTGGTCGCGTGGTATCTATCGAACATGGTAGAAACCAGCAACCACAGGGCCAGCGACGCTGATGAGCATTGTGCGGTTAAGCAGAGGAGGCTGGTTCGTCTCCAGATTAATTAATGTATATAAATCAATCTATTATAGACATATAGTGTTTAGTTACTTTAGATATATTTGCTTCGAGTAAGCCTAAGAAAAGCCATGAGAATGATCCGGGAGGCTTAAGAAAGTTCGATCCCCTCCTCCCCTTTCTCCCCTACGCAAAAACCCCTTGGGATATATACCCATCCTCATAAACCAGAGCACCCGCGATTAGAGTAGGTTTTGGACGTGAACTATTCTCAGGAGCCATGACAGGTATTGGCGAAAGGCGTACGCTCGTTGCACCGCGATGCAAGAGCGGTCTTGATGAAACGGCCTCGAATATCAACTCTCGGTGGAATTGCGGCAAGCGACTACGGTTGCATGGTCGACAATCTGGGGATACCGCACCGAGCAAAGGAATCCTACCGTAGACTCATGGATGCGGGTAACTCAGCGTTACCCGCCATGAGGAACGGGCTACGACATGACCGGGATGAAGTGCGGGTTGCTTGCTGCAGACTCCTCGACCACTTTATGGACGTCACGGCTTTACCGCGATTAATTGATAATTTGAAGCATACCAATCCACGGGTTCGTGGCGCAGCAATGCACGCGTTAGCCTGCGATCGATGCAAGGAAGGCGCTTGCCGGCCAGCCGAGAAAGAAGTCTTGCCAATTGCGCTCGATATGTTGTTGCACGATCCACACCGTCAAGTTCGGCAAATGGCGGCGGATTTGCTCGGGCCTTCTGTCCATCGCAGCGCAGATGTATTGGAGGCGCTTGAAATAGCGCATGAATCGGATAGAAATGCGACGGTAAGAAAAGTAGCTGGATGGTGGGTTCCTGGTGGGGTACGTCATACCAAGACCCTCAAGAAAGAACGACCAGGACGTCAACTCTCAGCATGATCTTCTTGCATACGACAGTATGCGTTCGCCGACCCAACCTATGCCCATGCCCTATGACAGGTCTCGGCGGGAGGAGTAGCTTAGCGACCTAAGATTTGTTGAACTTTTCGTGGTACGGGAGCACACGTTATGACTGATTTTTGGCAATTGACCTTTCCGATGCCTGGTCAGAGCGAAAGCCATGCGGTTGCCGCTGAGAACAACGGCTGGGACGGATTGTTCTTTGCTGATACACAATGCCTTTCGGGTGATATCTACTCGGCAATGTGCCTTGCCGCGAAAGCCACGACAACGCTTAAGGTGGGCACCGCCGTCACTAACCCGGTGACTCGACATGCAGCCGTAACCGCATCAGCCATCGCCACCGTACAGGTGGAATCGAATGGGCGAGCGGTATTGGGTATCGGTCGAGGCGACTCCTCGCTCGGGTTGCTGGGCCAAAAACCAGCTCCCGCTGCTCGACTTGCGGACTACGTTGAACAACTACAGGGCTATCTGCGCGGAGGTCCGGTCGACCTCGACGGCTTTGCTAGTCACATCCCTTGGATCAACGGCAGCGGACAACCGAAGGTACCCGTGGATGTAGCGAGTACTGGACCCCAAGTTATCGCGCTGGCCGCACGATTTGCCGAGCGTATAACTTTTGCGATGGGCGCCGATCCTGTGCGCATTGCCCAGGGTGTCGAGGATGCACGGCGTACTGCCGAGGAAGCGGGACGTGATCCCGAAGAACTGGGTTTTGGCGCTTACGTCAACATCGCCTGCGATAGCGACGTGCAACGCGCCCGAGACATCATACGAGGCAGCGCCGGAACTTTTGCACACTTCAGTGGAATGTCCGTGGCAGCGAGCGCCGGCCTTCAGGATGCACCGGTCTTTCAGCACATCGGTGCCAATTACGATATGGCCAATCACGCGAGCGGCAAAGCAGCCCACATGGAAGCGGTCTCCGATGAATTCGTCAGCCGTTTTGCCGTTGCCGGTCCTCCGGCATTATGTGTGGATCGACTGGGTGAATTAATCGACCAGGGACTCGATCACCTGGTGTTAACGATGGGTTCACGTGATGCTGATCCAAAGAACATGGCGGCAAGCGTGGACCGCATCAGCAACGAAGTAATCGTTAAATTGCGCTAACACAATTAGACATCGGACCATAAACTCTCAACTAATCGCCCTAGGCGCACAGGGAAATCTACCGTAGGGTAGTCCGCCAACAGCCTCCAAACGAAGGGCTGTCGATCCGCTGTCCTTTAATCGAACCTTGTTAGACACAAGTTGAGAGACCTTTTAGTGCCGAAGATTCCTTTCGCAGCCCACCACAAATGGTTGGGCCTCATCACGGTATCCCTAGGTATGTTCCTGGGTGCCTTGGATCTTTCCGTCAACGTCGCCTTACCCGCGATTACTGAGAGCTTCGGCTCCGAGATGTCTACGGTTCAGTGGATCATCATCCTTTATATCGGCACCACGACCGGACTTCAGCTCACCATAGGTCGGCTTGCCGACGCGTACGGACTGAAGCGGTTTTACGTATTAGGTGTGGGTATATATACCCTTGCAGTCACGCTGATAGGCCTCTCGACCAACTTTGATACTGCTCTAGGATTCAGGATTGTCCAGGCCATCGGATACGCCATGATCATGGCGACTTCGCCGGCACTGGTCGCTCAAATGTTCGACGACTCGGCGCGTGGCCGCGCCCTCGGCACGATGACCAGTATAGGAACGTTGGGCATGATCTCGGCGACTTTGGGGGGCGGGTTGCTGGTGGAGCAATTCGGCTGGAGCGCGATATTTCTCGCTCGCTTACCCTTCGGTGTCATCGCCTTTGGACTAGCGTGTTACGTCCTCCAAGAACTTCCCCCGAAAGGTCCTCGTTCCGGTCCGAACCTCGGTGCCGCGACGGCGTTGTTTATCGGGATCAGTGCAGTCGTCCTGATCCTTAACCTTATCGGCAGGCTTGGCTGGGAGCACGTCTCCGTATTGTCATTGATACTCCTCGCCTTCGTTTCACTGGCGCTCTTTTATAGATCCGACAAGAAGGCTCCTATTCCCATCCTTCAACTCGACTTTTTAACGCCCACCGCGGTCAAGGCTTTACTCGCTGCATTCCTGATGACCACGGGAAGCTTTATCAACCTCTTTCTTCTGCCTTACTTTCTCTCAGACATACTGGGTTCGGGAGCGTCCGCGCTAGGTCTTCTCCTAATGCTCGCGCCGATGGTAGCTGCCGTGGCCGCACCGGTAGCGGGATTCCTGTCCGACAGACACCCGCCAAGCTGGATTGCGACCTGGGCGCTTATGATCATTGTGGTTTCGATCTTCACGTTTACCAGACTCGGAGAACAGTCTTCCGCGTTCGACGTTGGTATACGTCTGGGCCTGTTTGGAGCGGGTCTGGGCGCGTTTCAGGCGAGCAATATGTCGAGTTTGATGAAAGAGGTTCCAAGTAACCGTCTAGGCATGAGCAGTGCTTTACTAGCATTTGCATTCAGTCTCGGGATGGTGACCAGTGTAGGGTTAATGAATGCAATCTTTTCATCATTTCTGGATCACGCGTCGCAGACCATGTTGGAACGGCAGGCCTTCCTCTCGGCATTTTCGAAGACCTATCTGACGGCAACAATAATTCTAGGACTCGGGGTGATAGTGTCAGCCCCATGGGGAAATCTGTTTCGGACGCGACTGCAATAATTCCGGTGGGCTGGACGACCGTTAAACTCGCACCCCAACCCTGAACCAACCCCGAAAGGCACGTCGGCTTGGGGAGAAACCCCTAATTTGAAATCTTATTTGACGTCTTTGACCTTGGACGTTGTTTTAGTCGTTCGCTTTTAAACGGTCGTTTTCGTTAGTGCTGGCTTTGTTCTGGTTCCAGTTGGGCACAAGCTTGGTTGGGGTTGGATAACGAACAAGCGGTTACGGATCATTAGCCGAAGGCGGCACAAAATCGGTGCGCTTCTCTCCTACTGGTGATTAGTTTCACGCTCCAGCCTTGCGTCCATGGCGTTGATTAATTTACCTGCCCCACTATTAGTTTTCTTGAGTGCTCGTAGTATCGCGACCAAATTATTGTCGCGACGGAGTTCCAATTCAGTGATGGACCGGTGACCGGATTGCTCGTCTGACTGCGCGGTGATTTTTTCGATTAATCCATCGTCCAAATCTGGTACGTCCGTGAGTTTGCTCCACGGCCACTCGAGAGCGGGTCCAAACTGGGTAAGAAAATTACGTATTCCTTTTTCGCCACCGGCAATGCGGTAAGTTTCAAACAACCCCATCTGCGCCCAACGCAAACCAAACCCATAACGAATTACGTCATCGATCTCGGTCGTCGTGGCGACGCCATCGGCAACTAACCACAGCGCTTCACGCCATAACGCTTCCAACAATCGATCACCGATATGAGCATCGAGTTCACGCCTGACTACGACAGGTTTCATGCCTATTTGAGTCAATATCGCTGTAGCGCTAGGAACCATATCCGCATGCGTAATATCTGTCGGCACCACCTCGACCACGGGCAGCAAATACACGGGATTAAAAGGGTGGCATACCAGTAGCTGTGGAGCGCGAATAAAATCGACAGCCAGGTCAGACGGTTTAAATCCAGAGGTCGAAGATGCCAGCGGGGTCGCTCCACCTAAAGTACCCTGAACCTGGGAATAGAGGTCACGTTTGATCGGGAGCGATTCCGGCAGGCTTTCCTGGACCCAATCAGCATCCGAGACTGCAGCAGCAACGTTGTCAGTGAATTCAACCTCTCCTTCCGCTGGTAATGGCTGATCGTATAGACGGTCTAGGGCGCCGCGAGCTCGATCTAACACTACAGCAAGCCTCGCCGGTACCTGAGGGTCAGGGTCGTATACGGTCACATCCCAACCGTGCATCACGAATCTAGCCGCCCAACCACAACCGATCACGCCAGCTCCTAGTACTGCAGCCTTCATCGACTCAGTTGGGGGACCGCTTAGTCAGGCTCAGCCGCTGACGAACTTGTTCTGGACCTACAACTTTCGCGCCCATGAGTTCAACAATCTTTACCGCCCGCTCGACCAGTTGTCCGTTAGTAGCCAGGACGCCCCGTTCTAGATACAAGTTGTCTTCCAGTCCTACTCGTACGTTGCCACCAGCCAGGACCGCTGCGGCGACAAAAGGAAATTGGGCTGCCCCCAAACTGAACGCCGACCAGCACCAGTCATTGGGTACATTGTTCACCATCGCCATTAGTGTGTTGAGATCATCCGGAGCGCCCCACGGTACCCCCATGCAGAGTTGCACCATCACGGGCGCAGGGAGTATTCCTTCGTCAACTAATTGACGGGCTAACCACAAATGGCCCGTGTCGAAAGCTTCGATTTCAGCCTGTACACCCAATTGGGCAATCATGTGACCCATCGCACGCAACATGCCCGGCGTGTTTGTCATCACGTAGTCTGCTTCCGCGAAATTCATCGTGCCACAGTCCAGCGTGCAGATTTCAGGACGGCACTGCGCAATGGGTTCCATCCTTTCAGTCGCACCCGCCATATCTGAACGACTTCCAGGTGGTAACGGTTGTTCCACGGAACCGAGTATTAAGTCACCGCCCATGCCCGTTGTTAGATTGAGTACGACATCGACACTCGATTCACGTATCAACTCCGTAAGTTCCCTATACAACTCCGGATTTCGAGACGGCTCCCCACTTACCGGGTCGCGCACGTGACAATGCACTATGGCGGCACCGGCTTCTGCAGCTTCAATCGCGCTGTCCGCAATTGCTCTGGGACTACGAGGTACGTGGGGGCTCCGTTCCTGAGTGTCCCCAGCACCGGTCACCGCGCACGTGATGAACACTTCTTTATTGATCGACAAAGACATCGTTGGAAGATTATCACTAGTTCGCCTCAAACTATCGGGGTCAAACGCCGTCGCTTACACCTCTATCCCCGATGTGTCGTGTATCGTTAACTCGCGTCGTGGAGTTCTCTTAACGCTTGTTTGTCAACCTCTCCCATGGCGAGCAACGGAAGTTCATCAAGCACGGCAATCTGTTTCGGGATCTTATAATTAGCCAATCGCCTTGCAGTAAATGGCCAGAGCTCTTCAGAATTGGGTAGGTCTCGTTCAACACCCGTGACAGGATTCAACGAGGGGCGTAGCGTTCCACGGTCCTTTGTGTGAAATCGCAGCGAATGAATAATCGGATCGTATCTCCAATCTTTTTCGCATTCGTGCTCCTGATGGGTCGGCCTGCCGACGCCCACATTTTCGACATTGACGGAAACGGGGAACTCGAAGCGCTCACTGATGGACTGCTCGTTTTACGACACCTGTTCGGTTTTTCAGGTTCGAGTTTGACAGAAGGAGCCATAGCGGACGGTGCAGAACGAACGGACGTTGTGGAGATTCAATCGCACCTTGAGTCATACGCCTTGTACCTCGACATTGACGCCGACGGTCAAGCCGATGCCCTGACCGATGGTCTTCTCTTACTGCGCCATCTGTTCGGGTTTCAGGGATACAACATGACCGAAGGCGCTATCGGCGCGACCGCCACGCGAAGAGCTGCAGACCACAGCATCATTCACACCTATATC
>JAKUTH010000066.1 GCA_022448085.1 Pseudomonadales bacterium | reverse complement strand
TTCCCGGTATTGGCCATTGGGTCCAACAAGAAGCGCCTGACGAGACAAACCGGGCCCTGCTCGATTTTCTCGACAATCTCTAACACGAGCGGATATAACTCGCTCGACTAAAGCGCCGGGGTCTATGTCGCCACCGGACGGCGTACCCTTCGGTGAATTAGCTACCGCTCGGGAGCTCGCAGATTCGTTCCATGCGTGTGGTGCCGAAGCCAGGATAAATCCATATCAGTTCATCGCCTTCCAAGTACCTCGACACCACGTGAGGGCCACCGAACGCATAGAAATGCAGCTGTTTCTCATGCCACTCAGTGGTAGCGCTGGTTCGAACACAAAGACGCAGTGGCCCGAGTCGGAACCGGCCAACGTCATTTGACGACCCCGACAACTTTCCATCACCGGTCATATCATGGATTAATCCCCCGGCGGTGACCACGACGCGATTGCCACACTGTTCTATGCGTTCAATGTGGCCGACGCGGCCTCCCTTGGTCTGTCGCCAAAGGCCCCGGAGGTCATCCGCGCCTTTCATCAGAGGTTCCGTACAACCTTTCAAGATCGGTTGTGGGAACTTTTCATAGCCACAATTCGGGGTGTGTCCTTGCGGAATCTCGGCAGCGCTCAACCCGGAGCCGTCCAGTTTCGGCAGCGCGCAATAATCAATCGTACTGACATCACCCTCGAAGACCCACGCGGGAGTCTCGTCGTGGGGACGGGGATAAAAAAACAACGTAAGTACCAACACGACGGGGATACCGACTAGAACGGAAAGAACCTGCCCTACCCGTCGCTTGTTTATCAATTTGCGCATCTGTTCGGAAATTTAATCGTGCCTCAGATACTAGTCGATGACAGACGAATCGCTACAACGATTTGAGCCACTCATCGCCACCAAAATCTTGAATCATGCCTTCAAATCTTGGAAGGGTTACTTCAAGCAACTTGATATTGACTTCCGTCGGAAAAAAGAAGTTACCGATCATCGTCAAGAAGGGCCATATCGTGCAGGCGGCGGCAGGAAGGAGCGAAACCAAGAGAAAGCCAATTATCACTCGGATGGATCGTGCCTCCGCGAGTACAATCGGTCTAATGCTTTCGCGACACCGCATGATTGCCAGTCTCATTTTTCTGCAAGGGTGCGGCGTTACCTATCAGCTTCCCATCCCGACAAACTCAGCGCTAATACAGGCAGCCAATGAAATTCGTGCCGCCTCAGCGCGGGAACCTGTATCGGTTACTTTAAACAACGCCGAAAGACGAATCGCTGAAATCGAACAGCGGCTTCAACCAGCGACGCGCGAACTTTGCTTTGATCTGCGGGAACGGGCTTCGACCGATTGCCGAGCATGGCAGATCAGTGTTATCGACGAGGATGAAGTAAATGCATATGCAACAGGCACGAACGAAGTTGTGATTCACAGGGGCGTGATCGAATACGCGCGACACGACGCCGAAATCGCGCTGGTTATCGCGCACGAACTTAGTCATCACTTACTGAATCACCTCAACGAAAGTGCAGCGCGGAATATTCTGGGGTCCCTCATCGGAGCCGCCATCGTGACGACAATCGGCGGCGGATCTTCCCAGAGCCGAGATACCGGCGCCGAGGTGGGCGGTTGGATCGCCAATCAATCGTTTTCGCGCGCGCAAGAAAAAGAGGCTGACATCATGGCGGGCCGCCTGTTATTTCACGCGGGATACAACCTCACCCGAGCCCGATCACAATTCATCCAACTCGCACGACTCGGCGACCGCGAACGGGTGCGTTCAACCTTTCTTGACACGCATCCCGTTGGTCCCGAAAGACTCGCTCATTGGGACATGATCATCGAGGGAACCGCGTCGAACTGAATCCCCACGACGTGCGCGTGCGTTATACGCCCGCCTACACTAGGCTTAGTCAACTCGCGTAACGCTGTACACCTCGACCAGTTTTCCGGGCGGGTTCGAATAGAATTCCGCGAAAAAATCTGACACCTCGTCGGTCGGATCGGCGTCTTGAAACTTGGCCCAATCGCCCCACGTGTCAAACGACATCAGGTAATGCACACGCCCCATTTGGTCCACATTGATCCCCACTGACGCACCGAGTTTTTCATGCAATGGTTGTGCCGTACTCGCAGACTCGATCAACTGGGCGCGTCTTCCCGGATACGCTTCCCATACGTAGACCTGGTAAACCTTCGACGGCAGCATCGGCGCGACTTGATTGATCAAGTAGTGTGCCTCTAGGGTTGCTGCAGGAGCTGTCCCAATCTTCTGGGCAAAATCCGTCCATTCGTCACTTGCTTGGAGCTTTTCCTGGAAAGCGGCCCACTCGACCCAGTTCTTGTGCGCGGTCGCATAGTGAAGGCGGCCTTGGCGGTCTGTTGCCACGACCACCTGTCCACCGAGCTTCTGTTGGATGCTTCGCGCTTCTGACGCGTGTTGCGTCAGCTGCGCTGAGTTCCCAGGTATTGCTTTCCACAGCCGAACCTCCAACACGTCGGCAAACGCGGAGCCCGCTACAAGTGTCAGAAGAAAGAGTAATTTTGTTTTCATTGAGTTATACCCCTAATAAGTCATATCTCGATCGGAGTCGCGACCGGTGCAACAACCGCACACAATTGGTCCCTCCCATACGCTCCATATTAACCACCGATTGAAGGGTTCGACCAATGACAACCTTATCGATCGTGGGAACTCCCTATAATCGGGAGGTTGAACCGATCCCACTCTCCGACGAGCGAGGTGCGTATGAAAATCACGGACATCACCAATACCCCCCTGACCACGGGAAAGGGGTTGTTACGAATACTCACAGACACGGGAGTCGAAGGATGGGCAGAAGCACCGGGCCGCAACGGCAAGGTGTTCAACGCGTATCTGGAAACCGCCATAAAACCTGCACTGTTAGGAGAAGATCCGAGACCCATTCACCGGCATTGGGACACCCTCGCGCTTGGCCGGGAAGAACGGATGTATAAACTCCCAGGTTGGGTGGTCGGCACCATCGACGTCGCCCTTTGGGATCTACTGGGAAAAGAAACCGGTCTCCCCGTCTATACATTGATGGGCGGCGCTGCTCGAAAGTCAGTGCCGCTATACTGGAGCACCGGATCGGGCTGGCGAATGCAGCCACAAGAGATGCTGCAACTCGTCAAAGAGGGTTGGTCGATGGGATTTCGCGCTTTTAAGATCCGCATGGATTGGCGCGGCTGGCGACAAGACGCTGATCCCGACAAAGACTTCCAACTGTTCGAAACCGTTCGCGAATTTCTACCCAACGACGTCTACCTTGGTTTCGACGCGAACAACGGTTACTCCGTCTCCACCGCGATCCAACAGGGGCGCCGATTCGAGGCTCTCGGGATCGATCATTTCGAGGAACCCATTCCACACAATGACTTGACTGGGTTACGCCAGGTTGCCGACGCGTTGGATGTCGCTGTATCGGCCGGTGAGCAAGATGCGTTTCGCTGGTGGTTCCAGCAACTGATCGATCTCGGAAATCCAGACATCCTGCAACCCGATATTCTTAATGCCGGTGGACCAACCGAGGTCAAACGCATCTACGACATGGCCACCACGCTCGACAAACCGGTCATGCCTCACAGTCCACAAGCGGGTATCAACTCGATGGCGTCATTGCATGCTTACGTTACGGTTCAAAACGCAACCCGGCCACACGAATTTTCCACTGAGTTCTCGGGACCTCTGGACGACGTTGCGGAACTGTATGGCGACAGCGTCCTTCCCAAAGACGGATGCATGGAACTGTCTGACCGACCCGGTCTCGGCATCGAGCTCAATGAAGCCGCTGTGGCCCGGTTGACGTACAAATAACAGGACTTCTCCATGAAAATCGTCGATATCAAACCCTACATCATCGCCACGCCGCCTCCACATCGCGGCGGCCGCTATTGGACGCTCATCAAACTCACCACCGACAGCGGCATCGAAGGGATTGGTGAAGCATATAAGGTGCCCTTTCACCCGCTCACGGTGGCCCGCTTGATGCAAGACATCGGTGAAACCTACGTGATCGATTCAGACCCCTTTCAGGTCGAACGGCTTTGGCGGACCGTGTACTACGGTGACGGCTACGAATCCCACGACCACCACCAACACCCTGACCACACCGTGATGGGTGTACTCAGCGCAATCGAGATGGCGTGCTGGGACATCATTGGTAAAGCTCTCGACCAACCCATCTACAACCTCATAGGTGGTCGCTACCATGAGCGACTACGCTCTTACACCTATCTCTACCCCGCCGATGGCAGCTCCAATCGGCGTTCACCTCATACCGATCCCGACCTAGCCGGCGAACGTGCGGCTGCTTATCTCGAGGAGGGTTTTACAGCGGTCAAGTTCGACCCACTAATCGACGTTATGGGAAACGAGGATCCCAGGGAACCGCCGCTTGATCGGTTAGACAACGCCGAAGCGGTGGTTCGAAGTGTGCGCGAGGCGCTCGGTGGACGTGGTGACATCCTGATCGGGACACATGGTCAATCAACCACCTCTGGGGCGATCCGTTTTGCCAGACGGATCGAAAAGTACGACCCTCTTTGGTTCGAGGAGCCCGTACCGCCTGAAAACCGAGACGAGATGGCGAGAGTTGCATCCGCGACAAGCATTCCCGTAGCTACGGGCGAACGCCTAACCACCAAATTCGAGTTTCGTGAACTGCTTGAAAAACAGGCTGCCTCTATCCTGCAAATGGCGCTGGGACGCGTGGGTGGGATTTTGGAGGCCAAAAAAATAGCTGGCATGGCCGAGGCTTATTACGCTCAAATCGCGCCACATCTATACTGCGGACCCATCGAGGCTGCCGCAAATATCCAAATCGATACTTGTAGCCCGAACTTCCTCATCCAAGAAAGCATTGGTCGGTTTGACGGCTTTCACGCGGATATTCTCAAAAATCCGATCGAGTGGGAGAGCGGCTACATCATTCCTCCCAAAGGTCCGGGTTTAGGCGTGGAATTGAACGAAGAAGTAGCCGCCCAACATCTCTATAAGGAACCCAATGCGCATACTGATAACGAATGACGACGGGATTCAAAGCCCCGGTATCCAAGAACTGTCGCGTCACATCGAAAGCGCCGGGTATGAGGTCGTCGTGGTCGCGCCCGATCACGATGCGTCCGGTACGGGCACGTCCTTGGGGCGTATTTCGTCGGAAGAGCCGGTGAACGTTTCCCGACATTCGATCCCTGGTCTTCGTGCCGAAGCCTACGGCATCTCCGGATCGCCAGCACTTTGCGTTGTGACCGGATACCTAGAAGCTTTTGGCCCCGTTCCAGATGTTGTGGTTTCCGGGATCAATGCCGGACTAAATACCGGCCGTTCAACCCTCCACAGCGGAACCGTTGGTGCTGCGCTCGCGGCCCAAAATTTCGGAATTCATGGAATTGCGGTCAGCCTAGACGGCTCCACCGAGTGGCAATGGGAAACCGCTGCAAAAATTACCGTCGAGATCTTGCCCAGCGTCACCGTCGGCCCCACCCGTAGCGCCTTCAACGTCAACGTACCAGGCCTTCCGAGACAAGACGTGATAGGCATTCGATGGGCGGGACTCGCAAAGCTCGGGTCGGTACGCAGCGCAATTACGTCGGTTGGCGTCGATCAACTCGACTTCCATCTCGTCGAGACAGGTTACCTCCCCGACGAAACGACCGACCTCGGGACCGTTCGTGCTGGATACGCATCAATTACTTCGCTTCATGGAGCGGTTGAAGTCTGGAACGCCAACGTGGAAGCCGGGAAGAAGTTTGAATCCTCTTGCGTTTTACCTGGTGCATCTGCGGGCGACACGTTATCTCCGGCGCGTTCTGTGCTCGAAGATTCCTGAAGGTGGCAAACCAAATTCGATAGCACACAAAGCTTTTAGACCAGGCCGTTTTTTTCCGGTTATGCTTCCTCAATCATTGAATAAGGATTCGCGAACCATGGCTATCGGGCAGGTCACGCCTATTTTGCGGATATTCGATGAGGTCAAGGCACGGGAGTTCTACTTTGATTTTCTCGGTTTTACGCTTAATTTTGAACACCGTTTCAATGACAACGCCCCCCTTTATATGGGGATCCAGCGAGACGATTGCGCGTTGCATCTGTCCGAGCACCATGGAGATGCCACCCCAGGATCCCATGTACGTATTGACACAACACACTTGGGGGCGTTCCAGCAGGAACTCACTGCAAAAGACTATAAGTACAACCGCCCCGGCATCGAGAAAGGCCCGGCTGGCGACGAAGTGACCGTGATTGATCCGTTCGGCAATCGGTTAACGTTCACCGATACGCGCAGTGGTTGAACCACGCCGGGACGCATTATGAAAAATATTGTCCTATTAATTACCGATACTTTTCGATACGACAATCTGGAGGATCGAGCGCGACGGCCAATACGAACACCCGAGCTCGATGCGTTCAGTCAACAGCGTGGTACCAGTATCGAGGGCTTTCATACCGGAAGCTTCCCGACGATTCCGCATCGTACGGACGTTGCAACGAGCAAACTCGGCTGGCCGCATTTCCCGTGGCAGCCCATCGACCTCAGCAGCCGTAATCACATCGCCAGATTGCTGGGGAGGCAAGGGTATATCTCGCAGCTAATCTGCGACTGTCCGCACCTCTTCAACGCTCGTTTTCAACAATCATTCACCGCCGCCTTTCAACACCGCGGACAGGAAGGTGATAAGCACTTGCTACATCTAAACGACGACATCCCCGTCGTCATGCCGCACGAAAAAACGCGACGTGTGCCGAGTTTTCGGGGCAGCACACTTGCAGACACTCATCGTTGGATCAATCGAGACGTGACGACGGAAGCCGGAACGTTCAGCGCGCGTACTGCGTCAACGACGGTGCAGTGGCTGGAAGAGAACTATCAAGCCGATCCTTTTTTCCTCTGGGTCGACTTCTTCGATCCTCACGAGCCATGGGACGCGCCTGAATACCTGGTTAAACGATACGACCCCGAATACACCGGGACTCCTATGATCCACTGCAACTACGGGCCGGCTACGGACTACACCGAAGCCGAATTACAGAATCTATGGGCACACTATGCCGCCGAAACGGAACTCGTCGACCGACACATTGGGCGGGTTCTGCAGAAACTTGACGATCTAGAACTTTGGGACGACACCATTGTCGTTATTACGAGCGATCACGGCACGAGCATTGGCGAGCACAACCGCACCGGCAAAAGCAATATCTGCGACCATGACGAGCGCTACTGGCCGATCTATCCGGAAGTCAGCCATGTGCCATTCCTTATCGGCGGCGGAGCAATTCCAGACGGCGCGAGTCTGCAACTGCTTGCCCAGCCCGTCGACATCCTGCCCACATTGGCTGAATTAGCAGGCGTCACCCTTGAACCAAGAGAACCATTTGAAGGTATCAGTTTTGCGTCCTGCCTTCGCGATGGGACGGAAAACCACCGCGAACTTTCGGTCACGGGTGGCTTCGTCAAACCGACTGCTGACGGGACGGTTCCACCGGAAAGCACCACGCCCTGGGTCACTGATGGTCGTTGGGGCTTCGCACCCGTCGGCCATAATGGGCCAGCTGAACTATTCGACCTGTCGGTGGATCCGTTCGCAGAACAGGATGTCGCTGCCGATCACACCGACGTTACGGGATCACTTTTTGATGGCTTCATCGATCACTTGCAAAAGCACAATGCAAGCAAAGAACTCGTTAAATGCTGGACAAATAATAACGCTGATTAAGTAGTGCGCCCGGTTGTGCCTTGACGCTCGACGCTGAACTCTCGGTCCCAGCGCTCCTCTAGTTGGCGCCGCCACGCCTCAGCCGTCTCCCGCAACTCATTTACCAAGTCGGGGTGGTCATTGATTCTATTTGTTCCCTCGGCAGGGTCGAGATCCAGATTCGCGAGAAATACCTTATCCGCGTCCTCCACGCCCTCCACAAGCTCCCCGTTTAACACCAATTTCCACGGCCCTCTGCGGATGCTCGTCTGTTTGCCCATCTCCCAAAACAGATCACGCTCAATGGGCGGTCCTAATCCTGAGAGGTAGCGAGCTTGGGATACCCCATCCAACTCCATGCCGTTGACGTCGATCTCCAACCACTCACACAGGGTAGGTAAGACATCAACGGAACAAAACGGCGTCGTAATCTCTTGGCCCGCGGGCACAATGCCTGGAAAATGAACGATTCCAGGAACCCGTACGCCGCCTTCGAACAAACTAAATTTATGGCCTTTTAGCCCACCGGCTGTGCCACCGTAGTATGGATCTTGGTTGCCGTCGAGCCAGTTACGACTTTCGCGTGACGGCCCATTGTCCGACGTAAAAAAGGTGCACGTGGTGTCGGTGAGGCCCTGTCGATCTACCTCAGCTAATATCGCGCCAATTCCATCGTCAACCGCACTAATCATGGCCGCCATCACCTGACGATCCCATGGCAGATGATGGAATCTATCCATATATTCCTTCGGGGCGTGCATCGGATAGTGCGGAGCGTTGTATGGGACATAAAGGAAAAATGGCTTATCGTCCTCACAGGCTTGACGAATAGCGCCGACAGCCCGCTGCGTAATTACTTCGGTCAGGTATTCACCGTTTCGCCAAATTTCTTGATTGTTGTCCCACAGATCGTGGGTCGGATTGAGCGCGGGTCCGGGCCGATTCATACCCCAATAAAAAATATGACTATAAAAATCCACGCACCCGGCCAAGAAACCAAACCAATCGTCGAAGCCGTGATCATTCGGCCGACAACCGTCAGCGAGTCCAAGGTGCCATTTACCACTCATGATGGTTCGATAATTCGATTGGCGCAGCAAACGCGGTAACGAAGGCACGTGTGCCGGCAATCCGGTAGCCGTTCTGTGTCCCGCAAGTATGGACCGAACACCCGCGTTACCCGGGTATCTTCCCGTCAATAGTGCTGCTCGTGACGGTGAGCAGACGGGCGAATTCGAGTACCAGCACGAAAAACGTGCGCCTCCGCTTGCCAGTCGATCAAGGTGCGGAGTTCGGAAATCGGTGGCACCCATGCAACTTAAGTCACCATATCCTTGATCATCGGTCATGATCAATATGACGTTTTTCGTCATTCCTATTTCTCCCTCAGATGGCTTCGGTTCGGCGTCGTTCTCCAATCAAGTTTGCTCGAGTATTACACCATAGGGTTTAGGTCGGCAGAACTGGACTTTCAACCCGTTGACCTCCCGCCTTAAATGAAAACCTCGCTCGTTGATCTTTGTTGTTGAAATCGTTGACCAATACGAAATCGGACATTAATCCGATTTCAAAAACCTATCCATACGCCCTAAACGTCCGTACAAGAATCCGTTATGCTGGAAGGGACCTACAAATCCATATAGGGATTGAGAACTGTTATGAACAAGTGTTTGTTATCAGTACTGGTTTCTGGATTACTGGCGTTAGCCGTCTCAGCAGGGCCTGGAGCATATGCCGCTGACGGTGCAAAGGATCCAGAAGAACGGATCTGCATAAAGATAAAAGATACGGGTAGTCATGCACCTCGGCGTATCTGCAAAAAGCGCAGGCAATGGGAAAAGATAGCGGAAGACGCGAAAAAACGCTCCGGCAGCGGTGGCTGAATTTCTAAGTAACAACGATTAGCCACGCCCCGGGGCGCATATTCCTCACGGTCGTATTGGCCGACGTTGTCAACAAACTCGTCTCAATTGACCACGAGGACTTCCGCAATTTAGTTGATCAATGTCACGATTGACGCAGAGGCACGAGCTCGGTAAGGATTCCGCCCGCCGTCTTCGGATGGAAAAACGCTGCGGTAATCGACGCTGGATCCGGACCTCCAAGCTCAATCTGCTGTAATCCCTGCTCTCGAAGCCGTGCGGCTTCCTCTTCAACGTCGTCACACGCATATCCCCAGTGGTGCAATCCAGCGCCAAAACGTTGTAGATATTTATATGTCCCTGCCTCAGGTACGACGGGGACGAGCACCTCGATCATCGTTTCTCCAGTACCTACCTGGAACATGTAATTGTGCGTTCCTTCAGGCGCAAAATAAGCCCCGTCCGGAAGTGGTGTGGTCGACGCAAGTGGAAATCCGAGTTTTGCATCGAGTATGCCAAGCGCTTGTTCGATGTTGGGTGCAACGATACCGATGTGGTCAAGTCGTACGATCATAAGATCCCTCCCTTTACGGCATCCATCCTAACCGACCAAAAAACAAACAACCTAACCCTTACTTGAAATCGGTGTCACGAATTTCGCGCTGTCTCGCGTGCGATCCTGATTTCCCCTAATGCACTGGCCCGATGCCGTAATACCGCGTGCCATCGAATCTGGCAAAGTATTGACCTAACGCGGGATGGCTAATTTGGTTCAACAACGCGCTCGGGACCAGGTGACGTTCAGCAACATAGGTCGTGTGCGTCGCTCCATCTACCAATACGTGGTACCAAGGGCGATTCTTCGCCGGACGACTTCGTGCAACTTGTTCATACCATTCATCAGAAAGACTGAAAACCTGATCCACGCCGAACACCACTCCCCGGTAACCAACCTTGTTGTGTTCAACAATTTGACCGACAAAAAAGGCCGCGTTCATGACGTTCCGCTACCGACGCAATCGGGTCGCATTATCCGTAATACAACACGTCAAGCATAACTTGCGTTGGAACGTGGCAAGACCGAACAACGTTAGAAAGTTAAGCCATACGGCAATATCGCGTATGCTCAAAAAAAGTTCGTCGGACCAACGATGATTAAACAGGTGAGTTTCTTCCAACGACGAAAAGATCTTAGTCCGGAAGACTTTCGCGAACATTGGCGTACCAAACACGCTGATGTCGTCCGCCATTTAAATGGGCTCGTACGGTACGTACAAAATCACGGACTCGACTCGAGTTCCGGATTCGACGGCATCGCCGAAGTTTGGTTCGAAGATATGGAGTCGATGCGAGCCAACGTTGACACCCCGGAATTAGAAGCCATACGTAAAGATGAAGAGAACTTTATCGATTCGAGCACCATGGGCATGATTATTACCAATGAATACATCATTAAGGAAACCGAGCCAGTTGTTGTGGGTCAAAAACTGATGGCATTGGTAAACCGCTTGGAGCACAACGATTCAGCAACGTTTCATTCGATTTATCGCGATCAATTAGGGCCTTTAGTCGCCGCCGTTCCTGGAATCAACCGTTACGTTCAAGCCCATACCCGACCCGGCATCTATAAAACAAACCGTGTGCCGCCCTACGACGCCGGCGCTTCGCTTTGGTTTGCCGAAATTGACGCGCTCGTCTCGTCGCCAGAAATGCAGGCCGTGAGAGAAGTTGAACACACCCTTCTCGATCTAAATCGCACCCGAATCGGCGTCGTTGAAGAGATCGAAATCGCTCTTTAGATTTAACCAAACTGGCAGCACAGAACATGCAGCAACAACTCCGTGATATCTCCAGAGGAACG
>JAKUTH010000065.1 GCA_022448085.1 Pseudomonadales bacterium | reverse complement strand
CACCATCACCGCGAAAATGACCGACACCGAGGGTCGGTATTTCAGTTTCTGGGTCGATAATCTTGAGTCCGATTATCAATATACGATACAACTTATTGATAATAAACACGATTTATTGTGTAACGCTTGGAACCTTTCGACGTTTCCCTCACCCGACGCCATACCGAGCCGAGCCCGACTTCTCGTATTTACATGTGCTGGTGGCCATCCCAACTACAACTTCCCTGCGGAACAACAGCCTTTTTTACCGCTCGAAATTCGTCGGCGACTTATAGCACGTGGATTATCCTTTAAACCGAACGCGCTTATCGCCATCGGGGATCATCTGTACTGGGACCAGAGGACACAACTCGACGCCCAGAACGACGAGCGAGCCGCCCAAGCCCTCGCCTGGTATGACTCTGTGGGTCACCTTGACCGACAAAAGCGCGCCAAAGGCACCAGCAATGAAGCCGTGATTAAACGCGCCGTAGAGCCCCAGATAGCCAATCTCTACGGCGTCATGCTGCGTTCGACACCTAGCTATTTTGTTAGCGACGATCACGATTACTTTGAGAACGATGAAGCGACAAATCGCTTTGTAACGCTACCTCCACAACAATATCAGCTGTCTTTCGCACGCTTTGTGCGTGAACTATTCCTTCCCGAATTCCTTCCCGATGTGGCACGGCCATCCCTTATGTCTGGCGCCGGTGCCGGAGATCGAGACAGGGGAATTTCCGAGAGCTTCGGTACGTTTCGGTACGGTAACCTTGCGGAAGCTTTAATTTACGATTGCGCTCGGTTTTTATCGCTTAAAGGGGCGGTTGCCGGACTCGTCCCACCCGAAGTCGAACACTGGCTCGCTCAAAGGACCCAGAACCAGAAGATTCGCCATCTCTTCCATGTCCCTTCCCATCCATTCGGATGGACGGCGGGCAAATGGCGCGAATGGTACCCAGACGTCGCCGACACGGGCGATGACGAGACGGCAGTCGCACAAATTCGCTCGGGTGGCACGTCGCGATTCAAGCTCACGACAAAACGACAGAAGTTTATGTGGCAAAGCGGATGGTTCGAGCAACATCAGCGCCTACTAAGAATGCTAGGTGGGCAAGCCTCGCGTGAAGGCATGGTACTTTCAGGTGATCTCCACGCAACCGGGCACGCGCGCATACGATCCAGTGCCGACGTAACGCTGGATTCTCCTGTCCATGCGATTTTGACGGGACCGATTGGCACGCGACGGGGTTGGCCATCGGCATCCCGCGGTACGCCCCCTCTACTAGCTACGGGTATCAACGCTGATACGCCGGCACCGGTATCTGAAAGAAACGGATTTACGCTAATCGACCTCACGCAAGATGAGGCAACAATCCAACTCTTTGCGTGGCGAAATGAGCCCGTCGAAGCAATCGATACGCTCGAGCCATACCACAGCTATACCATCGAGCGACGAAGTTAAGAGCCAATCTCATTTGCTAGAAGCCGCGTCGGATTTCTGAATCCGCCGCACACTATCGCGTGCGAGTTGCAATAACCTCAATGCAACCGCGACTATCTAAAAAACCGAATTCTCTGAACTTAACTTTATTGCAGGAGTCCCACCATGACAGAGCGGATGATCAAAGCCAACAATATCGATATTTGGACGGAAAATTTTGGTGACCCGTCTCATACTCCGCTATTGCTCATCATGGGCGCGACTGCGTCGGGCATTTATTGGCACGAAGACTTTGTCGAGCGACTAGTCGAACAAAAACGATACGTGATCCGATACGACAACCGCGACACCGGTCAATCCACGTGTTTCGATTTTCAAGAAACACCGTACACGCTTAACGATATGGCCGCGGACGCGGTTGGCGTATTGGACGCGTACGATATCTCGTCCGCTGACGTTGCCGGTGCGTCCATGGGCGGCATGATCGTTCAAGCGCTTGCCCTGCAGCACCGCGGTCGCATTAGATCGGCGACGATCATTATGTCGTCACCCCTGTCTGGCGGTGGCGAGCAGCCCGAACTGTCCGCCGATGACTTGCCTGGCCCAGACCCAGCATGGATGTCTAAGTCCATGGCGATACAAATGAATCCGGCAGAAACAAGGGAGGAGCGAATCGAGCAACGAGTGCAGCTCTTTGGAATGCTTTCTGGGAGCGCAGAAGAATTCGATACTGAACGTCAACGCGGCATTGCGACGCGTGAAGCCGACCGCGCAAATGACTTCAACGCGATGAATAATCACGCGTTAGCGATTGGTGTCAGCACGCCCATGGACCGTCGTAGTGGCCTCAGCCGTATCGACGTGCCGGCCTTGGTTATCCACGGGACTGAGGATCCGATCCTTCCGTACGCACATGGTGTATCACTTGCAGAAACCATCCCCGGGGCAAAACTCCTCACGCTTGATCGAGCGGGACATGAGATGCCCGACATGTATGTTGACGAAATAGTCGACGCCATGATCAAAATCAGTGGCGCATCGACTGAATCTGATTAGAGCGGGCGTCGTAATTTAGCCGTCGATACAGCCGTACAAAGCACTCCCGAGCCCGGTCCCCCGAGGATCACCCACGATATGGTTATCCATCTGATTCATGACATAGGAAAAGCAAAGATGAGCGTCGGTATCGATTGCGATCAGCGACCCTCCTGCCCCGCCCCACCATAACGTGTTTGCATTTGGACTGATGGGTATGCCCTCTGAAGGTAAGGCGAAGCCCATGGCGAACTGAATCGACAGCCCCAACACAACGTCGACTCCGTCGATCTGCGGTTCAAGGGCTTTTCGAGCCCCGTCGGGTGAGAGCAACTCGACGCCAAACGCCCTCCCATTATTCGCCAGCGCGGTCTGCGCACGCACTACAGAACGAGCATTGCCATGGCCATTCGCCGCAGGAATTTCAGCCCGACGCCAACCATCCGTTCGAGTCACGTCAGTCAGATCATCTTCTGTCAACTCACCAGCAAACACCCGCGCCGTAATCGAATCTGGATCCATCTGAAGAATGGGCGCGATTTCCAAGGCGGGAATCAAATCTGCGATGCGATCAAATTCGGACGGTGGTACACCAATATGGAAATCAACCCCTATTTTCTCAGCCACCTCTTCGCGGAAATAGGTTCCTATGGTTCGACCCGTGATCCGCCGTATCACTTCGCCGATCAGATACCCTTGCGTGATTGCGTGGTAACCGCTTTGGGTTCCAGGCACCCACCACGGTTCCTGATTTGCGAGGTCAGCGCAGGCGAAATCCCAATCGTAAAGTTCCACATTGGAAAAGGGTCGACTAAAACCCGGCACGCCGGCCGAATGGCTAAGTAGGTACTTGACCGGTATTCGTTCTTTTCCGTTGGCGGCGAATTCTGGCCAATAGTCCGCAACGGGTGCATCGAAATCTAATCGATCCTGATCAGCCAACATCAACGCACATAGAAACGTCATGGTCTTGGTGGTGGAGTACACGTTAACGATGGTGTCTTCGAGCCACGGTCTGGTGCGCGCCTCGTCTTGGTGCCCGGCCCAAAGATCAACGACGTATTCACCTTCGAGTGTCGCCGCAAAACATGCGCCAACGTCCCCGTTCTCTTCAAAATTTCGCTCGAAGGCTTCCCGCACCGGCAGGAAACGTTCATCGCAGTGGCCGTGGACTTCCATCGTTCTTGTCTCCCCTATTGAATAATCATTCTAAGGGGTAGGAATTGGCACAGTCACGGGGAAATGCAATCCCCGATGACTGTGCCGACAAAAACTAACCGCCAAATGTATGGCTTAGCTCTATCCCAAACATACGCGGCGGCATCGTGTACGTCGAGTTGAATTGCAAAGGAAGCGTCTCCGGATCACCGGTGAAGTCAAGGGCTCCGGAAAAGTACTCCTCGTCCGTCAGATTGCGCGCCCAGACGGCAACTTCGGTGCGGCCGTTGGCAGCCGTCCAGGTAACCCTGGCATCCATCAGCCAGAGCGGATCCTGTTTAGAAGCCAGCTTATTTTCGAGGGAATTCCATGACCGACTTGTATAGTTCGCACCAAGGTGAGCGGCAAGATTGTGGCCACCGTCCATATGCCAAACGTACGACCCACTCAACGTGAGCGTCACGTCGGGAGTTTTAATGGGATCAACGTTCGTTAGGTCCCGGTCGACAATAATTCCCTCGCCCGTCACTGGATCGAGCAGATTGTCTTGCACATCAAACTGCTTGTATTTACCGTCTAGGTACCCCCACGAAGCTCCAAACGTCAGATCATCCGTCGGTGCCGCAATGATCTCGACTTCGATCCCGTATAAATGGGCCTCCTGAGCGTTAATCAAATCCGCGGTCGGTTGGCCTTCGACAACACGACCCACCGTCAGCTGTTGCTCTTCGTATACGGTATAAAAACTGGTCGCATTGGCCTGTACCCGCCCGTCCCGTATCAGGGACTTAACGCCAAATTCCCAATTTCCTGAGACTTCGGGTTTATACGGACGCATGGCTATGTCCTGATTAAAGCCGCCGCTCGAGTAGCCCATGCTGTATCCGCCATAGACCGTAACGTTCTCGCCCGGTTTGTAACTCGCAATCACCCTCGGCGTAATCTTGTCGAATTCTGCCTCCTGGTAACACGAGTCGCTGGTCGGTAATCCGGTCGCTGCATCAAACACCATACCGGGACAGTTGTACGTCGGATCGAACGCGCCACCGTGTAAGGTCTGCGTCCGTCTGAATTCCCGTTCATCCTTGGTTCGACGCAGACCGGCGGTCAAATCGAATTTGTCATTTACTTGGTAGACGCTTTCGACAAAAAACGCGGTCGACGTGTTCTTGGTGTCGTACCTTTGGTCCCGGCTACCAAACATCTGGGTGCCCATCACGATGTCGGCAATCCCCGGCACGTAAAAGAGAGGCCATGCCTCCGCGCTCGGTGGCACATACCCTCGCAATATCGGCACCCCGTCACCTGAATGGGATTCTTCGGTGTAATAGTAGAAACCGGCAACCCACGTCAATCGACCGTCCAGCGAACTTCCGTCCAACCGGATTTCTTGGGAAAAATAGTCAAAGTCGTAAAGGATGTCTTGGCAGGTATCGCAAGCAGCGATCACGTCGATATAGTTCACCGTGCCACCATCCGACGCATTACCCCATGAAGAATTCACGTGTTCGGTAGCACGGTAAGAACTCACTGACGTCAACGTACCGCCACCCAAATCCACGTTCATCACCAGACCGAACGATTCCGAATCGGTTGTACTCACGGCGGGATCAAGTTCGTACGCGCTATACGCGTCACCCATATCGCACCCATTGGCGATCGTGTCGTAAACACCTCCTAAAAATAGGACCGCCGGGAGGCCGGCAGCCGTGGACCCATCCGCTGGTCCGAACCATTCGCAGCTTGCGAGCGACGGTAATTCGTCACGCCGTACGATATCGGCAGAAAATCGTGCATCGAATCGATCGGAAGGTGTCCAAGCAACGCTCGCTCGAACGGCCGTCTCGCCTTCGTCGTTCCATTTTGCCCCCGTGGCTAGGTTGTTCATGTAGCCATCGGCATTACGCGTCTGAAAGTTAACGCGAGCTGCCAGAGTGTCCTCCTTCAAGGGAATATTGACGTTCGCAGAAACGACGTTTGACGAAAAATTTCCAAATCCGACTTTCACCTTCCCGCCGAAGTCGGTATCAGGTTTCCGAGTGATCACATTGACCAGACCCGCCGTAGTATTCCTGCCGAACAGCGTCCCTTGCGGTCCACGCAGCACCTCGATGCGTTCAATATCGAGTAGGTCGAATACACCGCCCTGGGGTCGACCCATGTAGACGCCGTCAATGTAGACCCCAATCTTAGGATCCATGGTCGCGCTCCAATTCACTTGACCAATTCCTCGCAGGAACACGTTCATGGTGCCCCGGTTCACGCTGGAATAATTGAATTGCAGGTTCGGCGCTAACCGTGAAATGTCTTCAACCGAGACAATATTACGTTCCTCCAGCTGATCTTCCGACATCGCCGTAATGGGAATCGGTACGTTTTGTGCCGATTCTTCTCGGCGTCGAGCTGTCACTAGGACTTCCTCGATCGGGCTTGATGCTTCCGCATCTTCCGCAACGGCCTGGTTTTGAAATACGAGCGTACTACTTGCAACAAAAATCGAAAGAACCCAGGGGTGAAATCGCATCGTTAAACTCCGGCAGGTGATACAGATCAATTACGCGATCGACTTATAGACCTTGTTCGAGTTAAAAACAACTAAATTAAGACCCGCATAATTTAGGTAAATCGACGCGCAGGCCCCTTATCTACTGACGTCCAGATGCCACTGACGACTACCAGCAGACCCGCTTTCCGACCATCCTCACAGGCGCGGTATAGGGCCAACGCGACGAATCCAGTTACCCCCCCAAGCATGCATTTCGCGGTACGATTCGCACGAATCTTATACAACCAACACCGAGAAATCGGGCGACGGCAAGGCCAACTCGGCCTGAGCACCAAAAACGACATCGGAGAGACGATATGGCTACCGGCAAGATACCCGAAGACCCCCGGATTGATCCGCGCATCAAGGCGTTATTCGGCTCATTTCCTGAAATCCCCACCGAAGACGTCGCGAGCCGAGAAGCAATGCTTGCAGAAGCAAACTCGGATGAAGCCAAAGCACGCGAACAGGCGATGCAGGCATTTTTTGAAATGTGCGACAACGAAGATATTGCGCCGAGCGAAGGCATCAGCATCGATACTCACGTCGTCACATCCGAGCCCGACAACAACTCCATTAATATTCAATTCATTCGTCCAACAACCGACGATCAACTTCCCTGTGTTTACTACATCCACGGCGGCGGCATGCAATCGATGTCGTGTTACTACGGCAATTACCGTGCTTGGGGGAAGATCATCGCTGCACAGGGCGTTGCGGTAGCCATGGTTGATTTTCGCAACGCGTTAACGCCTTCATCGGTGCCCGAAGTGGCACCCTTTCCGGCTGGATTAAACGACTGCGTTTCCGGCGTGAAATGGGTCGCCGCAAATGCCGAGATGCTCAGAATCGATTCCGACCGAATTGTTATCGCCGGCGAGAGCGGCGGTGGTAATTTGACCTTGGCGACGGGGATGCAGCTCTTGAGGGACGGGGACATCGATTTGGTTACCGGTCTCTACGCGCTCTGTCCTTACATCGCTGGAATTTGGCCACTAACCGAAAACCCTTCATCGGTTGAGAATAACGGCATCCTTCTCGATCTCCATAACAATCAAGGCGCCATGGCCTACGGGATAGAACAGCTTGAGGATCGTAACCCACTCGCGTGGCCGGGGTTCGCAACGGCCGAGGATGTTCGCGGCCTACCACCCACGGTCATCAGCGTGAACGAGTGTGATCCACTTCGTGACGAAGGCATCAACTTTTATCGTTTGCTCTTAACCGCCGACGTCAAGGCTAACTGCAGACAGGTAATGGGAACGATCCACGGTACCGAGATTTTCCCCATTAGCTGCCCCGAAATTAGTCGTGAAACGGGGCGTAGCATCGCCGATTTCTGTAGAGGAACGACCATGTGATCGTGGCTATCGGCTCGGAGCAATCACCCAAAAAACCTAAATTTTGTGACGAAGCTAGCTTCCCTAGAAACCTAATTTTTTCTCTTGGCTGGCTAGATCAAGACTCTGCCAATCCAATTTCGCGGTTAGCTGCATCAGTACGAAAAGAGTCACCACGGAAACGATCGTCACGATCAGACCAGTGATTCCTAATCCCGAATCCGTCTGGTAAAAGAACGACCAGGAAAAGACCACTAAATAAAGTAACTGGAGCGATGTGGAGACCAATGCGTATTTTTGATCCTTCACTCGCGCCAAGTAAGTAAAAGTCAAAAAGCACGAAACCAGCGAAGCGGTCGCAAACGCGACGTGCATGGAAACGTGATCTGCCGCGTACGAAAACGTCAAGTGAAACGACAAAAAGGTCGCCGCCAGAAACGCATAATGTATTGGATGCAGTCTATTTTTTGCCAGAATCCCAAAGATCGTCACCACCACGAAAAAGAACAGCAACGATATCGGTGCAAAGAAGGAAATCCGCGATGCAATATCGCCTGCATTCAGTTCCTCAGGAACGATCAAGCCTATGTTCTTACCGGTGACAGTTTTATCGAATAACCATTCGAATTCGCTGCGCCCATCTTCCTGGCGGAGGGTCGTATAGGGAACGGTTCGTTTCGGAACCTCGTACTTGATGAAGTCAGTGGTCAACTTGAGGTTAAAGTTGTCCAACCGGGTTAGCCGCGCTGTTTCAATACTGTCTGAACGTACCTCATTCTCTTCCAGGTTTTGTTGTTGTCCCAGATTCGATAACAAATAAAGAAAGTAGTCCGTCCCAGTCGTTTCGTATGAGAAATCGACCATCAATTTCCCATTTACGTACGTTGTCGCAGTCAGCTCGATCGGGGTGTTGGAAACTATCCTCGCGAGAGGCTCGACCAACACGCCATTGAGTTTGAATTCGATATTACGGAATATTGATTCGGAGGAACTCAAACCCGGAAGGAGAAACAACGTTTCAGAACGAACGTCTCTCGGAATCGCTTCAACGTCGTATTCGTATTGCCCTTGATATTTCGCAAAAAATACAGGAAACCATAAATTGCCCACCTTCTTTCGCTCTAAAGAAAGATCGATGGCCACATTGGAATCGGAGGGATCAACCGTTTCTCTTTCCTTAAACGAAGAAATTGTCTCAAGCCCGGCGACCGTGACCTTCCGCTCTTTAGTTCTTTCGTAATAGATGCGGGGTGGCGTAATGATGAGGGGACCGCCATACGAATTCTGAACACGTTTACTTAGAACGCCTATTTGTCCTTCGGTTCTTCCCGCGTTCACAGTGCCAAGGATTACCCATGCAATCGTATAACCGAGAAAAATAATTGCGATCGCGGCTAACTGAGCGAGTTGTCTCAGAATCATTCAACGGCCCTTTGTTTAGCGGACAACCGTATTAAAATACTTATGCCTTAGTAATACGGCCGGCCAGCGTTGCTCCGATAACATTCGGTCGACATCGGCTTGATGAAAATCGCCCCCGCACTCTACCGAAATACTCGGAATTGGATTCGTCAAATTTGTGCAATTCTCAGTGGCGACGAGTGGTAGCCCAACTTTTCGTGTTGAGCGATTTGCCAAGGGCCCTCTTACCCGCCTTCGCTGTTTCCTGCTGAAAGACAAGAAAAGAGCGACGGCACCTTTGACCGGTTCAATCGAGCGGCGTAAGTTTGAAGTGGCAAGTGGGTGACGAGCGATAACAGATTAAAAAAATACCTATGGATGGTTCAACTCTCTATTGCGTGACGCGGCAAACAACACCCGCGATAAGCAATAGTGCGCAATCTAAATGAAACGAACGAACAAAAAGACGGCTTCATCGCAAGAGGAACCGACTCGCGCTTCCCTTCTCAAAGAGATACGAAAGCTCAATGACGGTCGATTCGACATGAAATCGCTGTCACGGACCAACATCCGCAATCTGTCTTGGACGCTAGAACTACTCCGACGAACTAAAGGTCGATCAAAGAAATAGTTCATCGTCCCCGCCGATGTCTCTCAGCAGATCGACCCAAAGCAAATAAGAGTTTAAAGACCGCTCTCGCCTGTTAACTCTTTCACTAAATTACCGATCACTACCTTGGCGTCACCAAACAGCATCCAGGTCTTCTCATCGAAATAAAGGCCGTTATCGATACCAGCGAAGCCGGGGTTTTTCGAGCGTTTGATCGCGAAAATCGTTCGGGCTTTATCTGCGTCGATGATGGGCATGCCATAGATAGGACTCGACTCATCGCTTCGGGCGGCAGGGTTCACCACGTCGTTCGCACCGACAACCAAGGCGACATCGCATTGCGGCATCTCGCCGTTTATTTCATCCATCTCCAGCAAACTGGTGTATGGAATATCAGCTTCCGCTAAGAGCACGTTCATGTGTCCAGGCATACGACCAGCCACTGGATGAATCGCGAATTTCACGTCAATCCCTCTCTTCATCAGTTGGTCATAGAGTTCCCGAACCTTGTGTTGTGCTTGCGCCACCGCCATCCCATAGCCTGGAATGATGACTACTTGATTGGCTTGCTCCATGATCTGCGAAGCGCTCTCGATCGTATCCGCTCGGTACTCGCCTTGTTCGCCACCCTCCTGGGGTGGTGCTACGGAGCCGAATGCGCCAAACAAGACGTTCAGGTACGAACGATTCATCGCTCGGCACATGATGATCGATAGGATGAGTCCACTTGCGCCATCCAGCGCGCCCGCTGTAATCAACAGTTTGTTTTCAAGCACGAACCCCATGGCCACGGCAGCTAGTCCCGCGTACGAGTTCAGAATGGCAATGACGGTCGGCATGTCCGCACCACCAATCGGAATAATCAGCAAGACACCAAACAGCAACGCGATCACGACCACGCCGCCGAATAACATCGGGGCTATTTCGGACGCGGGATCGTTCACGAGCATTGCACCCATACCAATCGCGGCGAGCAATAACAGCCCGTTAAAAATATTCTGTCCCAAATAGGTTACGGGTCGCTGCGGGACCCAGTTGAGTTCCTGTAATTTACCGGCCGCGAACAAGCTTCCTGTAAACGTGATAAACCCGAGAATGACTTCGGCAATGATCGCAATCATGCGGAAAGTCGTCAGCGCCTCTGGACCGTCGCCCAGCCACGCAAAATACTTAGCAGTACCCACAAGGCCGGCGGCTAAACCGCCAAAGGCGTGCGATAGTGCAGTACGCTGCGGCGCCGCGGTGAGCGAAACTCGAGACAATGGCCAACCAACCGCAATGCCCGCAAGTACCGCAAGTACCATCCAACCATGATTTTGGACAAAGGGCTGGAACCATGTTGCGGCCATACCAATCGCCATTGCCGACGCCCCAGCAACGACACCTCGTCGTGCCGTCTTCGGATCGTTCATCCAATGCAACGAAAAAACGAACAGCGCGGTCGCCACCAGATAGAAAAGTTCTACAAAAGAAGGACTCACTGCCGTTAATCCTTCTTGAACATTTTCAGCATGCGGTCGGTAATCAAGAATCCGCTAACGATGTTGGTTACGGACGCAAAGAGAGCGATCAATCCAAGGACCCGAATTTCGATCGGGTAGTCGGGACCGGCCACCAGGATCGCACCAACCACCGCGATCGCTGAGATGGCATTGGTCAAGGACATCAGTGGCGTATACAGCAATCTCGAAACCCGCCGAATGACGCCCAAGCCAACAAACGCCGACAACAGAAACACGAACACCATGCCCCAGTAGTCAATGTCTCCTGGAGCGTGTGAAGGTACTACCGCTGGACTCGCCACCAGAGTCGCCGTGGTCGTGCTGTGAGCAGCCAGTGCGACGCCAATAATCGCTACAACAGTAGATATCGTGACGATGACGGATCGAGGTAGATACTTTTTACTTTCCTTCATGAGTTAGGGCCCTCTTGATTCTCAGCAACCGCCTCGAGCGTTCGTCCATGAACGATTTCGCCACCCCTAGTGATGAGACAACCCGCTTGAATTTCGTCGTCTAGATCAAGCTGAAACTCGCCCTCCTCCGAAAAAGCCTCGAGAAAATTTGTCAGATTACGCGAAAACAGCAGACTCGCATGGTCGGGCATAGTCGACGCCAAATTGAGAGGCGCAAGAATACGAACCCCGTGCGCTTCGACAGTTTCGCCGGGCGATGACAGCTCGCAATTGCCGCCACCGTCGGCGGCAAGATCGACTAATACCGAGCCGGGGCGCATCGACGCAACCATTTCAGCGGTCACCAACGTCGGCGCAAACACTCCACCGATCAGAGCGGTCGTGATCACGACATCCGATTGTGCGACTTGATCAACCAACATTTCCCGTTGACGGGACTGGTCTTCTGCCGAAAGTTCCTTTGCATAGCCGCCACCAGCGGAAGCATCCTCACTGAGTTCGATACCGACGTATTTGCCACCCACACTCTCGATTTGTTCTTTCACTTCTGGACGAACGTCCGTAGCCGTAACCGCAGCCCCAAGTCGTTTTGCTGTCGCTAATGCTTGCAGTCCAGCGACCGCCGCCCCGATGACGAAGACTTTCGCTGGAAAGACTGTTCCCGCAGCTGAGCTCAGCATTGGGAAGTACTTCCCCAATTCAGCTGCCGCCAGCAGCACGCCCTTATAACCCCCAATGCTGTTCATCGACGACAAAGTGTCCATGGATTGTGCCCGCGTCGTTCGTGGAATCGCATCGGTCGAGAACGCGTTCGCACTACGATGGGCAAGCGCCTCCATGTTACTCAAGTTTCTGAGTGGCATGAGGGAACCCAGCACGAAAGCGCCATCATTTATCCACGCTATTACGTTTCGAGCGTTATCGGCATTGTCATCAGGAGGGTTGACCGTCAACAAAAATTCGGCCGAACGGACCAGATCTTCAGCATACGACTCAACGGTGGCTCCTG
>JAKUTH010000064.1 GCA_022448085.1 Pseudomonadales bacterium | reverse complement strand
ACACGGACACTGAGCCACCCAAACACTAGCAGAAATTGCTACGAGCCCAATGACGATACTGACTATTTTTGCCACGCGGACTCCTTAGCGGATTTGCCACGAGTTCATGATGGGGTCGTTGGCGTTGGGCGATCGGCGATCAGTCGGGTAATCCAAGGACTCGCTTGGCAATGATGTTGAGCTGCACCTCAGAGCTGCCTCCCGCGATGGTCCCCGCTTTGCCAAAAAGCCACGACCGTGTGTCGTTGAGGGCATTATCGTCGAATACATCACCCTGCCATCCAATTCCCGCCGAGCCGCGCATGCCAATCAACGCTTCCATCCGCCGAGTATCGAGCTCGGTCGCATAGTACTTGAACATTGATGTTGCAAACGTGGGCGTTGAGCCCGAGATATTTTCCTCAATCGCTCGTCGTTGAGTGAGAGAAAAAGCTTGCCGGTCCATATTGATCCTGGACACCGTCTCCCGGCCATTTGCATCGGCGATTCTTGATCCGGTCTTTCCATAAAACGACAGCGCGGATTCCGCCAGCGATATGCTGCGACCGCCGCCTCCGAGGGATCCCATCCCCGAAATCATTGAGCGTTCGTGTTGCAAGAGACGTTTCGCTACGGTCCAACCACGGTTCTCTTCACCGATAAGATCTGTCTTCGGTACTTTGACGTCGTCAAAGAAACATTGACAGAAAGGCGAGTTCCCGGCGATGAGAACGATGGGCTTGATCGAAACGCCGGGATCGTCCATCGAGAACAAAACAAAGCTGATCCCATCGTGTTTAGGTACTTCAGTGTTTGTGCGCACGAGGCAGAAGATCCAGTCGGCAAAGTTAGCGCCCGACGTCCAGATTTTTGAACCATTGATCAAATAATAGTCGCCTTGATCGACCGCGCGGGTTTGGAGTGAGGCGAGATCCGAGCCAGCGTTGGGTTCTGAATATCCTTGGCACCACCGAACTTTGCCGTTGGCGATACTTCTTAAATGGCGAGACTTTTGGTCGTCGGTACCGTGTTCAAGCAGCGTCGGGCCAATCATCGTCACACCCATGCCGGAAAGAGGCGTAGGCGCGCGGGCCATGGCCATTTCCTGTTGCAACACTTTTGCTTGGGTTGAACTCAGTTCGGCACCACCAAATTCCTTGGGCCACGAGGGTACCGTCCACCCTTGTTCGTAACACGATTCAAACCAACGTAAGGTGTCCGGATTTTGGACCGTTTCCTTTGTCCCACCTGAGTATCCTTCGCCGCGGGCGACAAGACTTTCGGGTAGATTTTCCTGGAGCCAAGCCCTTGTGTCGTCGCGAAATTCTGTCAGTTCGCTCACCGAATTCCCTCCCAAGCATTGCGTTCTTGTGATTCTGGGTCCGTTATTTGACCCGATTCGTCATCAAAAATCATGGTGTTACGAGCTTCGCTCGAATACGGAGCCCAGCCTGGATTGCCATCGCAAATAAACTCGATCCACGCGCGATGCATGCGGTCTGCTACATGTTGCGGAGTTGGACCTGGTCCGATGAAATTGTCGACGCCGGCCTGATCGAGGTTATCGAAGGCGAAGGGGATTTCGAGAGCATGCGTGGCTTTCAGATTCCCGCTGAACGCGCGCGACTCCCAATTGAACTGATAGAGCCAGTTACGCTCCGTGTAGGTTCTTGCTTCCAACAGACGAATGGCCGGAATACGAAACATAAAGTCGGTAGAGATAGCGGTCATTAGATCGGTCGCGGAGTCGTTGGGCCGTGCGTTGCGGTAGCGTTGTAGGAGGTGCTCATCGCCCATTTCGCGAGCTCGTCTCTCGAGTTGACTGTCGTTTATTTGATCTTCATAACCCCACAACGTGGTCTCGTGATGATTGGAGCCGGTCATCACGGCCACGTCGGACCCAACCCCAGCCCGAATCGCATCGAGAGGCGACTCGGGAAGTAGGGAGTTCCCGACGACTGGGTAGAAGGCGGATACCGAGACACCCAGCGTCTCGCGGGTATCGGGAGTTTCGAGTTTTGTGATGGTTTGCCGTTGGGCTTGGAGAATTTGTTCAGCGGATGCAGCCATAAATTGAACCGGACCATCCGCGTCGAGTTCTTGCAGAAAGGTATCGGCCACCAATTTTCCCGCTTCGCCGGGGAGGGTATGGTGAGCTGCCCCGCTTTGAGGTATGGCGTGTCGATAAAGACCGTTGGTCGCAGGCATACCGAGAAGCGTTGAGACGCTAAAGCCACCGGCCGATTCGCCGGCGATCGTCACTTTAGTTGGATCCCCACCGAACCGTTCGATGTTTTCTTGAACCCATTCAAGCGCTAACAGCTGATCGAGCAGACCGTTAATACCGGAAAACTCGTACTCGGTACCAAAGGTGGATAAATCCGTGAATCCGAGTGCTCCAAGACGGTAATTGATACTGACCACCACCATGTCGCCATGGAGCGCAAATCGAGCCCCGTTGTACCAAGGAATACCGCCTTGTCCGGTACGGTATGCGCCACCATGTATCCAAATCAATACTGGGCGTCGACTGCTGGTCGATCCGGGTGTGGTGATGTTGAGGGTGAGGCAATTCTCGTCCCAGCGAACGCTCGGTGCATCGCTGAGACCGCTACCAGGAAGTTGCGGTGCGGCTGCCCCGATTTTCTTTGTGGTCAGAACTTCCGACCAAGGTTCGTGCGCTTGCGCTCGCCGAAACCGCCTCGATTCCGTCGGCGCTGCCGCGTAGGGGATGCCGGCGAAAAAAAATGTGCCGTCCTTCTCGCGGCCTTCGATCGGCCCGGTTGTTATTTCTACATGGGTCATCATATAGGTGGCCTCCCATCGCCCGATCGTACCGTAATTTAGCAGGCCGTATGCAGGACGTGATTTGCAGAAGACGTGGAGCATTGCAATGCTTACAGCATATTGAGGAGTTACCGTGATGAACGCGAACCTATTCGCACGGTTCAACATTGTATTTGCTGCGCATGCCGCTGAAGCATGTATGCGGCTGCCCGATGGCACCGCGTGGACCTTTGACGATTTACAGCACGCAACCGGTCGCATGGCGGCGGCTCTGCGCGAGGAAGGCGTTGGCCCCGGTGATCGCGTGGTTGTGCAAGTGTCAAAAACGCCAGATGCGATTGCACTTTATCTCGCCACGCTTCAAGTCGGAGGGGTGTACGTCCCCTTGAATACGGACTACACAGGGTCGGAGGTAGCGTATTTTCTCCGCGATGCAGAACCTTCACTGTTCGTCGTAGGGGTCGGTTCGAAGACCGGTGTGACGACGTTAACGTTGGATGAATACGGCGAAGGCTCCCTTAAAGACCTTGCTTCGTCCGTGGATCCTGATCGTCACGTCGCCGAGCGCCGTAGTGAGGATTTGGCGGCCATTCTCTACACGTCGGGAACCACGGGCCGTTCGAAAGGAGCGATGCTGACGCACGGCAATTTGACGAGCAACGCAGATACTTTGATTACCTATTGGGGATGGCGACCCGACGATGTCCTCCTGCACGCGCTGCCGATCTACCATGTGCATGGTCTTTTCGTGGCAACCCATTGCGTATTGCTGACTGGTAGCTCAATGATTTTCCTACCGCGATTTGATGTGGATGCGCTTGTTCAACACTTGCCATCGTCCACTGTTCTTATGGGAGTCCCGACCTTCTATACCCGTCTTCTCGGCTCAGTACTTTTTACACGGGAAGTGACTGCCGGCATCCGCTTATTTGTGTCGGGATCAGCGCCCCTGACCGAGCAGACGTTCGAGGCGTTCGAACAGCGAACGGGGCATCGGATATTAGAACGCTATGGGATGAGTGAAACTGGAATGAATACCTCCAATCCCCTACACGGTAAACGTACCGCCGGAACCGTTGGGTTCCCGCTTCCTGGGATTGAAGCGCGTATCACGAATGAAGCGGGTGGGTCGTTACCACCAGGCGAAATTGGCGGCATCGAAGTCCGAGGACCAAACGTATTCGCCGGGTATTGGCGCATGCCAGAGAAAACGCGAGATGAATTTCGAGACGACGGCTATTTTAAGACAGGTGATATGGGGATCGTCGATGCCGAAGGTCGATACACCATTGTCGGTCGTGAGAAAGATTTAGTAATCAGCGGCGGCTTGAACGTCTATCCCAAAGAGATTGAGTTATTGATTGACGCGATTCCTGGTGTGATCGAGTCGGCAGTGATTGGCGTGCCCCATCCAGATTTTGGCGAGGCGGTGATCGCCGTTGTAGTTAGCGACATCGACATTGAGCTTGATGATGTAACCGTCGTCTTGACCAGCAAACTCGCCCGTTTCAAGCAGCCAAAACGTTTGCTTAGGGTGGACGAGCTTCCCCGTAACGCGATGGGGAAGGTGCAGAAGAATACTCTGCGCGATTTATGCGCGGATCGGTTTTCCTGGGATACACAAAATAGTGAAGGCGCCGTCTAGTTGGAAATACACGTCACTTTCATTAGTCCATAAATGAGGTAATCCATGGTTAGGTCGATGGTCGTTGCGTGTTTGTTTCTTGCCTATCAAAGTCTCGGTGGGCATCAGCTAACGTACGCTACTCCGGAAGAGCAGGGGCTATCTTCTGAAGGCATGGCGAAAATCAGTGAGTGGTCGGCCAAGTACGTTGAAGAAGGCAAGCTGGCGGGCATGGTAACGCTCGTCGCGCGCCGTGGTGATATTGTGCATTTTGAGGCGGTCGGTCAACGAGGTTCAGGGGATTCACGACCGTTGACCCGGGATGCATTGTTTCGAATCTACTCCATGACGAAGCCGGTCACTTCGGTAGCGATCATGATCCTCATTGAAGATGGCGAGTTGGGCTTGGATGATCCGGTCGTGAAGTTTTTACCAGAACTAGCCTCGTTAACCGTACTGAAGGAGGGGGAACGTCTATCGCTCATCAATCCTATTACCGTTCGTCATCTGCTCACGCATACGGCGGGCTTTTCGTACGGATGGAATCCTCGCGATCCCGTTGACGCGTTGTACGCGAATGTGAATCCGGAACGCGCGGCGGACTCCAACGATTTCTTGCGGCGTCTATCGACGTTGCCGTTAAAGTTTGAGCCAGGTAAGCAATGGCATTATGGCGTGGCCGTCGACGTGCTCGGAGTTTTGGTCGAACGAATTAGCGGGAAGCCTTTTAACAGGTTTTTGCACGAGCGGTTGTTCGAGCCATTGGGAATGGTCGATACGTTCTTTAATGTCCCGGCCGCCAAGTTGGATAGGTTCTTGCCCAATCATGTGTGGGACTGGCGTAATCGAAAGCTGACGATGTTTACCAATGCCAACGATGCTGAGTTCAAGCGCGTAAATTTTTTTTCTGGCGGCGGGGGTCTGGTATCCACGACGGCGGATTATTTTCGGTTTGCCGAGATGCTGCGCCGTGGGGGTAATCTCGAAGGTACTCGTATTCTTGAAGCGGAGACGGTTGCGCTTATGACGCGCGATCATCTGCCTGACATTGTCCCGCCGGTCAACAATGGAGTTGCTCGGCGGGCCATCCTCCGCCGCGGACGAGGTTTTGGATTGGGATTCGACGTTGTTGTCGACACGGTGAATCGTCGTGGTGCCGCGTCCATCGGTGACTATAGCTGGTCGGGAATTGCGGGCACATTCTTCTGGATCGATCCGGTCCTCGATGTTGTTGCGATGGGTATGATCCAAGTTCTTCGGTCGCCGTTGCGCTTGAGTACAGAGATGAAGAATCTTGTCCACGGATCGTTGATTACCGATGAAAATTGATTTTTTTTGGGACATCGGCAGTACCAATACGTACTTCGCGTTGCACTTGATTCGGCCCATTGTGGCTAGGTATGGCGCCGAGCTCGTTATGCATCCATTTAATCTTGGGTACGTGTTCCGTCACCACAATTACGTCCTCACGGAGGAGCCGCAGGCCAAGTTACAGAACAGAGGCCGTGACCTGAGACGTTGGGCTGAGAAATATCAGCTTGGATTTCGTATGCCTGATACGTTTCCCATTAAGACGAGCCGAGCATTACGGGGTGCATTGGTAGCGCGCGAACTTGATGTAGAGGACGCGTACATCGACCGACTCTTCACGCGCTATTGGGAGGAGAACGACGCGTCGATCAGCGAATACGAAGGCATTGCGAGCCTCGCCAACGAAATAGAGACCGATCCGGATCTATTCGTGGCGCGTTGTGAAGATGAGGATATTAAGCAGCAGTTGATCGATATCACCCAGAGTGCGCTGGAGCGTGGCGTTTTTGGCGCACCGACGTTTTACATCGGCGGCGAGCTTTATTGGGGTAAAGATCGCATGGACTTCATTGAGGACGCGCTGCAAAACGCCCGTGATAGGCACTAACCGATGGTCGCTGTGTCGCTGAAGTTGGGCATAACTTTGCGCGAAAAGAGATCCAGGGACTCGTGAATTTGCTCGGGTGTATGCAGGCCTGCGGGAATCAATAGAAAGGCTTCATCGATAGGTACCGCAGCGCTGACCTGCTCGATCTGTTTGTTTAGTGTCTCCGGCGAACCCACCAATAACTCAGGCATGCCCTGCCCGAATGACGTTGCCCAGTTGTCCCAAAACCACTGCATGTCTTCGAACAACGACCAGGCCTTGGCATCCGTTTCGGCGCAAATCATGATGCCTCCCCAACATGCTTCTTGCCCCGGGGCGACGACATGCCCGTACGATTTCGCCTCTTCGCGCCAGGCGCTCCAAAGCATTTCAAGAAATTCCGTATTTCCAGAGAGTACGATAGGTCGCCCTTTGTATTTGGCCCAGAATTTAGCTGTTCGAAGGCTTTGCGAGAAACCGCCGTAAAGGGGTATTTCGTCTTGGAGTGGCCGAGGCGCGATACCAATTTCGTGGACGCGCATCGCGTCGTCAACCCCTTCGCCGTACTTTCGGTATACCGGGTGGTCGTGAGGATTCACAAACCCCTCTGGTGGAAAGGTCCAGTACTTACCTTTATAGGAAAAAGTATTACTTTTTAATGCTTTAACAACGATATCTACAAACTCAGTAAAGTATTCACGATTTCGCTCGTCATCTTCGGTGTCTTTGGTCCACGGTCCCACGGCGGTGAGATCGGGTCTCACTTTAAAGTTCTCTACCCATCTCGCTTGATAGCCCCGAACGAGCCCCACGCCGAAGCGACCGTTGAGCATATGATCCATCGTGGCAATCTTTTCTGCGGTTGCTAAAGGATTATTTGTGGTGGAGACGAAACCGCAGGTCACAATTCGCATCGTCGAGGTGTGTTGTCCAAGCCACATGGCCATAAGCGCGGGGTCGTTGGAGGTTTCAAATCCCTCGATTTGAAGATGATGCTCTGGATGCCCGAAGGCAAAATAGCCGCGTTCTTCGCCGAACGCCGCGTAATCGCCGAGTTCCTGAATCATGCGCTGATACAGCTCGGGTCGACGGCCGGCCATGCCTTGCTCAAGCTCCGCTCGCCTTCCAACGGTGCAATAGACGAATAACCCGAATTTCATCCAGCTTTCCTCCGACCCAAAGAGTACCACCGGCCTTGAGATTTTCCTCCGCTTTCGATCACTATAAAGGGTCTTAATTTGAACTTATCAAAATGGATGACGCGTGCCTGGATTATCGATTGACGGCCGAAGAGCGTCGTCAATTCGACGAGCAAGGATTTCTTGTCGTTGCCGATGCACTGGATACCACAACGGTCCAAAAGTTAACCCACGCTGTGGACGCCTTAACTAATCGGTGGCGCCCGGTCTATGAACGTAAGCGTTCATTAAAGCGACATCATCCGTTGAATGTTCTTGATTTCATCGGACAAGACGACGACTTCCTTCCGCTCATCGACTTGCCGCAGACGTTCATGAAAGTCGTGGACATTCTTGGTTGGCACATTCAGCTGTATCACTCCCATATGATCGTGACGCCGCCCTTACCTGAAGGATACGAACCGCGTGGCGCGCGGCTTGGGTGGCATCAGGATAGTGGCCGTTTGAATCTTGATATCGAGTCGTCTCCACGGCCGAGGATTTCCCTTAAGGTCGGGTTTTTTCTTACCGACACACGGCAACCTAATCGAGGAAATTTTCACGTAGTACCCGGAAGCCATCTCGCGAACGAATTGTCGATGCCCGACGATGATGCAATAGATCACCCCGAAGCGATTCCGGTACTTGTGGGGCCGGGAGATGCCGTATTTTTTGACCGCCGTTTATGGCATTCCGCTGGTCGTAATTTCTCAACGACCACCCGAAAAGTTCTTTTTTACGGATACAGCTACCGTTGGTTGAAACCGCGGGACAATATGACGGTCGCGCATTACATGGAGCGCTCGGACCCGATACGGCAGCAATTGCTCGGGGCAAGTCCTAATGGGGGTTTTGGATACACGTCGCCCGCAGACGAAGACGTCCCATTGAAAGTTTGGTTGCAAGAAAGGTTGGGCGAGGACTCGGTTGCCGTTTGAGACAAGTTCTGGAATACGAACGAGTAGATCTAGATCCTAAGCATGACTCCCGTAGGTTCAAGGCCCAGTAGAACTCGACCCGCATCCTCCATGTTTTGCGGTGCTACGGTGGCGTGTTGACGGATCACGCGGGCATCCCTTGCCAGTCGTTCCAATGGATGTCCTACCTGATTCGCGGTGGTTCCCGCTGCATTGGCGACGATGTCGACGACTTCGGCGATGGCAAGAGCTGCGTCTGAGCAAAGGACGTGGACTAAGGCGCGGTCGCGTTCCGGAAGGGGATCGCCAGCAACCGCCAGCAACCAGTTCTTCTCGACCTGTTTAAACACTGCGGCTCGGGCACCGTGTAATCTTGCTTCTGCTTTCGCCACCGCGAGTTGCGCCGAAGGCCGATCACGCAAGGAACGGCTATTAAATCGCGGTTTCTTCGATGTGGCGAGCTCAACGAACGCATCGATAGCGGCCCGAGCGATGCCAAGTCCAACCGCGACTTTGTTAAAGGCGAGCCGATTTCCGAGGGGTAAACGAAGTTGCGCTGATCGATCTCGAAGGCCACCCATGGGTTCGACGATACGATTGTTTTCGACGGTGACGTTGTCGATGCGTACGTCGTGTGAGCCGGAACCTCTTAGCCCAGACACATTCCATGTGTCGATGATTTCGTAATGACCTTCCTCGACCACGGCATAATGAAAACGGTCATCCACCGTTTGTCCGTTTTCATAAAGCTTCACGGTCGCGCCAAATACCTGGGCGTTGTGGATGCCGCTAACGAACTGCCATTGTCCAGACACGTTCCATCCGCTGTCGCATCGTTCAGCGCGGCCTACGGCAGCGGTCGAGCTCGCCATAATGGTTAGAGGATCCGCAATAAGCTCGGGACAGGAGACCAACGCGGGTGCGACAAGTCCGAACGTTTCGATTCCAATCATAAGATTCCAGCCGGCGCTACCGTCCGCTTCGGACACGATCTCGATAACACGCATTTGGGTCAATGGATCAGTATCAGCACCGTGGCAATCGAGCGGTGCTGCGATTCGGTATAACCCCAAACTGGCAAACGCCTCAGCAATGGGTCGAGGTAGGTAACGTTGTTGTTCTGCTAGGTCTGCATACTCGCGAACCAACGACGTGACAGACTCTGCGCGCTCGATGTAATCGATTTGCGTCATGGACCCAAGTCCACTTGCCGAAAGAATGGCTCGCCTGGCGAGCCGTTGTGGTTACTAACGCCGTAGTTTCTTGGATTCATCGCTTATCGTCCGCGGACAGCATCGTGGACTTTTCCGAGTGTATCGATAATCTCGTCAATACTACGAGCACCCGCTTGGAAAATTGCGGTTGCATTGAGCGCTCCCCATTCGAAGCCCATGTTTTCAACTGCCTCCGCTCTCGCGACGACGCGATCGAGATTCTGGTAAAACTTTTTGCCTTCTTCGTCCCTTGGCGGCACGTCGAGCATCATCTGGTATCCAATTCTCGCTGGATCGCGTCCTGCGGCTTCGGCAAAGTTTGAAATTTTGTCTTTGCAGCGTTTAGCGATAGAAGGATCTTCGATCGCAGTGGCAAGCCAGCCGTCCCCAACTTCACCAACCCGCTTGAGCGCCGCTTCTGCGTTGCCACCGATCCATATTGGGAGGCCTTTCCCCTGCGGTGGTTTGGGTTCCATGGCCATCGCGACAGATGAATAGTGTTTAAGTTGGTAATCGATTCGCTCGTCACCCCAACAAGACCGCAGTACGGCAATGGCTTGGTCCATCCTTTGACCGCGGTTGGAGAACGTCTCTTCTAACGCGTCGTATTCGGATTCTTGCCAACCGACGCCCACACCTAAACGCATCCGTCCACCGGTTAGCGTATCCAACGTACTGATTTGTTTAGCCACGAGTACCGGTTGGCGTTGAGGTAACACAAGGACTTCGGTTCCGAGCCCGATCTTGTGGGTGTGTGACGCGACAAACGCCAGCGTCATGAGCGCTTCGAGGATGGGCATTTGCGGGGGATAGATCGGTGCGACGCGCGTGTCTGTTGGGTAACCCATGACAACGTGATCAAACATGTCGAGTTGATCGTAGCCAATATCTTCGATTGCTTTTGCCAACCTAATGACACCATCGGCTCCTTCCCGATAACTGACGCTGGGAAATTCAACGGCCAATTTCATCCCGTTTCTCCGCTCGAACATCCAGCGGTATGTTATACACGAGCTCAGGTTTGAAATGGGACTGGGAAGACATTGCATTATCTGCAACCCATACGGGCCGCAGCGACTATCGTGCTGGTGAGGGAAGCCGACGACGGACTCGAAATATTCATGGTGCGACGTACTACGCGAGCTGTCTTCGGTGGAGGTATGTATGTGTTTCCCGGTGGCCGGGTCGATGGCGACGACCATCTGCAACGCTACGACGCCCTTTCGACAGGACCCTCGGCAAGTCAACGACCGCAGCAACATGCTCTTGGTAACGAATGGCGTGGCTATTGGATTGCTGGAATTAGGGAGTGTTTTGAGGAAGCCGGTATGTTGCTTGCATATGACGGCGATGGCGCGTGGTTAGATCGTCTCGAAACTAACCTGGAGAGACGATTGGCTACTTACCGACAAGCAGTTCATGACCGCGAGATTACGCTTGCGGACGTCTGCGAAAAAGAACAGCTGCGTTTGGCTGTCGATCGGGTGCACTACTGGGAACGATGGATTACTCCCCAGGGCAGTCCAAGACGTTTTGACACGCGCTTTTTTATTGCGGAAGCCCCCACGAGACAAGTTGGACGCCACGATGACGCCGAGACGGTGGACAGTCGTTGGATCGAACCGGCGGACGCGATATCACAGTCCGACGCGGGTGCATTCGGTTTGATGTCGGTTACCCGGAGACAACTCGACAGGCTTTCGTCGTATCAAAGCGTAGAAGATCTAGTCAAAGCGCTCGAGGCTGAGCGGATGTTCATAACTAATCGGCCGAGAATGCGGGCCGATTAAAGAGGGCAGGGACGTTTGGGTCCCTGCCCGATTGGAGCGGGGTCGGTTAGTTAAACCCCCGACCCCTCTACCTTAGATATCACAAATCACCTCCTTCTATTTCCGCCCGACAAGCGATCATTATGCGCGTCCACGCAGTTCTTAAAAAGGGTCGGTAGCGGCACGACTAGAAGAGATGGGTACTCCGGTTCGAGAACGAGACGGTAACTCGATACCATGGCGCGCGAATGGTGCGGCGATATTGATGAGCGAACGGTTTCAGGTAGATATTCGAGGGCTCTCGGTCACGGTCGAAATTCGGCGGAACACGCGACGACGCACGCGAGTTGGCATGAGTTTTCGGGCCGACGGATCGCTGTGCGTAGATGCGCCGCCAGGCCTTCTATTGGATGAGGTCCGCTCGATAGTTATGGATCATTCTCGATGGGTACGGTACCGCTCGGAGCGGGCCGTGAACGAGGTTCCGCATTGGTATCCTGAGGAGTATCTGTCGGGTTCGATGATTCGCTTCTTAGGTACGACAAAAGAACTGGAATTTTATCGAGACGATGGAAGCTACGTTGAAGACAAAGGTTCGGTGCTGCGGATATATCTCAGCAGCGGCGATGACCCCAAGGCCGCCGTTTGGAGCTGGTATGCAAAGCAGGCGGGCACCGTGCTCGCGCGGGCAATGGAAGAGGCCGTAACGCAGATTCCGTGGGTTAATAAAACGCCTGAATGGAGACATTCGTTTATGCGGTCCCAGTGGGGTAGTTGTTCGGTATCGGGTCGAATATCGCTCAACACGCACTTGGTCAAACTTGCGCGGGAACTAACGTCTTATGTCATCACGCATGAACTTTGCCATCTGGTTGAACTCAACCATGGGCCAGCTTTCAACGCGCTGATGGATAGACATGTTCCGGATTGGCGGAGTCATCGAGAAGCCATTAATCGTGTTACTGGGTTACTGTCTGAAGAAAAACCAGTCCGTGGGTTGGTCCGATAGAGCCTCCTTTCGTGGTTCTAATCTAAACTGGTACCGACGATTTGTTTCCAGCCGTTGGATGGGTGGACTTCCCCAATCACCCTGAAGGGTGGGGGTATCGTGATAGAAATCGCAGAGGTAGGAATGTATCGGTGAAATCGATGCTGAATGCGCAGGATGTTGCGCCTGCGTACCGGGCCATGTG
>JAKUTH010000063.1 GCA_022448085.1 Pseudomonadales bacterium | reverse complement strand
ACCCGGGGATCGAATGGCGCGAGTCCATGGCGTACCGTTACCGACACCGAGATAGATTGAATGAAAATATGGATCGTAAACTATTGAATTCCATACAGTTCCTCCACCCCCTATCTTCCACCATTCACCACCTTTCCACGTTTCAGCGGCCATCTCCATTTCCGCATGCTCGAACGGCAAAGAAGGATCACCGGGTACCGTAAAGAAACGCCATGCCTGCTCCCCGGTATTGGCGTCATACGCCGTGACATAGCCGCGAACCCCGTACTCAGCACCACCATTACCAATATAAACCTTGCCCGCCGCCACCCGCGGCGCCCCCGTGATGGTGTAGTTCCGTGAACGATCAATGATGGTGTCGACCTCCCAGACGAGGACGCCCGATGCCGCGTCGAGAGCCATAAGACGTCCATCGAGAGTGGCGAGATAAACCCGTCCCATATAAACGGCGAGGCCCCGACTAATAATTCCACAACAAGCATCACGGGCTGTTTTGCCGGGTACCCGGGGATCGTACTTCCAAATTTCGTCGCCGCTCCTGGCGTCAATCGCGTACGCCATATTCCATGTACTGGTGAAATACATAACGCCGTCAACGACTAAAGGCGTTGCTTCCACCGCATGTACAGTGTCGAGGCCCTTCGTCCATGCGATCCCGAGGCTGGCAACGGTCTCTCGATTAATTTGGACCAAGCTCGAAAATCGTTGTTCCTCGAATCCACGACCGTAGGCCAACCAGGCACCGGGCTCGTCGACCCTCGCGTTTCGGATTCTCTCGTCATCGACCCACCCGGCCTGAACCGTTGACGTCTTCGACGGGCCTCGTTCTTGGTAGGGCACATCCATGTCCCGGTTTAACCATATCGCGAAAAATATCGCGACTGCTCCAACCACCGCGACGATCGCAACCGTCGACCGTCCTTGTTGATATATCGGCATTGACCGTGTGCGTCCTAAACCGCGATCTCACCAGCGACAATAGCAGACCAACGCTCGTGTGGCGTCGACACGGTTTTGTCGAGAGCGGCTCTTGACGAGCCCAAAGCCTCCCGAGCAGACTCGAGAGCGTTTTTGAAGCGCACGGAAAATCGATGACCACAGAACTCGCAGTACCGCTCGACCAACGAGTCGAATTCGCGTCTGCCGATTGGATTCACGAAGCCAATCGTTTCCTCTCGGAACGGCGCGAATCGATCAAACATTTCGCCCGGCCAGTCTCGTTCTCGGTTGAGTTCGATAAAGCCCCTGAACACCTGAATTCGTCTGGCAAGCTGGGCTATACGGTCGTTGTCGATGGTGCAGAGACAATGGTGACCTCCAAACCGGATGCCACGGCGGATTTCTTCCAGCATTGCATCTACGACCACGCCATCCCGCCTGCAACGATCGTTCACGCGGGCAATGAAGACTCGGCTCGTTGCCGCCGACGCGAATACGAGCATCTGTTTGGTAATTCGCTAGGTTATTACGTCGACGCCTTCGAAACGAATACAGATGTGTCCGTACTACTCATGGCATTCCACGATCACATGGCAAGGAGAACGGTCAACAATCCCGCGATCGTTCATCGAGCCCATCAGCTGGGGCTTGAATCTAACTTACGGGAATTGGATGCCGTTGGTTACACGGTACTGCCCGCGGCGTTTAGTCATGTATTCGCTGACGAACTGCGTCAGGAGACCCATCGAAACCACGCTGGTCGGCAAGAGGGCGCCAGTTTCCGCGCCACCATGCTGTTACAACGCGGGGCAATGTGGGAACAAGCCGCCCTGCACCCTTGGGTACTTACGCTAGCCGAATACCTTCTCGGTCGCGGCTGCCTGATGTACCAGTCAGACACCATCGTCAAAGAAACCGGACAGGAAACACATCCCGGAATGCATTCCGACTACGGTGCGTCGCGTATCAACGAACCGTTCCCCGATTATTGCCTCGAAGCCACCGCGGTCTGGGCTATCGATGAGTTTCAAGTCGAACACGGACCGACCGTCATTCGCCCAGGAAGCTTTAAAGAACGGCGCCAGGTCCCACCAGGTACCACCCAGGAGGGCGCACAGCTTATTGAAATGGAAAGGGGTTCGATCGCGTTTTGGCACGGGGCGACATGGCATGGCTCAACACCACGAACGGCGCCCGGTCAACGAACATCGCTTCACAACGCCTATTCACGAAATTTTGTTCGAACCATTGAACGCTACGAGGACATTGATCCCGCCATCATCGTCCGCAACCCGCCGGCTTTTTCCACGCTTTGTGGGCTTGACGATCCGTTTGGAAAAAGCGGTGATGATGGCGCTGATTTCGAACGCCTAATGTATTGTGCCGCGGCTGGATACGGCCAAGCAGAGCTTCTTGAGCAAGCGTAAAGTCAAAGACATCCGCTGTGACCCTAGCGGTGATATGCACGAATCAATGCGCTCTCGCGGGGATACGAAATCATTTGCTAAGGTTGCGAGGACTGCTAACACGCTTCGCACTTAACAGTCAGTGCCGGAATGGGAACAGGTATGAAGAAATTTCTGATCGTGCTGGGCGTCGTCATCGGTATGTTACTTATTTTGGGATATGTCTTTCGAGGCGTCCTGCAATTCGCCGTCATGGCGTACATGATGCGACCGGATGCTGGATTTGCTGAAACAACGCCCCCTGCAGCCCCCGACTACACGATCGAGTCGAATTGGGCCGCGCTGCCCAGCAGGGAGGACGCGGCCGATCGAACGCCCATCGCGAACACCTCGACATTGCAATCGGCCGCTGACGTTGATGTCTTTTTCATCCATCCAACCACGCTTCTCGGCGGCGACGGTTGGAATCAGGCTTTGGATGACGAAGAGATCAATGGGCGAACGGACTACAGCACCATCATGGGTCAAGCGAGCGCGTTTAACGCGTGCTGCCGAGTCTATGCACCGCGATACCGACAGGCGACACTCCTTTCCTTTTTCAGTCCACAGGGGGACGGAGGAGATGCGCTTGAGTTGGCGTATCGCGATGTCGTGCAAGCATTTCGTTTCTACATGGATAACTACAATAACGGGCGCCCCTTCATCTTGGCAGGCCATAGCCAAGGTGGATTCCATCTCGACAAGTTGCTGGGCGAGGAAATCGCAGGGACGCCACTCGAGGCGAAGCTGGTCGCTGCCTATCCAATCGGCTATTACATCGATGACAGTAACGGCATCCCCGTTTGCCAGTCAGCCGAGCAAACGGGATGCCAGGCGACCTGGAACACCCTCTCGCTGGACGCGAGCTCTGGAGGGTCTCCTGACTCGATTTGCGTCAACCCGCTCAATTGGTCGGCCAACGGCCTGCACGCAGGCTTCGACAAGAACCTTGGATCCGTGTCGTTTGAAAGAAACCAAGGGAAAGAAGATAACTACCCGGACATTGAACCTGGTGTCGTTGACGCCCAGTGCCGCGACGGGGCGCTCCGAATATCAGCAATTCGATCGGAGAACTACGGTCGCTCTTTCATAACCGAGGGCAATTACCATCTCTACGACTACAGTTTTTTCTACATGAACATTCGAGAAAATGCGGTCGTACGAAGCAAAGCCTACTTAGCAGGGAAGTAAACGAAGCCCGAGTCTTCTAGAGAAGATTTGTCCTGCGAAGAATCCTCAAAACGAGATCATTCAATTCCACGTGCGGTAACGAGATACGTCACAAAACTACCCAACCAGTGAGTACCCTCGTAGTGTTGCCCCGTGATGGATGCCAACGCGGTGTCGCGGTGACTTAAACCGGCGGCGCAAATGCTCGGTAATCGCTGATCATCCGGGGATAGTCCAGTGGCAATTCCATCCAGCATCCATGCACGACTTAAATTGAGGCCGTCCAGGTGTGCCAACTTGGGGTCAGCTGGGTCGCTGACCTGAACCGGTGCCAACCAGTTATCTTCACCCGTCGTCGGCAGGAACGGCATGAAACGTTCCAACCAATCTCCGAAGTCAGACGGGTCCATACACCGGCGCATAAGATCCGCTTCAGCTAAACATGGCGACAGGAAATCGTGACCACTCGGTTCCCAAGCTAAGGGCGCTTCGCAATCCGATAGAAAATAATCACGTGCTCGTTCGATCAGTAGCGTCTCAAACGTCGCTTCATCTGCGGTCCGTGACCAATCGAGGGCAAGGCCCATCGCGAAAGCCGTTTGCGAATGTTCTCCCGACCGAATCGGGTAGGTCAGTTTCCCCAGCCATCCCGCCAATCGATCCGCTGCCAACGTCTCGAGCGGTTCGATTCCTATTTTCCAGTTCCTGGCACGCTCCTCGGACCATTGCCTTAATTCCGATCCAAGTTGCAGGAGCCAGGCAAGGCCGTACGGTCGCTCGAACGTCTGTCGATGATCGGCATTGAGGTAGTCGAATTCCGCCTCGAAACCGTCCGCGACAAAACTTGACGCAAGTGAATCCAAGGCACGATCAGCGTAAGGAGCTTCCGGAAAGAGACGGGCAAGACGCACTAACATCCAGTGACTGTGCACGGACGAGTGCCAGTCATAGCATCCATAAAAAATCGGTGTGTGTTGGCGAGGTTCGGCAAGATCTTTGGCATTTCGTAAGCTATGCGAGACATGATTCGGGTATTCACGGTGGATCGATTCCAGCACCCAATCGGCGTAGACAGCCATGAGGTCGATTAACTCCCCTCGGGTTGGTTTCAACATGGTCTAACCGCATCCGTAACCAACGAAGAGATAAATGACCTCAAGGGGAGGAAATCGCAACGAAAACAGTCGGTCTTTAGCAACTTTCCCTCCAATTCATTGAAGTAAAAACGATAACCTACTTTACAGCGACGGCTCGGTCGCATTTACTTACATGTACGGGGGCAGCTGTACAAAGAAAGCAAATGGCAAAAAAACCAAGTTACATCGGTACTCTAACGGCAATAGCCACTGCCGAACGAGGAGGGTACGAACTCTTTAAGGCCTGGGCATCCAGTACGCGGGACACTCGCCTAAGGACGGCGTTAAACACGGTCGCCGTCAGAGAAGCCGAACACTCATGGGCGTTCGAAAAAAGACTCAGCGAACTCGGCTACCCGCTGGAGTCAGCGAAAAGTAAAGACGCCAACGAGATCGTTAAACTCGCGGGTTCAAGAAGTGCCGACACTAAGAAATTTCATGCTTTAGGTATCGGTGTTAAACGGACTACGGACTCGGATGATCAAGGAGATCGGCTCCTCAGTTTACTTTCCGATACCACAATCGACTCGCAAACGGGCGAATTACTCGGTCGGTTCATCTGCGAAGAACGTGATAGTGGTCGACTTCTGACTGAGGCGTACAAATCCTTGCAACGGCGCATCGGCTACAAGAAAAAACAAGTAAAATAGCTTCGGCATAGTCGCGGGGCATGCCGATGCCCGTATTTCATACTGACACGTCGTTGACGAGTTTTTCGAAATGATTCACCCGTGGTTTCAGCATTGCGACCGTTTCGCGCCAAAAATCAGGTCGCGTGAGGTCAACGTCCAAATGTTTAGCCGCCAAATCCTCCGCCGTCATCCGTCCCGTATCAAGGAGCAAGCCTTCGTATCGCGGGAAAAACTCGTCGCCGAAACTTAGCCGTTTGGCGTACACCCCGAGACTAAAGAGATACCCAAAAAGATACGGGAAATTGTAAAAACTCAAGCCTGAAATGAAGAAATGGAGTTTATTCGCCCAGAAGAGCGGGTCCGGTTCAGAAAGACTCTCGCCGTACCATTTTTCCCACGCTTGACTCATCAATTCTTTAAGTTCATCCGGTAGCAACGGACGTTCCTGACGGGCCTCATAAAAATTCTTTTCGAATTCAAAGCGTGTCGGAATATTCAAAATAAACGAAACTAGCGCCCCCATTTCCTCCCAAGCGATCGCTAATTCTTGCGACGGCGTCTCAGCACGCTCGAGCAAAGCATCACGAACAATGGTTTCGCCAAACGTACTCGCGGTTTCGGCGAGTGACATTCCATAACTTCGCTGACTATCGGGTAGATCCTTCATCGTCCAGGAATGAAAAGCATGCCCCAGTTCGTGGGCCAACGTGATCACGTCGCTCGCACCCCCGGTGTACGTCATGTATACACGAGGCGTTCGTGATTTGGGAAAACCTGTGCAATAAGCGCCAGGACGTTTGCGCGGACCAACGGTACCTTCAATCCACTTTCGCTCCGCCATCATTTCAACAAATTCGCCCATCGTTGGATCGACGCTGCTATAGGCATTAGCGATGAGCTCCAACGCTTCGGTATAGGGAATCGACCGATCTTCACCCCCGGTGGAAGGTGCCGGTGAGCGCTGGTCCCATGGACCGTATCGGTCCTTACCGTATGCTTTTGCTTGTAAAAGGGCTGCGCGCCGGGCCAGCGGAATTGATTCCTCCGCTACCGAGAGAACGGCCTCGAGAGTCGCGTGAGAAATTCTATTCATGTGAGCTGGAGAATCTAGGAAATGGACCGGCCTTTTACTCGAGCGACGCCGGCCCAATTCCAGTCGCCATCCTGCAATCGCATTGATCGCAGCGGCGCAAGACTCGACCTGCGCGCTCCATGACTCGTTGATCGAACGCCACGCGTTCTCACGTGTTCTATCGTCGGGATCTTGTAGTAATCCACTCGTTTCAGCCAAACCCATCAATTGCGATTCGTTGCCGACTAAAACATCGCATGTCAACGTCCCCGCAAGCTGGTCATATAAACGACCCCAGGCATGGATCCCGTCCTGGGCCAATCCCGAAACAAGATTTTCCTCACCGAGACTTAGGTTGAAATCACGACGCTTTCTCGCGTGCTCAACGACGAAGCGCGCTGATCTCGTCAGTTCGTGATTAAGATAGTCCTCTATGACCTTGACCGACACGAGATCGAGAAATTGTGACAGCGGTTGAGAAAGCTCCGTATACCGTTTTTGGTACGACTGCAGTCGGCCGGACAACACTTGCGCCGCTTCGTCATGGCTATCCACACTCATACGACAATCCGCATAGGAATCAGGATTTCCAATGAGCGATCGAACATCTTCACTGATGCGATGGATTTCACGGGCCGCCTCGATACCGTCCGTCGCTTCCTCAACGCCCATTCCTTCAGCTTGTTCAAGCAGAGGAAGTAATACCGAATTGTGCTCGATCATTTGATCCATCAGCTCACTGGCTGAATTAAGATCGGCCTCGATAGCGGGACAATCCGCGCTCTCGTATTCGCTTGAAAGATCCCAAGGAACACCCTGGATGTTGTTATTCATATCCGACATACCCACCTCATTTTGCTTCGGCTAGGGGGAAGGGTGAATTGGGTCAACCCAATGCAATCCCTTAGGGTCTTCAAGCACGGGCATATCGAGATTGATGACAACGGCGTCTTGATCGCTCCGTACAAGGACACAATACAAAGGCTCTTTCGTGTCAGCATTAATCTCTTGATGCGGGACGAACGGCGGGACATAAATGAAATCACCCGGGCCCGCCTCCGCAACATTCTCTAGTCTTTCGCCCCAGCGCATCCGCGCTCGACCTTTAATGACATAAATAATGCTCTCCAATTCACCATGATGGTGGGCACCGGTTTTTGCGTCTGGATGTATCTCCACCGTACCCGCCCAGAGTTTTCTGGCACCCGCGGTTGCAAAATTGATGGCGGCCGCTCGCGTCATACCCTCCGTCTGCGGCGTATTTTGATCTAAATGTTGGCCGCTAATGACTTTAACGCCATCGTCACGCCAATCCTTGGACGCTTCACTCACGGTTTCGTTTTCTCGAATTGTTCCCATCGATAACACGTCAACATACGACAGACAGTACTCGTATCGTTTCGATCACCATAAAGGCCCAGGAAAGAAACCGTCAAGGATCAAAACGTCAGTACATACAAAAGAACATTGCTGGTTTATTTACGTATTCTTGTCTTTAAACTCGACACCTCGATTTTAAATCTGGTTAGAAAAACGGTCGAAGGAGCACTCCATGGCATGGCGCAACAACACGATAATAAAAAACGGGATCACTGAACGGGAGTTCGATCTCTCCGTCAATGGCCAAAACGTTCCGGGCGTGTATTGGCAGCCAGAGAGCAGCGCGGCCAATCGAATCGCGTTACTCGGACACGGCGGTTCGACACACAAAAAGGTCGAGTACATTCGGCTAGTTGCAGCCATGCTCACCCAACGCGGCATCGCTGCAATGGCCATCGACGGGCCCGGACACGGTGAACGAGCATCCGGGGATGGGGTTCAGAATTCTGAGGGATTCGTCGATATTTGGAATGACGGCGGCGGCACCGACGGCATCGTGGCCGACTGGCAGGCTGCGTTGAATTTCATTGAATCCGAAGAGGGCGCGCGGCCTACGTGCTGGTGGGGACTATCAATGGGCACCATGATGGGATTGCCTGTAACCGCGACCGATTCACGGATTCGAGTTGCGTTGCTCGGCCTCATGGGAATATCGGGTCCCAACGGCGACGACCTCAAGCGACTTGCGCCCGAAGTTTCGTGCCCCGTGCGATTCTTAGTCCAATGGGACGACGATATCGTCCCACGTGATACTTGCCTTGCACTCTTCGATGCCTTGGGTAGTGAAAAAAAGACACTGCATGCGAATCCAGGAATCCATACCGCCGTGCCGCAAACGGAAATCGCAAGTTCAGTCGAATACCTCGATAGGTACCTCAAATAACCTAATCGTGGGATAAACATGTTCGATAGATGCGTTGATTCGGAGAATCCGAAACGACGTTGGGGTACCAACGGCTTGTGACGCACGTGAAGTACGCCTAGGATTTCTTATATACAAGAAACGGGAGACCAGGATGAGCGATTACGAAACAATCCTATATGAAGTTGAGGGGACACGAGCCACGGTCACCATGAATCGACCGGATAACCTCAATGGTATTACTAACGCCATGATGCGCGAACTCTACGACTGTCTGAATGTCGTTGCTCAGGACGACAGCGTGCGTGTCGTTCTTTTTACTGGTACTGGTCGTGGATTTTGCCCGGGCGTCGATCTTAAAGCGTCCACCAGTGGGGAAGTACAGGCACCGTTCAGCAAGGCTTGCTTTCATATCACCTCGTTGCTTCACGAAATGCCAAAAGTCACAGTGGCCGGTATCAACGGTATGTGCGCCGGTGCTGGGTTCGGCTGGGCCTGCGCATGTGATCTTCGGTATGCGACCGCGAGCGCCACCTTCAATTCGGCCTTTCTAGGCGTCGCCATCTCAGGCGATATGGCGGGCCCATGGCTACTACCGCGCATCCTAGGCGCGAGCAAGGCAAGGGAACTCTTCTTCATGCCGGACAAATTCAAGGCCGACGAGGCTGAAAGAATGGGATTGGTCTCGAAGATGTTTTCGGATGAAACGTTTCGCGACGAGGTAGATGCCATCGTCGATCGCCTATCCAAGGCGGCCCCACTCGCCATTGGTGAGATGAAAAGGAATTTCGTCAACGCCGAGAATATGCCGTTGCGGGATTACATCGAACTGGAAACCGAGCGACACAGCCGAACGGGGGCAAGCGCCGATTCACGCGAGGCGTTTCACGCGTTTGTGGAAAAAAGAGAACCCCAATTCAAGGGTCGTTGAGTCGACTCAGCGCACAAGGAGGAGTTACTAGTGGCAGACGTCAAGTTCGATGATATCGAGAGCAAGTTCAGGCAAATCACCGATCGAATTGTCTGGTGCACGTTCGCGACCGTCGACCGGTCCGGGAAACCTCGGTCGCGGATTTTGCATCCGATCTGGGAGGGCCATACTGGATGGATCGCAACGGGTCGACACAGCCACAAGGAAAAGCACCTGGCCTCAAATCCGTTCGTCAGCCTGACGTATTGGGACCCGGCACACGAGCAGGCCATGATCGATTGCGAGGCCACATGGGAAGACGACTTCGACGAAAAGCAGCGCGTATGGACTTTGTTTCGCGAGACACCACCACCCCTGGGATACGAACTCGGGATGCTCTGGAAGGACATCGAGGATCCGACTTTTGGGCTGCTTCGATTGCGTCCTTGGCGCATCTCGGTCGGTTCCCTGAGCGATGTGATGTCGGGCAAACCCGACGTCGTGTGTCATCTCTGATTGCTCCTTCGCCTCTATTCCTATGACGCACCCTTTTCTCGACCACCCCGGATGTCTCGCGTTTGCCCATCGGGGCGATCATGAAGCCGGGCCCGAAAATACAATGATTGCCTTCGAGGGAGCTGTGCAACAAGGGTTTCGATACCTAGAAACCGACGTTCACTGCACGCTGGACGGAATCTTGCTCGCCTTTCATGACGATCAACTGGATCGGGTCACCGACGGTAGCGGTCGGATAGCAGCGCTTAGTTATGACGCGGTTCGACCCGTGCGGGTTGACGGTTCCGAGCCCATTCCACGCCTCGACGAACTCCTCACGAGTTTTCCCGACACGCGCTTTAATATCGACCCAAAGTCTGACGCGTCGGTCACCCCGTTGATTCGATTAATCGAGGATATCGGTGCGCAAGATCGGGTCTGTATCGGTTCCTTTAGCGATCAGAGAATCCGTCGCGTTCGTCAAGCCGTTGCCGGGATCTGCACATCGATGGGGCCGGTCGAAACCCTACGTGCTCGAATCACCAGTTTTGGTATCCCAACCGGAAGATTCGACGCATTAGCAGCGCAAGTACCCATTCGTTGGAATGGCATAAAAATCATCGACCAACGCTTCGTCGACGCGATGCATCGCCGTGGATTGCAAATCCATGTCTGGACGGTTAACGACCCAACTCAAATGGAAGAGCTTCTTGATTTGGGAGTCGACGGCATCATGACGGACCAACCGGCAATGCTTAAAGAGATATTGATTAACCGGCATCAGTGGGCAGACTAATTACCTCTTCGATGCCTCGCGGAGAATTTATACGTCTCAACCGCGGTTGAGCCTTTGTGGGAACGATAAAACGCCGGCGATATAGGCTCCCAAGAATGGTAGACAGAGGACGTAAATACGAAGGCCCAGCCATTGAGTCCCGACCACGCCATCCAACGCTAGCAATGCAAGACCACTGCATGCAACCAGAGCACCCAATACCAATCGCCAACTCGTTACGTTACCCGCAGTACTACCGGCGCCGCGTTCAAGCCGACTAAATACGGGTGCCATCAGCGCGAGTGTCGCGAGATATACAAGTAACCAGATCGGCCGTAATCCCCACCATAAGCTCGTACCAGGATCAACTTCGAGACCGATATTTCCGATCTCCAGGGCAAGACCGACCACCAAGGTCGAAGCGGTGAGATGCCATAAGTAGATGGTCATGATCATCCCATTGACGAGCAATGTTAATGTCCAGGGGCCCAGCCGAGAGAGCCAACGTTGTGCCGGCCGTTCCAGGGCCAACAGGATCCCCATCTGGGTAATACCGAGAGCGAGCATCGCAAACTTCGGAGGTAGCGTATTGCTGACTTCTTCGCCGGGCACGCTGACCATCCCTATCGGATACGGGCCCCAATACACCATAGCAAACAGTAGCGCCATTCCACCGACAGCCCAAGTCACAGCATTTCGTAAACCGGTTAAGTGCCCATCCCTCCACGCATACCCCAACTGATGCACGGCAAGCCAAACAAACGCATAGTTAAGCCAACCTAGATCTCTAAGGCCGAACGCAAAAAATAAGGCATCGTCGAAGATGGCAAGTAGGGCCAAGACCCAAAATGAAGCCATCCCATATCGACGCCATGCGCCCCAAGTCCAAGGAACGAGTAGGGCAACCACGATGTATACCGACAGAAACCAAATCGGTACGAGCGCAACTCGAGACGCGATCGAAAGAATTTCTGCCCGGATGCCTAACAGGTTGCCTACACCACCTATCAGAATCCAAGCCAACACAAGAAGTAGAACCGGTTTGATTAAACGACCAAGCCGGCTGGCCAGCCACTCACTGTAACCACGGCCATCTCTGGTCGCGGCGCTCCAGGAGACACCGTTCGCGTATCCGCCCACGAGAAAGAATATCGGCATCACCTGGAATCCCCACGTGAGCCAGCGCGTCCAGGGTTCCAACTCAAGCATATTGGCGATTGCTAAATTGCCATCGATCACATGGGGCGCGGCCATCAACCAGTGACCTGATATCACAGCAAGAATAGAAAGTGCCCTCAAAAAATCCACGTATCGGTTCCGTGAATCCGGCGTTTGGCCAGCCATGGTTCGCGCCTGGGTCCAAAGTCCGAGCTTAAAACGGCCGACAGTATTCATATATTTTCCTGTATTATCATGATCTTATGACGATTATCTAAATCATAATAACGATGTAATAGGCAGCAGTCCGTAAAACCAAACTTCCATGTTTTTTCGCCAAGACGCCAGATGGTCTGGATTAAAGTCTTGGCTAATGGCCCAACTGTTTTCCGACAACATATCGGTTTCTATTTGCCGCGCGAGAGCTTGCGCCAATATGGGGTTATCGATCAATACGCCTACCTCGGTATTCAACTCGGCAGACCGCGGATCTAAATTAAAACTACCAATGAACAAGCGCGAGCCATCAACCACCATGCTTTTAGCGTGTAACGAAATGGCAGCATCCGTATTGGTTGGTGTCTTCGCAACAATCTCATGACGGACCGCTGCATCATGGCGAAATTCATACAACTCGATACCGGCACGAATGATCAACGCTCGCTGTCGTTGATAACCGCTAAATGCCGCCGGATTATCCGTCGACAACATCGAATTGGTCACGATTCTCACGCGCACACCCTCGGCAACTTTCTGTGCCAATAAGGAAAGACCGCCCTCGGGAAATACCAAGTAGGGCGTTTGAATAAGTATTGATTTCTGGGCGCCTCTGACTTCCGTAATTAAACGTCCATAG
>JAKUTH010000062.1 GCA_022448085.1 Pseudomonadales bacterium | reverse complement strand
AATCGATGACGCGAAACTCTCAAGTTCGTGCAACAAATGAGATCGGAAGTGCCGCCAAACCACGCAGCAGAACGTTGGGTGGATAGTGCAGCTCGCTCGGGTCGACCTCCAGCGCAAAACCTGTAAAACGTTCGAGCAATACCCGAAAGGCGACCTGCATTTCCTTACGTGCAAGCGACGCGCCAATACACATGTGTACGCCATAGCCGAAAGCAATCTGCGTGTTGATCTTGTCTCGGGTCACGTCGAAAGCTTGCCCATTATCAAACTGGGCGTCGTCGCGATTTGCAGACGAATAACGCACCTGTAGCATCGTTCCCGCGGGGACTTCAACGCCGCTGAGCTTCGAATCGCGGGTTGCAACACGCCACATGTTGGCTGTCGGTGTCGATAGCCGTAGCACCTCCTCGACGAGGTCGTCCACCAATTCAGGATCCCGCCGAACCTTCGCAAGCTGTTCCGGATTTTGAATTAGCAGCAACATGCCTTCACCTATTGCATGCGTGGTCGTTTGATTACCAGCAACCATCAACTGCTGCAGGATCGACAGGCACTCTGCCGTATCCAGCGGCCGTTCGCCTTCAAGACGTGCGTGCACGACATCGGAAATTATGTCGTCACGACGGTCCTTCCGTCGCTCGTCGAGCTTATTCGCAAAGTAGTTCTGAAATTCGAGGATGACGTGCGCAATCTCGACTTGCTGTCGCGTATCAGCCTGACCTGAGAGCTGTAACGCGGCCGCTTCAGACCACTTCCTGATAAGGGGGAAGTGTTCATCCGGAACGCCAAGCTGCTCGCCAATCACAATCACTGGTAACTGGACCGAAAACGCGTCGACGAAATCGCAACGGCCTGCTTGAATGAATCCGTCGATCAGTTTGTGGCATATCTGCTCCATTCGCGGCACCAGCGTTTCCACTCGCCTCGCGGTGAAAGCCTGATTGACGAGACCCCTATATCGTCGATGCTCTGGCGGGTCCTGCGTCAACATCGTGTCGACGGCGGGCCAGCCCTGTTTTTGCACTTCGTGCACCTTGCCGTCGACCTCATCCGGCCGCATCGCAACGGAAAACCGATTGGAAAAGGTTTCGTGATCGCGCAACACCTTTCGCGAGGTTTCGAAATCCGACACGAATACGATGCCGGTATGCGGACACTTGTATACGGGCGCTTCTGTTCGCAGACGCGTGTTGTAGTCGTGGGGGCACGCCAGTGCCTCTGGCGACAATGGAATCGTCTCTTCGAGCGGCAAGTCGAGTACTGAACTTCCCATCGTCTACCTCACTCTCTCGGCTTAGTTATGTTCCCGAACGTTCTCAGGCCGATGCTAATGCCACCGCGTTTGTCTGTAGCACAATCGCCTCGTCTTTCACAATGAAGGTATCGGTACCTAGCAATATCATGCCGGGTACCGACCAGGTGATGTACGCTGCATCCTCATGGTAGACCGCGTGCTGCATCGCGACAGCAAACCCGCCATTCGCCACCGCCCCCTGAAAAATTGCTCGGATACCGTCAGTGCCCACAATGCAGTTATCGTTTGCAATAAACACGCAATCAACCGAGTAGTCGGCCATGATCTCATCGAGATTACCCTCGGCAAGGGCTTGGACGTGATGTTCGATGACGCTTTGTGTACTCATGTTTCGTTCTCAGTATTTGTTGAAAATTCGCTACTAATTGTGCTGAAAAGCCCAGTGCTTTCTATTTCGTAAACAGACTCGGTAAGTCCGCATCCTCGGTTTGCAGCAATCGTTCCACGAACCCGTGAAAACGATGGCCGCCGCCTTCATTGCGGCCGAAAATCACCTCAGCATTCGGCCGGCTCATCAGCGCGCGCTGCTGACGCAACCCTGTTGCGTAGTCTTCTTCCCGGACGACGTACTCTAACAACTTGAACTGTTCGACGGCTTGTTCCTTTGCTTCGTCCGTCGCAGGCAATTCCTGCATCACGTAATTCTGTACCGTGCGTGATTCAAGTGGCGTCTCGCCCGGGAAAAGCTGCGAGATCATCGCGCTGCGACCGCCACCGCCGAACCCAGCAATCGAGACATGCGGAAAAATTGTCCACACACTCGCCATCATATGCGCGGTAGACCACTCGCTTTCCGGTTTGCTTTCATACTCAAGCAGCGACGGGTCCGGCGAGACCACTCGCTGGTGTGGTCCCCACGCATAGTAAAGAGCTTGACTCGACATATTGGTGCCGATCGTTGCCTTGTGTAGTGTCGACAGATGATAAAGATCCATGTACCCGTCGTAAGCGATCTTCCAATTTGGCCCATCGATGGTGCGGGTATCGAACACCTGCCATGAGCCGAATCCAAAATTTGCGAGCAATTCGTCGTACCCGCACAGGAACGTATCGATATCGAGAGTCGACATCGGATCTAGCGTGACCCAAACGAGATTGGCCCGCTCCACGACCGGTAACGCAGTCAAGCCTTTGCAGCTTTTGTCGATCGAGCCGAAGTCACCCTCCCTGTAAATCGCAACGAGATCGCCATCGTGATCGTATGTCCATGCGTGATAAGGACAACTGAAACGTTTCGCATTCCCACGCGTTTCGGTAACAACTTGCGCTCCACGATGGCTACAAGAGTTGATGTACGCGCGCAAATCACCATCGACGTGACGGACAATGAATAACGGAACGCCCACAACGTCCATCGACTTGAAGTCGCCGGGTGCGGCGAATTCTGTCGATAGTCCAAGCATCAGAGGCATGCGCTTGAAGACGCGATCCAGTTCGCGTTGCCAGCGCTCTGGATCGTAATAGTGGTGCCCTGGCACGCGCAGCACCTCTGGCTCTTGATCGATTGTGCCCGCTTTGGTGTGCGCCATGTTGTGGCGCGCCATCGTAATGAGCTCAGCCCTAGTCACACAGCCCCTCCCGGACCCCGTAAAAAATATCCTAACATTGCGCGAAATTGACACGAAACCGGGCAATACATTACAACCAACACAGCTCATAGTTCTTAAGGGAGGATGCGCATGACGGTCTACCGTACGATCGAACGGTTCGCGGACCCTCAGGCGAGCAAAACGCCGGTGCAAAAAGAACCGGACCCGGACCTTGGGACCGACATCATTCCCAAAGAACGTTACACGGGAGAAGCCTTTCGCCAGCTCGAATGGGATCACCTGTGGACGAAGGTGTGGCAAATGGGTTGTTGGGAAGGCGATTTGCGTAACACCGGCGATTACGTTGTGACCGAAATCGGCAACGAAAGCATCGTGTTAACACGCGATGAAGATGGCGGTGTAAATGCCTTCTACAACGTCTGCTCACACCGCGGTAACCAGGTCGCGTACGGCAGGGGTGGCAATACGCGCACGTTTAAGTGCAGCTATCACCTTTGGGAATACAACCTAAAAGGCGAGATCGCCAACGTGCCCGATGTGGAGACCTTCCCACAAGGCGTGCCTTGCGAAAAACTCTCAATTAAGAGACTCCCTTGTGCGACATGGGGTGGTTGGGTTTGGTTTAGCCTCGATCCAGATGCCGAACCGCTCAGCGAATATCTCGGGATCATTCCCGAGCACCTCGATCCTTACCACTTTCCGGAGATGACACTGGTCAACGACGTAACCGTGGAATGGGACGTCAACTGGAAGGCGTCCGTGGATGCCTTCAACGAGACTTATCACGTGAACAGCATACATCCCCAGCTAATGAGTTGGCTCGAGGACATGGACGTACAAATCGACTGTTACGAGCGACATAACCGCTACCTGATTCCGTTTGGATGCGTGAGCACTCATATCGAAGACGGCACAGAAATCTCCGACGGAATGAAAGGGTTCATGATGATGAATCATCTGGACCCATCATCCTTCGAAGGCAACGGACTAGACGTCCGGCGCGCAATACAGAAAAACTGGCGCGCAAATGCAGAGTCACTCGGATACGACCTCTCGGATCTGAACGACGATCAGTTGACGGACGATTATCATTACCTAATTTTTCCGAACATCACGTTGAATATTCACGCCACGAGTCTGATGTTGTTTCGGCAGAGGCCACATCCCAGCGATCCGAACAAGATGTTCTATGACCTGCAGAACTACACGATGGTTCCGAAAGGCGAAGCCGCCCCGCCGCGGCCTTTACACAGGCAGTTCAAGCATGGCGATGAGTCGCTCGGTGAGGTGCTGGATCAGGATTCTAGAAACCTGCCATTGGTACAACGTGGAATGAATTCGGTTGGTTACCGAGGGTTGTGGATCTCGGATCAGGAAGTTCGTATACGCCACTTTCACAAGACCATTGATGATTATCTGTTCCGGCAATCGATTAAGATCACTTAATGGGGTACGTGCGAGCCATAGAGGCATCGCTAGCACCCGGCGATCACACGACGGTCGAGGCGCGGGGCTGGGATTTACTGGTGGTGAACGTCGATGGCGATTACCTCGTCGTCGAGAACAGTTGTACACATGCCAAAGCTGAACTGTCGAAGGGCAGACTCGACGGGAGTGAGATCACGTGCGCGGAACACGGGGCTAGGTTTGACTTACGCAGCGGCGCATGCGTTGGACCACCGGCAACGCAGTCTGTTCCGAAATTCGACGCCCGCGTGAAAGACGGTTTCGTCGAGGTAAAGATCGATAAAATAAAAGTGGCGCGGCGCCCGCAGTTCGGGCCAATGAACTAGGGGAAAACTCATGGATCTACGACTCAAAGGTCAAAAAGCGCTCGTGACGGGGGGTACAAAAGGCATCGGCCGTGCCATAGCAGAAACGCTATCGGACGAAGGCTGCGACATCGCGCTGTGTGCTCGCACGGACGCCGACGTCATCGCGACGGTCGAGGCGATCAAAGCTAAAGGCGTTAACGCAACCGGCAAAGGTCTTGATGTTGGTGATGCCGATGCATTGAAAGCGTGGGTCACCGAAGCCATTGGTGAGCTGGGCGGACTTGATATCCTGATCTCGAACGTGTCCGGAGGCAATGCGCCAGGGGAAGCGGGATGGAAGGCGAACTTCGAGTACGACATGATGGGCGCCGTGCGCTGTGTCGAAGCGGCATTGCCAGCTCTCAGTACGTCTGATCATGGCAATATCGTTTTGATCTCATCCACCGCTGCTCTCGAGAAGTTCATGAATGCAGGCCCCTACAACGCCATGAAAGCAGCGCTGCTGCAATATGCGGGTGCGCTTGCGCAGGACCTTTCTAGCCAAGGCATTCGGGTGAACGCCGTGAGCCCAGGACCAATTTTTGTCGAAGGCGGCGCGTGGGATATGGTTAAGCAGAACATGGCGCCTTTTTACGAAGCAACGTTAGGTGACATTCCCCTCGGTCGTATGGGCACCGCCGAAGAGGTGGCCGCACAAGTCGCACTGTTGACCAGTCCACTCGGTGGATATACCACTGGGACAAACGTGGTGATCGATGGAGGCATGACCAAGCGCATTCAATTTTAGCGATGGCCAATGACAACGAAACCGTCAACGTTTATCTGGTTGCAGCTGGCCAGTTTCATGACATTGACTTTGCGCGTCTTGAGATCCTGAAACTCCTTGCTGAAGATGACCGAATTCGTACACGAGTCGCGGCCAATTATCACGACCTGGAGGCAATCGACGCCGCGGATTTCCTAATCACCTACACATGCAATCTAGTGCCGGAGCACGCCGAGCAGGAAGCGTTGCGTGATTTCGTGGAGGGCGGCAAGCGCTGGTTCGCACTTCATGGTACAAATTCGATCTTGAAGTTCCTGCCCGACGGCGGTGGCGTTGACTGCCCCGAGATCGCACCCGTACTAATGCAAACCCTCGGCACGCAGTTCATCGCGCACCCACCGATTCAACCGTTCCAGGTGGAAATCACCGATCCAGAACACGAACTGGTTTCGGGTATTGAGTCATTCGAGACGGACGACGAACTGTACCTGTCGCGCATCCATGGCGATTTACACCTATTGTTGCACGCGCACTACACCGGCCAAGCTGATGGTTTCGTTGAAGGACAATGGACGGATGAAGAACCACGGCCGCTGTATTACATCAATCACGTTGGATCCGGCGAAGTGTTGTATTTGAACCTCGGTCATTGTCGAGGTCATTACGATATGCAACCAATGATACCGTTTTACCCTCAGATCGAGCGCGGATCATGGCAGCACGAGCAGTTTTACGAGTTGTTGCGCCGCGGAATTCGATATTGCGCCGACGCGGCATTGGCGTCCAATCGCGCCTAAAGAATCCCTATCGGAGACAAGTAATTGCGTGTACGGGATGGAATGATCGCGTCCCCAGACTCACCTTGGTCGACAACCCGACGGACAGGTCAAGCTTGACCAATCGTGAATGGAAAATCTTAGGAGAACCCAAATGAGCAAACCGTTTCGCTTTGCCGTCCAGAGTTTCAACGCCGACAGCGGACAAGCTTGGCGCGACAAGGCGAGGAAAGTAGAAAGCCTCGGCTACACCGCGTTACATCTCGCCGATCACATCATAGGCCCGGGCCCGGCGCTCGCGAAGACGAATCATCCTTCGCAAAACTTGGCCGCGATGCCAGCAATGGCGTTCGCGGCGGCAGCGACCGACTCGCTGAAGATCGGTTGTCGCGTATTTTGCGTCGACTACCGGCTTCCGGTAATGCTGGTGAAAGAGGCGATGACCCTTGACTTATTGTCAGACGGGCGACTCGAGCTGGGTCTTGGAGCCGGTTGGTTGGAGGAGGAGTATCGCGCAACCGGTATACCTTTTGATTCAGCCGGACGGCGCATCAATCGGCTCGAACGGGTGATTGTCGCGTTGAAACAATACGCCGCTGAAGGCAGCGTCGACGTCGCGAATGACGACGTGCTGTGGCGGGACTTCGATGGTCTTCCTAAACCGGTCCAGACGCCGACTCCACCTATTATGATCGGTGGTGGCGCGCCTAAAATACTTGGCCTCGCTGGACGCGAAGCGGACATCGCGAGCCTCAACTTCAACAACCGCTCGGGCATGATTGGGCCGGACGGTATTCGGTTATCGACAGCCAACGAAACCGCTAAAAAGATCGCCTGGATACGCGACGGTGCAGGCCAACGGTTCGACGATATCGAAATCGAAATCGGGGCGTACTTCACGTTCGTCGTCGATCATGCCAAATCGGTCGTCGACAATATGGCCGACGCGTTCGGCCTGTCGGAAGAGGAGATGCGTACGCACCCGCACGGCCTTTTTGGCGGTGTGGAGACGATCAAAGAAGAACTACAGCGACGACGCGAGACGTTTGGAATCTCGTACGTGACGATCGGCGAAGACAATATCGATGCGTTTGCACCGATCGTCGCAGATCTCGCCGGTAAGTAAATCGGGGACCTTATCCAACTGAGGAGAGTGGCGGAACCGCGTGCTCACAAGTGAGGATCTACTAGAATCTTAACCTCTTCTGGATTAGCCGCCAGGCGGTCGAACGCGTCACCCATTTGCGCGAGAGACACTGTCGACGTGTGCATCGATTTGAGTTGTACGCGGCCATCCACCACGAGTGCTTGCGAGATCGCAAATTCTTCAGGTAGGTATCCAATACTCGTGGTCAGCTTGATCTCTTTGAGAAGCCATTCGGCACCACTGATCTCGGAAGAACGGCTAGACAGACCGACCAACGAAACCGCCCCCCCACGTCGTGCTAGCGAGACCGCCGTGCTGATCGTTTCCGGAACACCAGCGCATTCATAAACGACGTCCGCTCCCGTAAACCCGATGTGAGCATTGATCGCTTCTTGCAAAACACACGTCGACGGGTCAATAAGACAGTCTGCTCCAAGCTGGCCACCAAGTTCGCGCCGAGCTGCTTGCGGCTCCACCAGTACAACCGTTCCCGCTCCCGCCGCCCGAGCACATTGCATCACGAGCAGACCAATCGGCCCTCCGCCGATCACAACAACTGCGTCGCCTAAGTGCACGTCCGTGCGACGTACCGAATGTACGGCCACAGTCAACGGCTCTAACATTGCTGCCTCGGTTGCGGTCAACTTGTCGTCGACGTGGTACAAGCGCGTTGCATCAACGGCGATCGCCGGCGCAAACCCACCATGTGCGGCCGCCAGAGGGCCAACCCCGAGCAATCCCGCTAACGCCATTTCGCAATGAGATGCGTCGCCACGTTGGCATGTTGGACAGTCGCCACACGCGGTCGCGATCCCAATGGCGACCCGGTCACCCTCGCTAAACGGCACTGTCTCGTTCGCAGCAGATACCGTCCCGGTCCACTCGTGACCACAAATTGCCGGGTTGTAGGGTTCCCCAGACTGATACGCATGTAGGTCAGTGCCACAAATACCGCAGAAAGCGACGTCGACGACGGCTTTGCCATCACTTGGCTCAGGGTCTAAAAAGTCGACGAGTTCGAGGCGTCGTTCACCAGTAACTATGGCCACTTGCATCGTGAAAACCCGGTCAGACCCCGAGCGCCATACCATCTCGACCGGGGTCCGCGCCTCCGTCCCAACCTTCATCCGTCAGCCGAATCGCGTGTACGCCGGCGAAGTGGTACGACAGATGACTACGCCGCGTCTTATACCCGCGTTCGATCAAGTCACTTTCGATAAATCGCGGTATGCGATTAGTGAGATCGACGGTGTCAGACGTGACGCAGATGCGGGGTGCGGAGACCGCCTCAAGCGCGGTCATTCCAAAGTCAATGACGTTGAGGATACCCTGCAGCACTCCCATCGTAATGTACGTGCCACCAGGTGCACCGATCACGAGGTAAGGAGATCCATCGGATCGGTTGACGATGGTCGGCGACATCGCCGTGAATCGAGACTTGCCCGGCTGAATCGAATCCGCATTACCTGGGCGTGGATCGAAAACATTCATGCAGCCGTTGTACATAAAGCCCAACCCTCCGGTGACGACGCCGGACGGGTTGCCAAGCGAATGTGTCATAGTGACGCAGCAACCGAGCTCGTCGACGGTACAAACATGAGTTGTGTCTTTGCTGTCGATCCGATTGACCCGCGGTACGTGAACCTTTTCGCCACTGCGGATCCGCTGTCCGCACTGGCTCGCGTATTCGGCAGAGAACAGACGCGTGAGCGGAACATCTACAAATCGCGGGTCACCCATATACCGGTCTTTGTCGACGGTCGCTATTTTCATAACCTCGGCTAATAGCGAAAGATAATCAGCACTGTTATGACCCATACCAGCAACGTCAAATTGTTCGAGAATACTCAACATCTCTACCACCATCGCTCCACCGCCAGGGAGCTGGTTGGTAACAACCTCGTAGCCGCGGTAAGCCCCTCGAAGCGGCTCGTTGGTCACGGTGCGATATTCGGTGAGATCCGTTTTCGTCAACATTGCGCCGTGTTTCCTCATATCTGTGGCGATCTCGTCTGCAATATCGCCGTGGTAGAACGACGCCACACCATCAGCCTGAATCCTACCTAACGTCTTCGCCATGTCCGCGTTCCGATGAACGTCGCCGGCTACCCTCGGTTTTCCGTTCGCTAAGTAAATCGCGGCTGTCGCCGGAAGCCGTGACAGGCGCTGGATATGGGGTACGCGTCCTTCGGGTTCCGTCAGGTTCCAGTAGTGGGCAACGTGAGGGCGAACGAGAAACCCCTCATCCGCATAACGGATCGGCTCGTCGAGCAAGTCTTCAAGCTTTACCGTACCAAACTGCGCAAGCGCCTCGGCGAATGCCAGCAAAGAACCCGGTGCTGTGATCGAGCCGTAGCCGATGTCGTTGACGTAGTTCTCCAGAATGAAGCCGAAACCGTCTTCTGTTTCAGCCACGAGTTTGTCAGCCCACATATCCTCGGTCGCTGCAAGCGGTGCGCGTCCGTGGAAATCGATACACGTATGACTACCATCCGGCAGTCGCACGTGCATCACCCCAAACCCCGCGATGCCACACATTAGTGGGTCAACGACAGTTTGCACCAGCGCTGCAGCGATCGCCGCATCTACAGCATTACCACCGCCATCTAACACCAACGCGCCCGCTTCGGCCGCCTCCGGCTGCGGAGCAACAACCATGCCATGTGTCACCCGAAATCCGCCTGATATAGATGTCCGAGAAGGGGGAAGAATATGCCAATTCGTCTCGAAAGACGTTTCTTCATGGCCAACGACACAGGTGCCGAGTTTGGCCCTATTATCCTTACGACTGATGTAATACGAGAACAGCGCTGTTGGCCGTTGATAGAAACGCTACGAAGTAATCGAATGTTCCCCAATCTTCAGTCGTAGATTCTTATCAACCGCCACGTAATAGGCGACCAGAATCACCAAAAATAGTGGGCCAAGATACTTGCTATCGGGACCACCGCCGTAGCAGAAACGACGACCTATTTCCCTGCCTGACTTTTGTACATTACTTTGCTAGGTCCTAGCAGGTAGTCGATAGACTCGTCCGTATACTCTGCGTTCATATCGAAGGCGCCAATCTCTAGCGCCGCTTCGCATCCGGCCTGAAATTTGAGTTTCCGCGACTTTCTCATGAAGCTAGCAACGTAGACCATGGCGATCATTTGTCGCGCCTCGTTCGAATCGTTGGGAACACCCCGATGCCACAGACGAACATCTCGAATAAGTAGATCCCCCTTCTGGGTAGTGACTCGTACCGGAGACGTATCCTTCCGCCGCTCCTCAAGCAGTGAATCTTCGACCCCGCCGTCGTATGTCCCAGGGATACGATGCGTGCCGGGCCATAGTTCGATCGCGCCATTTTCCAAGGTGCAATCGGCTGGAGGGACATTAATCACGAGCGAGCTGGTTGGCGTCGCGATTTTCCACTGCGGCCATATGTGTGAGCCGTCCAAATGAACATGTTGCAGTTCGCTACCGGGGCAATTGGTGTTGCCGTTATAAAAGGACAGAAAAGCATGTTCGCCAAGTATCTTTTTTGTGACCTGCACAGCAAACGAATTGATCAACACTTCGGGAAATACATATTCCGAGTGGGGTGGCGGCCCCTGCTGTAGGTGCCCTTGTGCTCGCGGGTTGCCACCGTTGGCCTCGAGAAATTCAAGAAGCTGAACGGTATCTGCGGCCATTCGTCGTTCAAGTACATCCAGGATGCGATGTGGCACTACCTGCTGAAGCACGCAAAACCCGTCGGTTTCGATCGCCGCCACAACCTCAAGAAGGTGCGTGTTCGAGAGGGCTCGGTCGGCTATTTCTTGACCCGAGGGTCGTATCGTCAACGTCACTTCAATTCCACGGTCCTTGCCTCCCGGTGGGAGCGGTAAGCGGCTTCCATTAGATCCGTCAACTGCAGAGCCTCGGTCATGCCAAAATCCACTGGTTCGCCACCAAGCGCGGCCCGTACAAACTGACCAATGGGTGAAATCCCCGGCCCCGGAAGATCCACGACCGGTTGCCACCCCGTCTCTTGCAGGTGTTGAGATCGAATCAGTGCCTCTCCTGGCGAGAGCATCCGATAACCGCCTTCGGTGCCGTCGATTTCTACTGTGAAATGACCGCCATAACTCACAAACGACGTCTCGTTGATGGCTATTGCCCCGTTCTCGTATTCGATCAGCGTGACAGTATTGTCTTCTACGGCGCGCTCTGTGACGTGATTGAAGATCGATGAAACTCTCGCTGGTTTACCCAGCAACCAACGCGTGAGGTACATGCCATGCGCGCCGAGATCCATCATCGCACCACCGCCGCACGCGATGGGGTCGTAGAAATGTTCAGGTAACCAACCTCTGGTCGCACCGTCGTGACTGATGCGAACGCGCATCGTGGTGATATTGCCGAACAGGCCCTCGTCCGCCGCCTGCTTCGCATACAGAATTTCCGGTAGGTTTCGTCGCGGATAGGAAATGCAGAAGGTCACTCCGTTATCGCCTACCGCCTTGGCTATCTCGTTCGCTTCAGAGCTCGTGGTTGCAAGCACTTTCTCAGTAAAAATGTGCTTCCCCGCTTTTGCCGCCTTGACCATCACCTCGCGATGCAAATTGGTCGGTGTGACGACGCCCACGGCATCGATGGAATCGGACGACAACAACTGATCCAAATCTTCGAACCAGTCCGCCGAAAGCTCGTCGGCCCACGCCTTTCCGCGCAGCCGATCTTCATCCCATACCGCTTGAACGTGCGTGTCCGGATGGTTCGCAAACTCCTTCGCATACTCGTCGGCATGGACGTGCCAACGACTAAGCATCGCAACTCTGAACATCTAACCTCCTATCAATCGTCAAGAATTCCCAAAGATCGACTATGTGGCGCGGCCTACAGCGCTTCGACCTTACCGTCTTGATCAAAATCGAACCGAAAATCGGTCGAGGTTGACGCATACGAAGATCCGATCAATAACGTCCACAAAAGAACATAACGTTGGATGTTCGCGAGTGCGGGCTGCATGTACTTCTTCCTTCTTCGCGCAGCCTTGTTGAGCGCCGCTTAAATTACGTCTTGAGTCAAAGTAACATGGAAATGAAACGCCAACCTAAATAGGACAGCGCCGAGTTCTCTACGCATCGGGGACGATCGTCGCGAACGCAGTAACCAACATAAGGATTGATCCATGCCGGTCCCCATCCCGTCCTTTAAGGAAGCCGATCTTCCCGCCCGCAAGAAATCTCTGGTCAAAATGATGGGCCCAGGCATCGTCATGGCGGGGCTCGCCATCGGATCAGGCGAACTGATCATGTGGCCTTGGATCACGTCGATTGTGGGCGCCCAACTACTCTGGGCCGCAGCCATCGGCATCTTTCTACAGCTCTGGATCAACATCGAGATCGGGCGTTGGTCCATCGTCACCGGCGAGAGTCCCTTCACCGGCATTGTGCGGGTGATCAAGACCATCGTCTATGTCTGGGTCTTCATGATCGTCGTCGGCAAGTTCCTACCCGGTTGGGCGCGGGAAACCGGTATTGCCTTACGGGATTTGATCTTTGGACCTGGACATTCGAGTCCTCCCTGGGTGTGGACGGCAATCGTTTTTGCCGCGGTTGCCGCCATCCTC
>JAKUTH010000061.1 GCA_022448085.1 Pseudomonadales bacterium | reverse complement strand
GTCAATGCGTCACGAAATACGAATTGATGCCTTATATCCGTCTCGCCAAGGAAGTCGCGAGTGCTCGTTGGGACGACGGGAGCACAACTTGGAACCTTTCGCTCGCCGACGGTACATCGGCCGAATCGGACATCCTCATCAGCGGCGTCGGAATGTTCACCGAACTCAATTACCCCGACATCCCTGGTATCAACGAATTTAGAGGGACGATATTCCATACAGGAGCCTGGAAAGACGGACACGAACTAACAGGGGAACGGGTGGCGGTGATCGGTAGCGCCGCAAGTGCAGTGCAGATGATTCCCGAGATCGTTGATGCGGTTGAACATCTCTTCGTCTATCAAAGACGCCCTCAATGGGTATTGCCGAAAGAAGATGCGGCATTTTCAAACGAACAACTCGCTGAATTTATGGAGAGCGATGTCGCTGTACTCTCGCGTCGGACAAAAATCCGCGAAGGCCTGGAAGGATTCATTACGTTTTCGAATCGTGAAATTCTGCTTAACGCGGAAGACGCCGGGCGCAAGAACCTCTCCGTTGTAAAAGATCTCCAAACCCGCGAAAAACTGACCCCCTCGATGGCTTACGGTTGCAGACGGCCACTCGCCTCAAACCTTTACTACCCTGCATTTAATCGTCCAAACGTTCGACTGATTAATAGCGCCGTCGAACGAATAAGCGCTAACACCGTGCATGCAGCGAATGAGTCGACGGTCGTCGATACCGTGATTTTCGCGACTGGATTTCAAACAACGCGGTACCTCTCGTGCATCGACGTATACGGTCGCGACGGAGTCAGCATTCACGACGCGTGGCAGGACGGCGCTCAAGCGTACCTAGGCATCACCACCGCGAATTTCCCCAATCTCTTTATGCTGTACGGGCCAAACACCAACAACGGTTCAATCCTCGAGATGATCGAGCACCAAGTCGCTTACATCCTGCGCCAAATTCAATTCATGGATGAACATGCGCTGCAATGGATGGCCCTGAAGTCCTCCACAATGACCCGATACAACGAAGCGTTGCAGCGTGATCTCCAGAATGTCGATGTCTGGCAAGGGGACTGCGGCGGCTATTACCGGGGCCGCGCTGGGTTTATCGTGACGCAGTGGCCGCACACCATGGATGAGTACGAGTCACGGCTTCAATCCGACCACGGCAGTTTTGATACGGGTTAGGAGCCTGATTAGTCATAAACTACTCCTTAGATATATTGAGAGAGTCACCTCATGTCCTACCAACACCCCGAGTATTTGATTTCACCAGCCGAACTTAACGATCAACTCAACGATCCTCATCTCCGCGTATACGACGCAACCGTCTATTTAAGACCGTCCGAAAAAGGGCCGTATCGAGCTGAGAGCGGCGAGCAAAAATTTCAGGAAGGCCATATAACCGGTGCGATGTTTCTCGACCTTATCAATGCAGCATCCGACACGAACACGGGTCTCGGATTTAGCCTACCCAAACCCGCGCAATTGGAATCGCTATTTCGAAGGCTCGGTATCAACGACGAAAGCAAAGTAGTGGTGTACAGCACCGACAACATGATGTGGGCGACGAGGGCATGGTGGCTGTTGCACTACTGCGGACATCCCAACGTTCGTGTTCTCAATGGAGGTTTCGACGCCTGGGTCGCCAGTGATCTCGGCATATCGGACCAGACGACGGACTATCCCAAAGGATCATTCACCGTCGACGTCAGCCCTGATCGGTTTGCGGACAAATCCACCGTCCTTAATGCCATCGGTGATCACGCCGTTTGCACGGTTAACGCACTGGCCCCCGCCATGCATTCTGGAGAATCGCCCATCTCATACGGTCGGCCCGGACATATTGCGGGAAGTATTAACGTCTTTTACGACGATCTACTTCTCGATGGTCACTTTCGACGAAGTGAAGAACTCGTAGAAGTTCTAGCCAATAAAGGACTACTGGAAGCACCCAAAGTCATCGCCTATTGCGGCGGCGGGATCGCAGCGACCATCGATGCCTTCGCTTGCCTGCTCGTGGGACAGGAACAGGTTGCTGTTTATGACGGTTCGATGTCGGAATGGGTAAAGGATGCGTCTTTGCCCATCGAAATAGGTCCTTGATCTAGGTCGAGCGGTTGAGATCCCGCAGCAAAATGTCTGCAATGTTATTTCTGTGCGGCTAACGTATTCTCAACGGGTCCGATCACTGGAGAAGAACATGGCAGAGAACGGAGAGATGACCGACGACTCCAAAGGTTTCGTCTCGGCGCGCGGTCCCTTCGAAATTTTCGAGAATCCACCCATGAACGCCCCTTTCCCTTCTGCGGCTGTTAATGAGGACCGGGCCGCCGATGGCTTTGAATATGGGGATCTCGCCGAAGAATACGGTGAAGAGCCGGTCCGACAAAAAATCGGCGAGATGGTTAAAGCCTTTTCGGCGGGCGTGAGTACGACACCGCTCTTCGCACAACGAACCGAGGGAGGCATGAGTTTGGTCCACGTATGGTTTGGTCCGAACTTCCCCTTGTTTCGTCACAGCCATCCCGCGTACGGGGACTGTCTCTACTACGTCGTCGCCGGTGAGGTAATCCTTGGCAGACGACGTCTCGGACCGGGTTCAGGATTCTTTGTACCCAATGGAATGCCGTACAAGTACACGGCTGGACCCGCAGGGGTCGAGGTCCTAGAGTTTCGGGCAGGAGGTGGCGAACTAGGCGCTCCTGGAATGAAGCTTGACGAGCATTCGCTGGATTCGATTCAGAACATCATTGACGGGGCCAACGAACACGCTGATGAGTGGCAAGTACCCAAAAGGATTGGTGATACCGCGTTGCGTCAAGCGGAATACGACAACGGCGCAAACTAGTGTCCGGACGAGCCAACGAGTGTGTTGTCTGGCTCGTCCTTTTGATATCCAGCTCTGCCTACGCTGACGAAAGTGAGACGGTCGCCGCTGCGCGAGACAGTGTCGACGCATGGCTCGAGTTAATTGACGCCGACCAATTTAGTGAAAGTTTAGAGAACGCCTCGCCGGTCTTGCGAAATGCGATTACGGATGAAAACTGGAATCAATCTCTCCGCGGGTCCCGATCACCGCTTGGGGAAGTCCAATCGCGCAAATTATTGGGAGCGAAATTTGACAACGACCTTCCGGGGGCGCCCCCAGGCGATTACGTGGTTTTCGGGTTTTCCTCCGTGTTTCAAAAACACGACAACATCATCGAAACGGTCACGGCGAAAAAGGCCGATAACGGCGTTTGGCGCGTGGCGGGTTACTTCATTCGTTAAACACCTCCCTCGTCCTTACTAGGATCGTGAAGTGACTGAAACCCACCGGGTCGGCGCGGCTCGTTGCCCTAGCGTTGATCGCCAAAATGGGGTATTTCCGACCACCCCTATCTCCAAACAAGATCTGAATTGGATGACCGGCCTGACGCGCTCTGTTAGGTTACGGAGGCGTCGCGATACTGTGCGAACGCCCGCATCGTAGCTATACCCACGACAATCAAGGTCATTTGATGAACGATTCCGGCTCATATGTATTGCCCTTAAACACCGACAACGATTCACTTGACCTGATCGGCGGCAAGGGAAAATCACTCGCGCGGATGGCGATCGCGGGTTTTTCCGTCCCAACTGGCTTTCACCTGACGACCGCGGCTTACAAAAGCTTTATCGACGAAAACGAACTGCAGTCGAAAATTCTCGAGTTAGCGAATCCTGAAATCAGTGGCATTAGGCTCTCGTTTGACCAAGCCTCCAAGAATATCCACGCCTTATTCGATCAAGCGCATATATCGGACGACATCGTAGCCGAGATTACGACCGCCTATACCATGCTCGACGGCAAAAACCCGTCGGTCGCTATCCGATCGTCGGCAAACGCTGAAGACCTGCCTGAGTTGTCTTTCGCCGGACAACAAGAAACCTATTTGAATGTATCCGGCAACGATGCTTTGGTTGAGGCGGTTCGCAATTGCTGGGCGTCTTTGTGGACGGCACAGGCCATCAGCTACCGGCACCAAAACGGCATTGAACAGGACTCTGTGGCAATGGCCGTCGTTGTCCAAATCATGGTGCCTTCCGATGTATCCGGTATTTTGTTCACGGCCAATCCCGCAACGGGCGAGCGATCGGAGATGATCGTTAACGCGAGTTTTGGTCTTGGCGAGGCCGTCGTCAGCGGCCAAGTTACTCCGGATACCTACGTGGTTGACCGTGAAACCCATTCCATCAAAGAAACTGTGATCGGTCCAAAGGCCCAGAAAATCGTGTCGGACGGCGATCAAGGCACCCGCTTCGAAGATGTTGCGGACGGTGAGCGGTCTCGATCCTCGCTGTCCGACGCGATGCTTAGTGAACTTACGGAAGCCGCTCTCGACATCGAATCCCTCTACAACGGGTTGCCTCAAGACATCGAATGGGCATTTATCGACGGCGATCTCAAGTTACTGCAATCTCGGCCTATCACGAATCTTCCAGTCCAACCCATAGAGGTTGATTGGTCCCCGACACCACCCGCCAAATACGTCAGCCGGCGCCAAATCGTGGAAAACATGCCGGGTCCCATTTGTCCGCTGTTTGAAGAGCTTTACCTCACAGAGGGACTTGAATCAACGCGTAAAGAAAAAAGTCTCATGGTCGGTGGCGGTCCAATGTTTGTGACGGTCAATGGCTACGCGTACATGCGGTTCGACTTCCCCCAACTCCACGAGTCGGGCAAAGCCCTAGAAAAAACCAAGCCCCCTAGCGAAGAAGAAATCGAGGCAGCGGAACAAAAAGCGATGGAAGCGATACGAAAGCGCCTGGAGCAAGAAGAAAACGTCGCGGAATTGGAGAAAAACGACCTGACTTTGTTTGTCTCCGAATTGCCCAAAGAAGATCGGACGGCGTTCGAGACTTGGGCGGCAGATCAGCAAGCGGAAGATCTCGCCCATCGTGTGACCATGCCTGAGAGTGACAATCCAACCTACGTCGCGTTCCACAAAACGGCCGTTAACGACCGACAACTGGGCGAATGGCACGAAGTAACCCGCCCTCGATTGGTCGGTATCGGCGAAAAATGGAGCAAACTGGATCCGGCAACCGCGACCGATGAGAAGCTCTTAGAGGGCATCCGTGAGATGGGAATCGAAGAGGGATACTACTGGTCGAGTAATTCAAGTCATACCTTTGGCGTCGCTAAATCGACCGACGACCATCTGCAGTGCTTCCTCCGCGAGACACTCCCCGATCACCAGTTTATTAGTGGCCAATTTCTTTCGGGAATCGAATCGAAATCCATGCAAGCAAACGCGGATCTCTTCGAAATAGCTAAGTCGGTGCGCAGCAACGACGAGCTTGCCAAGCTCGTCATCGTCACCCCATCTAAATTCCTTATGGAAGCCCTTCATGGGCGCAACGACAGCCGCGAGGCGTTGGATGCGATTGAAAGCTATCTAGCCACCTACGGCCACCAAGGCTATAGCATGGATTTCATCGAGCCGACGCAAGTGGAAGATCCTGCCGCTCTCTTTGCCAGCTTGAAGGCCATGGTCCAGGACAAGGACTACGACCCCAAAAACCAGGATTTACGCGCATCCGCAGTCCGAGCAGACAAGTACGACGAAATCTCGTCAATACTGGAAGGCCTTGAGTATTGGCAATTTCGTTACCGGCTGTGGCTCGCCCGCAAATACAACTACATCCGGGAAGAAGTTGCATTCATGTTTGGATACACCTGGTCGGTGTTGCGGCCCATGGCGCACGAACTCGGGCGCCGTTTGGCGGATGCGGGGTCTTTAGATCGATTCGACGACGTCTATTTTCTCGTCACCGAAGAATTGAATTGCGGAATCGAGGCGCGTCGTAGCAACGAGGGATTGCCGGAACTAGCTGGCCTAGCCGCAGAACGCAGGCAGCTTCGAGAAGCCCGCAAACAGCACCATCCACCCGGTACCCTACCCGCTGAAGCGAGCCAGATCAAAGGCATTGCGTTTAAAGAAACGCAAATCAAGAACGATGACTCCAGCAACACGATGCGCGGATTTCCGGTGAGTTCTGGACAAGTCACAGCGAAAGCGAGCATCGTCACTGGCGCGAGCGAGTTCGACAAGATGGAGCCGGGTTCTATATTGGTTAGTCCGTTAACGACGCCTGCATGGACCCAACTGTTTGCACACGCGGCCGGTCTCGTCACCGACATGGGCAGTATCCTCGCCCACGGATCCATCGTTGCCCGCGAGTACGGCATTCCTGCCGTGCTGGGTGTCGGTAACGGCACCAAGAGAATTCAACACGGACAAACGATAAGTATCGATGGCGATGCCGGAACCGTCACAATTCACGACGACGCCGACACGCATTCGTCGTAATTAGAAGTGACGAGGAATCACCGAATCTCGGGTTGTTGAACGCATAGTTCACCGATACGCCTGCCAAAGAACTCTCGAATTGCGGATAACGCTTCCTTTGACGCGGGCAACATGTTGGCGGGAATAACGTTAGCGGGTTCTGCTAACGAAACCTGGATTGCACAAATTGGTGATCACAAAGCCTGAACCGAACTACCGGCACCCACCTTACGCATTTCATCGGGCACTAAGAACGATCGCGGATGTTCGCCAATTCTGGGTGAAAGTTCGTTGATAGACCGAGTCCACTCTTTAACCGTTGGGCGCCGTTTAAGTATTGCCACCTCAAAATAGATCGTCGCTTGTAACAAGCCGAGTAGTACACGTAACCGATCGTAAGTTAGGACGCGTACCCGAGAGAAGTTAAATGCCTCTTTCTGCGAACCTATGGCGCGCACAACGTCTGGCACCTGAAACTCCGTCGCGACGATCCCGGCGAGCTGTTCGCGATCCTTTACCGCTGGTTCAGAACTCAGGTAAACCAACGGCTCCCTCTCAGTTCGGCGAGCACTCGGTATGTCCCAATCAACGACTATAAGCGTCAGTGGCTTATCTAGTACCTCGGGAAGCCTGACCTCATTTGATCCAAACGAACAAACCACGGCCGTCTCGACCTCCGTGTTCGGTGCGTTTTCTATCCATTTGTACGTCGTCACCCCGAATGGCCTCTCGACGAGACGCCGAATTTCATCGGCCAACTTTAGGTGTCCTTCATGTAATAACTCAACGCGGCTGGATAACGTCGCTACAAATCTAAAGGCATCGCAAGATGCCGAATTCGTGAATAACTTCGTTCCTAACATCGACGCGCTAACGTCCGGATCGAGAAAAAACACACCGCGTCCAGCGGTTGCTTCGTGTACACGTTTCAGGACGCCCAGGATCTCCTCACCATCATCTACGTAGTCGGGCGCGTTACGTGACCAAAGATGCGCCACCACCGGCGTCAATGTACCGTCGATCGGATCGAACGCGACCACCTCGCAAACCTTATATGCCGGGTATTCCGTTTCAGGCAACGTCCCCTCGTCGACCAGGAATTCCATCTTTCTCGCGTACTTCTTCTGCAATGGGTATACGTGTATCACAAGCGGCGTTTCGTTCTTGACGCGACGCGCGATCATACCCAGCAGATTACGAGAGACCGTGTCGGCCAATCCTTGGCGAGCCAGGTTGCGACTCAATCGTTTATGCGTCGCGTGTATCCGAACAGCGCTATCTAATGCCGCCGCTATGTCCCATATTCTTACGGACCGTGACCGGAGCATGCCGACCACGACATCCCGGACAACCCGCTTGGGCACCTTACCGAGACCCGTAGCGAGTCGATCCGCAAACTCATAAAATTTGACAGCCTTAGATTTAGACAAACGAATGTGCCGCCCGTACCCCGTCAGGTAATGATGCCGGACAACACAGCTTAATAACCATTAATAGGCATACTTTTTATTCGAATGTTAATTAAAATAAAAATACTTATATATTAGTAACTTACTATATTTAAGTAATATATTTATTACATATATTTGGGTGATTTACTTTGGCGTATCGTAGCGCATTGCTGTATCGCATACGACGCACCCCGCGAGTCCCGTCGCCGTATCCTTATACTAGGCCGAGGGATAGGGTCTCGCGTTACATTGAGCCACTCGATTCGAGCACCGGTCTCGACGTCATCGGTGGCAAGGGAAGATCTCTCGCAGCAATGCTTCGGGCCGGACTGCCGGTTCCCGTCGGCTTCCACGTGACCACATCGGCGTATCAGCGATTCGTAAAATACAACGATATTGCCAATGCGATTCTCGAACTAGCGACGCCCGTCATCGTTGGGGCGAGAGCGTCGTTTGAGACACCATCGACGCGCGTGATGGAACTGTTCGAACGAGGGGAGATACCACCCGATATCGTGGACGAAATTGCGAACGCGTACGCAGCGCTCAACGGAGACAAAGTTGCCGTACGGTCCTCCGCAAACGCAGAAGATCTCCCTAACTTGTCGTTTGCAGGCCAGCAAGAAACGTACCTAAACGTGCACGGTCACGACGACTTGCTGGTCGCGGTGAAAAACTGCTGGGCATCCTTGTGGACGGCTCAGGCTCTCAGCTACCGCCACGAAATGGACGTCGACCAAGGTGGCGTGGCGATGGCCGTCATCATCCAAGCAATGGTGCCAGCGGACGTGTCCGGCATCCTGTTTACTGCAAATCCAGCCACTGGCCAACGAGACCAAGCAATCGTCAATTGTAGTTACGGTCTAGGCGAAGCGGTTGTCGGGGGACAAGTGACACCCGACACGTTCGTAGTCGACAAGGCAAGTCTCAAGCTAAAAGAAACCGTTCTTGGAAGCAAAGAGCGAATGATCGTCTCGCGGAGTACCCAAGGTACGCGCGTGCAGCAAGTACCCAAGGAACAAAGAGATACCTCGTCTTTGTCCGAAAACTCCCTCAAGGATCTCGTCTCGCTTGCGAAGGAAGTTGAACAATGCTTCGTCGGCCAGCCCCAGGATATCGAGTGGGCAATTTACGGGGGCGAAATATGGCTACTGCAGTCCCGACCCATCACGCATTTACCGGAGCCACCCCCCAAGGAAGTGACGTGGCCGACAATTCCAGGCGCACAACTATTGAAACGCCAAGTCGCGGAAAATATGCCCGATCCTTTATCGCCGCTCTTTGAAGACCTGTATTTGAGAGCGATCTTCGATACGCAAAGCTGGCCCGATGGCTGGGAATGGAACGGCCGACTGACCAAGAACTGGATGAAGAATTTTGTCGTCACCACCGTCAACGGATACGCCTACCAGCCCATCTACCACGACAGTGGCAAAGACTGGGAAAAGTTCATGGTTAAACACCGCAAGCAACAAGTTGAGTTGCCGTGGTACAAGAGCCTGAAACGCGCATTTTCCATGCATGGCTTCTTTATCGAGGATATGAAGGGTGGGCCGCTGCATCGACTCTACCTCCTAGCACGAACGTTTCGCGTGTTCAGGAAATACCCGGCACTCGTGACTTGGGAAAAACAACAGCTCCCCGACTACCTTGCACGTATCAAGCGTTGGCGCGAACTCGATCACGCGGCGATAACTAGCGAAGAATTACTCGTGGGCATGAAGTCCTTAACGCGCACGGAGGCCCACTATTGGCATGCACTCAGAAGCGTCATTGGTACCGCCAAGCAAACGGACGGTGGATTCCACGCCTTCCTGGAAAAAAACGCACCCGACGAGGGGCTCATTAGCGGTTCGTTCCTTTCTGGGTTCGCCTCGAAAACGCTGGAAGCCGAAAACGAACTGCAGCACATCGTAGAGCGTATAAGAACCAACCGCGCCTTATACGAACTCATCATCATCACGCCCACGGTTCGGCTATTGGAAATGCTTAAACAGCACCCCGAGGGAAGGCGGGTTTGCGAGGCAATCGACAAGTATCTCGATAGGTATGGGCGGCAGGTGTTCAATCTCGACTTCGTCGAACCGACCCTGGCTGAAGCTCCATCGCCGTTCGTTGCACGATTGAAAGCACTGGTCGTCGATCCCGGTTTCGATCTCGCAACCCGTCAAAAAGACGTGGCGCGCGATCGAAGATCCAAATGGCGTCACGCCATGAAGTTCTTTAGGGGGACACACCGTATTGAGTTTCTGCGTCACTACTGGACTGCGCGCGTCAACTACCCTGCAAGGGAAGAAGCACTCTTCTACATGGGACTCGCCTGGTCCACGTTGAGACCGTTGGCATTGGAACTCGGTAGCCGTCTCTCAGATATGGGCTCACTCAATCAACCCGACGACGTGTTCTACCTGACAAGCGGCGAGCTATCGGCAGCAATTAAAACAGAAACCGATACCTCGACATCGCCTGAGCTCAAAGACCTCGCGAACAAACGGCGCAAACTACGCCGCCAACGTTTTCGAATGAAACAACCAAGCGCGATCCCCCCGTTAAAGAACGATAAGAGCCCGTACGCAACGATCAGGCAAAACGACGACGAAAAAAACGGCCTACGAGGCTTCGCCGTATCACCCGGCACGGTGACTGGAATCGCCAGTGTGATCATGTCGCCCGACGACTTCGACCAGATGCAACCGGGATCGATACTGGTATGCCCACTCACGACACCTGCCTGGACGCAGCTCTTTCCGCATGCGACGGGTTTGGTAACTGACATAGGCAGCATCCTCGCACACGGATCAATCGTGGCACGCGAATATGGCATACCAGCGGTCCTGGGCGTTGGCGACGCGACCCAACGACTTGTCCATGGGCAGCGGATCACCGTTAACGGCGACAAAGGTGTCGTAACGATCGAATGATTCTGCCTTATCCAAAGCCATATCATTTGAACGCACTGGGCGACCATTTAGATTATTCCAAGCCACTTAAGGACAATCGATGATTCAACCGAATTCCGAGCAACAGGATCGCGTCGTGGCATGGTTACGCCTTCCAAGAGGAGATTTCGACCAAAGATGAAAAAGTTTCCTGTTCTTGTCCACGTCCTTCTAGCGACGGTGACCAACGCTCAGATCGATCGCCCGAACGTGGTACTTGTGATGGCAGACGACATGGGTTGGGCGCAGACCGGTTACTACGGTTATCCCCTCATGAAAACGCCGAATCTCGACGACATGGCTCGTAATGGACTGCGGATGGACCGATTCTATGCCGGCGCTCCCAGTTGCACGCCGACCAGAGCGTCAGTGCTCACGGGTCGTACCAATGACCGTACCGGGGCGTTTCGGGTTGGACACTCGATCAACAAGCAGGAAAAGATGCTCTCCACCGCCTTTCGTGAGGCGGGCTATGCAACCGCCCACTTTGGAAAGTGGCACCTGAATCAGACTCGACCTATTGGACATCCGCTTTCTGCCGATGACCCCCATAATCCTGGCGAGCTGGGGTTTGACTATTGGCTGAGCGCGACCAACGGGTTCGATCTAGGTGAATTCGAACTGAGTCGCAACGGTACTCGCGAGCAGTTTCAAGGTGATGGCTCGGAAGTCATCGTCGCCGAGGCTGTGAAGTACATCGGCAGGCAGGTGGCGCAGAATAAGCCGGTATTCGTCGTCATCTGGTACTCAGCGCCTCATGGACCCTGGACGGCCTCTGAGGAGGATATCAAGCCGTTTTTAGGCAAGGTGGATCGAACCTCGGCAAACATGATGGGTGAAATTATTGCGATCGATCGGTCCATCGGTCACTTAAGAAAGAGCCTTAAGGATATGGGCGTAGCAGACAATACGCTCGTCTGGTTCACCAGTGATAATGGTGGTACACCCAATGTCGATGCACTTTCCCGTGGAAAAGGTGAGGACAGAGAAATAATCTATCCATCAAACTGTAGCGATGAAATTGACCCGAACCTCACAAGCCTGGAGGCCAGGACGCTGCACGGCTGCTACAGGGGAGTGGATCCGGATAGCACAGGACATTTGCGAGGATTCAAAAAAGATTTTTACGAGGGAGGACTTCGCGAACCGACAATTGTGGAGTGGCCCGCAGGTATAGAACCGCGGGTATCCAACTTCCCGTCGGGTACCGTTGATATGTTCCCGACGCTGATCGACGTTGCGGGTCTCAATCCAGACTCCATCAACGCGGTGCATGACGGTATCTCTCTCGCCGAAGTGTTCAATAAAGAACCTGCCCGACGAGATGAGCCGATGGGATTTAGGGCAAGTGGTGGCTGGATGTGGCTGGATAACGATTGGAAAATCGTCAAGAATTCCGATTACGCTGGTGGAGCTAATAAGAACCCCTACGAGCTATACAATGTGATTGGTGATCCGAGTGAGCAGCAGAACCTGATCGACTTGTATCCGGAGATCGCCACTCGACTGCATGAGCAATTTAGACAATGGAGCCTTTCGGTCAGTCGTAGCGCGTTAGGCGCTGACTATCCGGAAGGTAGGGTTCTTCCTACAGGACGCGGACCTGATCCCGTTATCGACGAGCGCAGAGCCACGCGGATAAAGGAATGGACTGAGGAAGTGCGCGCCGCCGCGGCGAGTGAGTGATGTGAAATGCGTCGGTCGACAGAAGTATGAGGGGCAGCGATTATCCGGAAGGCATCGTTCTACCCATGGGTCGCAAACCCGTGAAGTCGGGCCCATTGCCGCCTACTGAGCAAGTCCAGAAGGACGAAGCGCCACGTCAGTTCCAACAAAAGCTGCAAGAGAAACACACACAATAAATGGAGGAACAACCGGCGATGTCCGGTTTTAAAGTCGTACTCGGGTTGTGTATTTTTGTGCTGGCGCCGACACTTTCCGGCCAGTCGTCTTTCGCTGAACAAAATCCCACTGCTCGGACCAATATCCTGTGGATCTCCATCGACGATCAGGCACCCTGGTACGGCACCTATGGCGACACGCGGGTCCAAACCCCCAACATCGACGCATTAGCGTCGCAGGGTGTAGTGTTCGAGCGCGCCTACGCTCCGTCACCCGTATGTAGCCCAACCCGCTCGGCGATCATTACCGGCACTTACAGTATTCGAACAGGTACACACGATCACCGCTCCGGCCGCGTACCGAGCTACCAGATTCGCTTACCCGAGGGCGTAACGACTGTTCCCGAGATATTCCGCAAGGCGGGGTATACGACCTATAACGGCGCCAAGGACGATTTCAACTTCGCCTACGATCGTTCCGATCTCTACTCAATCGCGGAAGGTTTCAGTTTCGAACGCAATCAATACAACCAAGCGTCCCGCACATTTCCAGAACAGTCGATCACCAACGACAACGACAAAGCGGCCGTAACGAAGCGCCGACGCGCCAAGGGTACAACCGCATTGGAAAGAGGCGACCAAAGCTGGAAAGGATCGGCCGGCAGCGGCG
>JAKUTH010000060.1 GCA_022448085.1 Pseudomonadales bacterium | reverse complement strand
TTACCGTGATCACGCGTGTTACTCCTACCGCGAGGGTCGCGTGCTCCCTAAGCTCGAAGCCTTCCGAGCTCAGCGCAACCACAGAGTAAAAATAGGTTCGCGGTTTCAGATCAAGTCGATCTTCGAAACCGGTTATTTTGGCGTTAACGATGTCCGTAAGCGGTAATCCTAGGGCGTCAGGCGAAGTCGGTTCTGCGCTGTCCCTATACATACGGTAACCGCTGGCCCCAGCGACCGGGTTCCAGGCAAGGCGAACTGCCTGAGTGGTTGCCTCTCCGATCACAGCGAGTTGTGTCGTGGACATTGTCCATGGAGTTCTGTTGTTAGTTTCGGTGGTTGGCCAGCGAACGTGGGGTTCGACGACGCGTGCACGACGATCCGCACCGGGGGGCACGGAGATTTGATCAAGATCCTGTAGCATGGGATTGATCGTCCACACCCACGGCCCGACCAGCGTGAAAAGGCCGATCGTTGCAACGATGTAGAGTGAAATGAGCGATCTCGGATTGGCTTTAAACCTGCGCCATGCATCCTGCCAATAGGTAAGCGATGGTCGTGTGGTCGCCACTGCACGAGCGATGGTCTCTGTTCGTTCAAACGAAAAGCTGGCTTCCATCAATCGAGCCTTACTCTCGGATCTACCAATCCATACAACAAGTCCACAACGATCACCATGAATACCAAAAACGCGCCATAAAACACGGTCGTGCCCATGATGACCGTGTAGTCGCTTTGTTGGACGGCCTGAACGAAATAGCGCCCGAGTCCTGGAATTGCGAATACAAGTTCGACCACAAAACCGCCCGTGGTTATCGCGGCGATCGAGGGTCCGAGCACCGTGATTACTGGGAGAATTGCATTACGCAGTTGATGTCTGAGGAAGATTCTCGTGGGCGGGAGACCCTTTGAAATAGCTGTTCGCAAATAATCGGCGTTGTCGATTTCAAGCATCGATGAGCGCATGAGTCGTGTCAGAAAAGCCATCGTCCCGAGGCCTAGAATGAGGGAAGGCATGATCATGTGAGAAACGCTCCCCCAACCGGCGACTGGAAGGATGGAGACTCCGAGAAACGCGTTGACGTTCACTAACGTCATTTGACCGAGAGCGGCGAAGACGAAACTTGGCACGGAGATGCCCATGATGACCAAAAACATAATGACGATGTCGGGGAGACGATTTCGATTAATCGCCGTTAACGCACCAAACAGAATGCCGCCCAAAGCGGCAAAGACGATGGACAGTACGCCCAGAATAGCCGAAACCGGAAAATGCTCGCGAATGATGTCGTTAACGCTTCGGTTTTCCTGCGCGTAGGAAATCCCGAAGTCGCCTCTGAGCATATTCGAAAGATAGATTCCATATTGTTCAAGGAGGGGGCGGTCCAAGCCATATTTCGCCTGGAGGTTTTTGCGGATTTCTGGGGAAACCGCTTTCTCGTCCATGAGCGGGTCGCCGGGAACATTGTGCATCGCAAAAAAGGTCGCGGTCGCAATCAACCACACGGTGATGGCGCCCTGGATTAGACGTAGGACCGCATAGCGGACATAGGCATGTTTATTGGTTCGCGAGTTAGCCATCGATGTACGCGTTGCTGTAGTCGGAGTCCATCCCTACCGCTCGTTTTACGACGCCTTTAAGGCGTGGATCGCGTACGTATACGCTACCCGTCTCGTACGTCGGAAGGATCACGGCTTCAAGATGAATGATTTTCTGGATTTTAGAAAACGCGTTCATCCGTGTATGCGGTTCAAGGGAGTTCTGTGCGATTCGGACCCATTGATCAAGCTTGGGATTTTTATACTCACCGCGATTGTTTTTGTTCCATGATGCGAACAAGTCGCCAAACGTCAGCGGATCGGCATAATCTGGGCACCACCCAGCCAACACCATATCGAAATCGCCGGAGGACATTTTAGCGAGGCGTTGCTTGAAGATTTGCCGATCGATTGCGATATCTAAGCCAAGTTTTTCTTTGAATTCTTGTTGCAGATATTCTGAGATCTTGTTGGTCGTTGCGCGGTCGCCCGTTAGAAATGTTAGTGGCCTCCATTCGTCGAGCCCGAGTTCTTTTTTTGCTTGGGCAAGGTAAAAGCGAGCCTGAGTGATATCGACTTGAGTTTCTGGCGCCGGGAATTCTTGCCGAAATTGGCTTTCAACACCTTGGAGCCATACCGGAAAAAAAGAAACGCCGGGTAGATTGCCGGGCATCGCGACGACTTTATAAACCAATTCGTTGGTATCCATCGCGAGCTGCATGGCTTTGCGTAAGTGCCGATTTCGAGTCAAGCGGCCGGATCGGTGATTGAATGAAATGTATCCGACGCAGCCCTCGTTGAAACGTTCGAGCTTCCAGCGCCTTTGAAGAGCGTCATCTAAGTTCTCTGAATTCAGGCCGGCAATTGCAATCTTTCCGTCCTTAAATAAGTTCAATGTCGCATTAACGTCGCTGGTGATGTAGGCATAGTCGATAACGTTTAAGCGAATGCGGTTGCGATCCCAGTAATGCGGATTACGTACCATGCGCAATTGCGAACCGTGAACCCATTTTTCGATTACGAAAGGACCGTTGTAGAGGAGTTCCGAGGCATCTGCACCGTACCGTCCTTGGCGTTTTTCGTAGAACGATTGCTTGATTGGGAAATAAGTGGGAAACACGAGCAAGCTATTGAAGTACGCGACAGGTCTTTCGAGGCGGACCAATAACGTTTTGTCGTTGAGTGCCGTCACGCCTAGTGCGGCAGTATCGAGCTGACCATTATTTATCGCTTCCGCATTCTTGATCGGGTACAGGATGAAGGCGTACTCCGAGGCTGTTTGTGGGTCCAATGCGGTTTGCCATGCGAACACGAAGTCGTGGGCCGTTATCCGTGAGCCGTCGCTCCAGAAGGCGTCATCGCGTAGCCAAAAAGTCGCTTTGGTCGCGCCGATTTCCCATCGTTCGGCGACTCCCGGGACGATCCGGTTGAACTCGTCGTAGCGCAACAAGCCTTCCATCACGTGTCCGAGAATCTGGCCGCTTACGGTATCTGTCGCGCGAGAACTATCGAGCTGCGGTGGTTCCTCGCTCAACGCGAGGGTTACGCTACCGGCGATCGCGTCCAACGCGCTCCCAGCGACTCCTTCCGACAGCGAGGCGAGCGACCACATTAACGTTCCGAACCCTATGAGGCTCGCAAGTCCTAGATAAATGAGCTGCCGCCCTGCGGTTCGGCGAAGATTCCCTTGGCTAGCGCGTGGTTCTTGATTCATACAACGTCACCAAGGACACACGTTATTGAATAGTTCGCAGGAGATTTCCGACGATACGTTCAAGGTGCGTGAGAGAATTGCATTCCTCCGCTTGGTGAACGTATGCAGAATATTTGCGCATTTCTGCGTCCCCAACATTCCATGTGTTACGTGATTCGGGGTTTAACCAGATTAGTCGCTTGGAACGGTCGTACATTTCTTTCAGTATTTCGGTGCGGGGGTCCCCGTAATTGTTGCGAGCATCTCCAAGAATGATGATGGTGGTTCGGTTATCTATCTCGTCAAGACACTTATTTCGGAAGTCCTCGAAAGCTTGGCCGTAGTCGGTTGATCCGCCGCTATAATCCCGCAACGTTTTGGCGATTGCGTCTTCCAATTTGTTGCGCTCGAACAAATCCGTGACTTCTGCCAAATCGGATGAGAATGCAAAAGATCGTACTTTGGGCATCACTTCCTCAAGGCTGTAGAGGAACATCAACATAAATCGCGCATAATTAGCGACGGAGCCGCTGACGTCGCAGATAGCGAACACCTTAGGACGATCGATCTTTACCGATTTCCAATGCAAATCAAAAATGCTGCCGTCGTAGCTCATGTTATGCCGGAGCGTCCGCGATACATGCAATTGCCCTCGCTTAAATACTTTCTTTCGGCGCGAGTGCAGGGCCACCAACCGCTTGGCCATTCGAAATACGACCTCTTGCACTAGCCTGAAATTACGATGTTCGATGTTTGAGAGTTTGACTTTGCGTAGCAACTCTTCCCGGAGTTTCTTCCCTGTTGCATCGGCATAGAGCAGGAACTGCTTCTCAACATAATCGCGAACTTGTTCTCGCAACCATTCCCGACGTTTTTTTAATTCCTGCCCGAGACGTCTGTCCAGGATGCTTGGACTTTGTCGTACGACCGAAATTTCTTGTTGCAGATCGGCAAGTCCCATTTCCTCCATGATTTTGCGGGTATAGAGGCCTTTTTGGGTAAAGACCTGAATTTCTTCGAGGCTGACTTCCTTTGCGGCAGCCGCCATGTTCACGGTTAGTTCGACGCGGCTGTCCTGCATCAACAGTTTCCCGAGGCTAGATCGCGGTTGCGCCATCTCGCCCGGGCCGAGATCCTCTTCGTCTTGCTGTTCTTCGAAAGCGCTGAATTTCTTCTTCTTCCCACCCCCTTTGCGGCCGTCGGTACCTTCACCTACTGCACCACCCTGACCTTGTCCTGCACCACCTTCGCCTTCAGCTTCTTCCCCGTCACCGTCCAGCTCGGTGACGACGCTTTCGCCTTTCACGTCTTTGAAAGCGAAAAATTGGTCGAAGGTCTCGTCGAACGTGTATTTTTCGTCGGGGGTTTTCGGCAGAACGAGCGCTAGCGTATCTTTTAGGAACTCTCGGTTTCGGTAACCACAAAGCTCGACCGCGCTCATCGCATCTAATGTCTCCGCTGTGGAAATGCGGACATCGGCATTTCGCAGCGCGGCAATGAAGCTGGTGAGGGTCCGGTCCATGCTGACGGTTGCGACCGCGTTAGTTTTTGATCGCTTTGCTTATCAGGGTCGTGATCTCCGCGTCAACATTATCGATGTCTTCCTGGAATTTGAGGATGACATTGAGCGTATCACGAACCAGATTTGCGTCCAGCGACTCTGTATGGAGCAGCAGTAGTGTGCGGGCCCAATCGATCGTTTCGCTAATCGCGGGCACTTTCTTCAAATCAAGATCGCGAAGTTCCTGGATAAACGTTACCAACTGGCGTCGTAATTCCGGAGGAATTTCAGGAACTCGAGCGTGGATGATACGTTGCTCCAGTTCTGTGTCGGGGAACGGTATATAGAGATGGAGACAGCGTCGCTTAAGGGCATCGGAAATTTCACGAGTGTTGTTGCTGGTCAAGAAAACGATCGGTGGTTCAGCTTTCGCTTTTATCGTCCCGATTTCGGGTATCGAGACCTGATACTCGGACAGGATTTCAAGTAACAACGATTCGAATTCGTGGTCGGACTTGTCGACTTCATCAATTAGCAAGACGCAGCCATTCTCTTCCTTCAGAGCTTTGAGCAGTGGTCTGGGCTCCATGAATTCTTCTGAGAAAAAGATGTCACCGAATTCGTGCAGCCGGTTGACGGATTCGGTAAACCCTTTTGCACCTTGGAGCACTTCGTCCAGAGTTTCTTTGAGGACTTGTGTGTAAAGCAGCTGTTTACCGTATTTCCATTCGTAGATCGCTTTGGCTTCGTCGAGGCCTTCGTAGCATTGAAGTCGGATAAGGGGAAGTTCGAACATCTCTGCGGTGGTTTTGGCCAGCTCCGTTTTACCAACGCCGGCCGGGCCTTCGACGAGCACAGGCTTGCGCAACTGATACGCAAGATACACGGCGGTTGCGATCTGGCTGCTGCAAATATAACGATGTGACTCAAAGCCGGCTTGTAGATTACTCACTGACCCAGCCAGTTTGTCGATATCCGTCACGGTTCCTCCCACTACTACAATACAACCCGGAGAAAGCTTTTCTCCGGGCAAAACGCGGCATTATCCAGGTCCACCGTAACGATGTATAGCATGAGGTTATAAATTGTATTGAATTCAATGATTTAGCGTTATTTTAGCGGCAACTATCTTGAGTTTTATACCGCTAAGACCGGCGGGTATTCGTCGATATTGGGTTAGAATCTTGCGCGCTAATCCCGTGCCGGTTAGCGAGTCATTGTGATGTATTGCGACCTTACGAATGTGGTTACCCGGGAGTGAGTCATAGTGGATGAATCGACTGCCAAGCCGTTGGAAGGTGTTCTCGTGGTGGCATTGGAGCAGGCGGTCGCGGCGCCGTTGGCGACGTGTCGCCTTGCGGACGCTGGGGCACGGATCATAAAACTTGAACGAGCCGAGGGAGATTTTGCGAGGGCGTATGATGCCGTGGCAAACGGTCAAAGCGCGTATTTCGCCTGGGCCAATCGAGGCAAAGAGTCGCTCGTTGTGGACATCAAGAAATCGTCGGATGTAGCACTGATTCGGCGGATCATCTCGCAAGCGGACGTGTTTATACAGAATCTAGGGTTTGGTGCGGCAGCTCGAGTGGGGCTGGGTTCAACGCAATTGCGCGCTCAGCATCCCCGGCTGATTACTTGCGATATTTCGGGATACGGCGAAAAAGGACCTTACGCTGCGATGAAGGCATACGACTTGTTAATCCAAGCAGAATCGGGACTGGTGTCTGTTTCCGGCCCCGCGGGTGAATATGGCCGCGTCGGCGTCTCAGTTTGCGATATCGCGACAGGTGTCTCCGCTGCGCTTGCGATCAATGAAGCCATAATTGGACGAGGGTCGACGGGTCGAGGTGCCGCAATTCGTCTGTCGCTGTTCGATGTGATGGCGGAGTGGATGAGCGTGCCGTTGTTGCAACACGACTACGGGGGTACGGGACCCAATCGTGTTGGGCTGGCACATCCTTCGATTACTCCGTACGGGGGATTTTTGACCCAAGATGGGGCGACGTTGGTGATATCCGTTCAGAATGAACGCGAGTGGCGTGATCTGGTAACCAAAGTACTTAACAAACCGGAGCTTGCTTCTGATCCTGAATACGTCGACAACTCGGCACGCATGCAGCATCGGGAACAAGTGGATGCCATCGTTCAAAACGTTTTTGCTGCGCGAAGTCGAAAAGAATTGGAACAACAGTTAGGTGACGCACGCATCGCGTTCGGTGCAGTAAATGGATTGGATGACTTATCGAAACACCCGCAGTTGAGGCGAATTCGAGTTGCAAGTGAGACTGGCGAAATTGATATGCCGGCCCACCCCGACGCAAATCGAGTGGTTGATCGTGATACTCAAATCCCGACTCTGGGTGAACACAGTGATGCAATTCGAGTTGAATTCGCAGCGAAGTAAGTTCGTCCAGTGGAAAATACCCTCGTTTGAGTGATCGTTCGACGGGTTCGTTCAGCAAGGGGATTGAAATACTCGGTTGACCTCCGGTTTAGGAGTGTTAGAAGCTTGACGTCAAATACTTTGCCCACGGGGAAAGCCATGCCTTCTCGACGCGAATTGATCGAGCTTACCGAAGCAGAGATCCTAGATTATGTAACGAGCCAGAAGACCCTGATCATCGTTTCAAACGGTCGAGACGGCTATCCACATCCGATGCCGATGTGGTTTTATCGAGACGACGGTGGCTGTCTTTATTGCACGACCTTTGGGAAGAGTCAGAAAGTTTACAACTGGCGCCGCGATCCAAAGGCGACATTGTTAGTCGAGAGCGGTGAAGAATACGCCGAGCTGAAAGGCGTCATCGTATACGCAACCGCGGAAATTATTGACGATCCTGACGTCATACAAGATACGTTGGTCAACATTAACTCGGGCGGAAGGGCTCTATCGGACGAACAAAGAATGACGTTACGAGAAGCAACAAGTACTGCTGCTCAAAAGCGCGTTGTACTGAAATTCACTCCCATACGATACGTAACTTGGGATCACGCCAAGCTCAAAGGGCGGTATTGACGATAGCGTCTAACGACCCTCTATCGAGAAGCCGTAGCCATCAATATTTGTAGGAATCTGATTTAAAAGGGCCTTCCGTGCTCACGCTTATGTAGCTCGCTTGATTCTGGGTAAGTTGCGTAATGACGCCACCGAACCCCTCGACCATTAGTTGGGCAACTTCCTCGTCAAGTTTTTTTGGCAGCACCTCGACACTGACGGGCGCGCGCTGGGTTGCGGTTTGGTCGGCCCATGCTTGCTCGTATAAATGCATTTGCGCGAGGACTTGGTTTGCGAACGAACCGTCCATGACTCGCGATGGGTGCCCCATCGCGTTGCCTAGGTTTACCAACCGTCCCTCGGACAGAAGAATGATGTAATCGCTGGGATTTTCGCTCCGAAACACCTGATCCACCTGGTCTTTGACATTTTGCCACCGCCAAGATTCACGCATGTACGCGGTATCGATTTCGTTATCGAAATGGCCAATATTGCAGACGATGGCCCCGGGTTTGATTGTTTCAAGCATCGCCGAGTCGCAGACGTTGGTGTTGCCTGTGCAGGTAACAAGTAGGTCTGTTTCACCAAGGAGCCTGGTATCGATGTCGGCGGACTGGCCTGTGTTGATGCCGTTCAGGTATGGGGAGACTACTTCGTAACCGTCCATACACGCTTGCATTGCACAAATCGGATCGATCTCGACGATCCGAACGATCATACCCTCCTGCCTTAAACTCGCAGATGAACCCTTGCCGACATCTCCATAACCGATGACGAGAGCTCGCTTACCGGCCAGCAGCATATCCGTACCGCGTTTGATTGCATCATTGAGGCTGTGTCGACAGCCGTATCGGTTGTCATTTTTTGACTTGGTTACGGAGTCGTTGACGTTGATCGCTGGAACTTTTAATTCAGCGTTTTCTAGCATCTCGACAAGTCTGTGGACACCGGTCGTGGTTTCTTCGCTAATTCCATGAATGTGTTCAAGCATCGCGGGGTATTTTTCGTGGATCATCTTGGTCAGATCGCCGCCATCATCGAGCAGGAGGTTTGCATCCCATGGCTCGCCGTTAACGAGAATGGTTTGTTCCAGACACCAATCGTATTGATCTTCCGTTTCACCTTTCCACGCGTACACTGGCACGCCGTCCCGAGCCATGGCTGCGGCCGCATGGTCTTGCGTGGAAAAGATGTTGCAAGACGACCAGCGGACTTCCGCCCCGAGCTCGCAGAGTGTACGAATCAGCACGGCGGTCTGGATGGTCATATGAATACACCCAATGATCTTGGCGCCATCCAACGGCTTTTGGGGTGCGTATTTGCGTTGAAGCGCCATCAGCGCTGGCATTTCATTCTCTGCTAGGGCTATCTCTATGTTCCCGAAATCGGCCAATCCGATATCGGCCACTTTGTAGTCAGACATATGGTTTCCCGCTGTTCTTTTGCCGAAGGCCTCGGGGCGGTGAAAACTTGTTCAACCCGTCCTCAACGAGGCCGCGCATCCTAACATGGCCGCGTGTAACTCCATATCTGCCCGGTGGACAATTGCAGGCGAGGGTACGGTTTGCGGGCGCGCGTCTGGGTCAAGTGCCTCTCGCTGCAAATCACAAATTTCTAACCGAGTGCCACAAAGAAAGTCGAAAGTGTTCTATGGCTGTTAAACCGATTACGGTCGTCGCAGGCATTCCTTAGTACCGTTTTGTGATCGACAGTCCCCTCCCGTTGAGTTTGACGATCTCTTGGACAAAACGTTCTTGGATGCGTATCGTCCGGCGTTTTCCGTCGCGCTGGATACGGTTAAACTTGAGGTGAGTTTGTGAGACTGGCGTACCTGTTGTTGCCATTACTGTTCGGAGGCTGTGGGGAATCCACCGAACAAACAGAAACCAACATCGGTAAAGAAACCTATCTTCGATATTGTTTCTCTTGTCACCAAGGGGGCGTTGCGGGCGCGCCTTCACTCGGGGATGTGGAGTCCTGGGCTCCACGACTTGATAAGGGCAGGGCAGCATTGTTGCAAAGCGTGATTGACGGGATCCCCCCTGCGATGCCCATCAGAGGATTGTGTAATTCATGTTCGGATGAGGAGCTGGCAGCATCCGTAGATTACATGCTCAACGCGGTCCGTGAGGAAGCACGTGACGCGGGGTCTCTCTGATACACGCGTCGTACTGTTAGAGGTTCAGGCAGCTAGATCCTTTGCGATCCGGACGACGGCGTCTGTTATTCGGGTTATTCGATCCAAGTCGATACTGTGTGGCCACCTGTCATCGGGATGGTGAAACCAGCGATTCGACCCGAGCAGGGAGAGGTACTGCCCACCTTCATCATAAATGTTGCAAGCTTCGCCACCGGGCCGTGCGCCAATGGACGCGAACGAGCCCGGATGGATGTCGACGGCTGCGAGATGAGTGATACCCATCGTACTAAGTTCATCGTTTGAAGGTTGAAATCGGAGAATTGAGTCGACGGCCGCAAGGTTTGCGCCCAGGTGAATCCACGCGTGAGCTGAGGCACCCAGATTCTTGTGTTCGCGCAGATAATGCTCGAGACCGGTGTGACCTAGTTCGTGTCCTGTGTTGGCGGTGAATAGAACGTCCCGCCGAGGGGGATTGGCCGCAAAGTGCCGAACACAAGCCAACCAAGCGACGATGCCACCGGAACGCTCTGCAGTACAAGTCCACCAAGCGCTTTTTGGGGTCATGATCACGAGAGGTGCGAGGCTTGAATCTTTACCCCGAACGGTCGTTTGAACGTTGGATGCTTGAGTCGATTGCTGGTCGATTTCGAAAGACATGCGGCCGGTGAGTCCGTTGGTAGCGGCTCTCATCAGATTATCTTTATGGCGCCCATCAACCTGCAGAACAGGAGGCCCGTAAGCCCGAGAAAATTGATCTGCGTTCAATAGTGACAACCCCTCGGTTCCGCCTTCGGAAACAGCGACGATGCCCTGATGCAGATTCTTCTCTCGAGCTTGGAGCAACGCTTCGGTCCCGGGATGCCGGGCATTCGGACTGAACGTGGTTACGCCAATACCTTTACCTATTGCCAGGGGGCAGACCCGAGCTTCAACCAGAGGCGAAATCAAACAATCAAATAGTGGGACGCCATCAACGCATTGTTCGTCGATCGTTACGGAGCATTTCTGCGGGATAAGTCGATCGAAAGAAAAAGCGTCGATCTGAGGGACTGCCCCGACGGCCGCAATCGCACTAGCGAGCCAAACGGAGGTCGCGGCGTCTCCAGAACTGCCCGTTCGGTGATCTAATATCTCATCCCATGCGGCTATGTCAGCTTGGATCGTGGGTTGCACTGGCCCGGCAAGTTTTATCGAGGCCGTAAGGTTAACTCGACTGGCGCGAAAGGGAACTGCAGTTAGCTATGCTGCATCTCCTATTCGTAAGTAATCGGCAGGCATAATGCGTGTAATCGATCGAAACGCTTATTCGGGGGCCCGTTAATTGACGAATAGCCAGGCGGTAAAGGAAATTATAGATCCCGTGAGCGCTCGTAGCACAAGAGGTCCAAGGTCGTGAAAGTGGATGGCGTGGGTCAACAAGGGATTAACTGCGGGTATCCACCGGAGCGTTTTTGACACACTTTTCGATCGGGAAGACCTCTTGGACGGAGCGCGTAGGGCGACAGGATTTAAAGATTTTGGATCACTGGATTTCATTGACCCCCTCGATCTCTTACTGGAGGGATTCGACCAAACTTCCTCGCTCAACCCGGTAGGGCGGCTCGCAGCTAGGTGGTACCTGATGCGCCTCTTGTGCAACCGATTACGCTTCGAAGCGATATGGCAGAACAATCTTCGTATTGCTACACAGATTGTTCGTCGGCCGATATTCATTCTCGGTTTGCCGCGGACGGGGTCGACTTTGTTACACGAAGTGTTGGCACTGCATTCAGCCCTACGCGTACCGCATTTTTGGGAGTCAGCGTTCATTCCTAAACGCGACCCTACGGATTTATATCGGCTAGTTGCTGCAGCTGGACAGATCGCCATTGTTAATCGGATGGCTCCGAATTTGAAGGGTATTCACCGTCTCGGCGCGCGATTGCCACATGAATGCGTAACCATCCAAGCTCACGCCATGCGTAGTATCCAATTTCATACGGCACACCGCGTCTCGGCATACAACCAGTGGTTACAAACGTGCGATTGGGAACCGGCATATCACTGGCACTCACGTTATCTGAAAGTTCTTCAATATGGCGAGAACGAGGCACGTTGGTTGTTAAAAGCGCCTGGGCATATGCTCGGACTGACGGCGCTGGATCGGATATATCCCGATGCGAAATTCATCCAATTACATCGTGATCCTGTAGAAGTCATCCCATCCATGGCAAGTCTTTCCGTAGCTCTCAGAAGTGCTTTCAGTGAGGTGGTGGATGAATGGGAAGTAGGTCGTGACACTGCCGATCAGTGGAGTAGGGGGCTAACGAACACCCTTCGACAACGAAAACGAAATGCTGGTCTGGACGCGCGTTTCATCGATGTCAATTACAAGGATTTACTGAGCCAGCCCGTCAACGTTGTACAGCGGATTCTCGAATTTATGGGATTGCCGAATACAACTAGTTTCGAAGGGATGTTGGAGCGCTATCTGGTGCACAACGAAAAAGGGCGACATGGAAGTCATACGTACAACTTGAAACGCTTCGGATTTGAACAAAGCAACTTAGAAAATCGTTTCTCTGAATATCGAGCCGAGTATCTTCGGATGTAGACGCGGGCCGCTACTCGAGGTCATGACCGAGAAAAGCGTATCCGGAGGCTCGCGAAGCACCGCGGCACAAGCATGGTCTGGGTTCTCGTCCGCCTGTTGCTGGCTCTGATGGTCATCATTGCAAGGCTCTACTTCGGGTCCGGTGCAGGGTACGAGGCAGCGGCTGGGCCGCCCGTTTATCCATCAACCTTGACCGGATGGGTGAAATCGCCAAAAAACTAGATTAGAGAGGTTGATACCAAAATCGACCATCAGGGATGACTCCGCCGATTGATCAGATGTCCGCTTCGGGGTCGGAAGCAGACGAAACGCCGGAGGAACTGTCTCCTTTGTGCCAAAAGCCGCCATGGCCCCAAGCTCAATTCGTTTTCGGCTAAAAGACAAACGACGAGCGGGAATGAATGGCTGAAGACGCCCCCGTCCTCTTCGACATCTAATGACCGTTCATGCACGTAGTCAGGACCTACGTTGCGGAGTGATCACCTCGCTGAGATCAGGCGAGGTCAAAGCGATCGAGATTCATGACCTTGTCCCACGCAGCTACGAAGTCACGCACAAACGCCTGCTGCGAGTCGTCGCTCGCATAAACCTCCGCGATGGCTCGGAGCCGGGAGTTCGAGCCGAAGACGAGGTCGACGGCCGTGCCGGTCCACTTGACCTCGCCCGTCCCGTGGTCGCGTCCCTCGAACACGCCTTCGGATGTGCCGGACGCCTGCCACATCGTGCTCATATCGAGCAGGTTCACGAAGAAATCGTGGGTCAACGTCTCGGGCCGCTCGGTGAAGACGCCGAGTTCGGACTGCCCGACGTTGGCATTCAAGACGCGCATGCCGCCGACGAGCACTGTCATCTCA
>JAKUTH010000006.1 GCA_022448085.1 Pseudomonadales bacterium | reverse complement strand
AAAGGCAGTTCAAGCCAATACGGCCTGGATCTTTCAAGTGGCCTCGCCTATTCAAATCTTGTGAACGTCCCGAGTGGGCAAGCGCCTACGCTAAACCTCGTCACGCGCGGCAACCCTAACCAAAGTTACTTGGTTCAAAAAATCGAACGGAATCCTCCCGAAGTCGGCCAACAGATGCCACTCAGTGGACAACCCTTGAATACCGATTTGCAGCAGCTTGTACGCAATTGGATCGCCGAAGGAGCAAAAAATAACTAGCGGTTAGAACGCATCGAAACCACGCACCATCTTTGTTCTTATGGCGAGCGAGAACGCGACTCTCTAGAATTCTCGTTCTCCCACACTCGGATTGAGCATGCAAAAGCGTAAGAAGTTGAGTCGGCGCGCGGTCGTTAAGGCAGGCACAGCGGCGATGGCGACCACTCCGTTATTGACCATTCTTGGCGAACAAGCGTGGTCCGCCGAACGAATCTCCGAATCGCACCCTACGGCGGTTGCACTGGGGTACGTGCACGACGGATCGAATGTCGATGCCTCTCAGAATCCGACCTATAAAACCGATCAACGCTGCGATAACTGCGTGCAATATGCAGTGACCAGCGACGGATGGGGGACATGCAATATTTTCCCCGGATTCGAAGTGGCAGCTCCTGGATGGTGCAAGGTCTGGGTAGTTAAAACCTAAAACCACACCCTCAGTTATCAGTCTCGCGCACTGCCGCAGGCATCGACTCGTCGCGTGTGCCGTCAGCGAAATGTTCGATCCGCGTCGACCGGGTGTAATCCGATTCGATCGTCATCAAGCCGACCAACACCAGCAAGAGAACGGGGGGCGTAAGAATGGCGCTTATTAGCGCAAACCGCTCCCACCGCATGTGCATAAATACGGCAACAATGAATCCCGCTTTGAGCACCATGAATAGCAAGATCAGCATCCACCGCCAGAACCCGCGATCAATGAAGTCGGTCGAGTACGAGAGTGCACTGACCAAAAACAGTAATCCCCACACCACCAAATAAATGCGGATCGGATGCTGCTGACCAGGTTCTTTTGTCGTCACGACGTTTGGATTCCTTGCCTTACCACAAATAGAACAATGCGAAAATAAACACCCAAACTAAATCAACAAAGTGCCAGTACAACCCCGTAATTTCGACGATTTCAAAATTGCTTTCATCGTACTTCCCGCGGCGAATACGAAACGCAATCGTCAACAAGTAGATAACACCCGCCGATACATGCAAGCCATGGAAACCTGTCACCATGAAGAAGACGGCCCCAAACTGCGGGGCGCCGAAGGGGTTGGTCCAGGGACGGACGCCTTCGTCGAAAATGAGTTTCGACCATTCAAAAGCTTGCATCCCGACGAACGTCGCACCCAGCAACGCCGTTACAAGGATAAGATTCGTGGCTGCTTCCTTACGACGTTGGTAGCCCATATTGACCGCCATCGCCATCGTGCCACTGGAAGAAATTAGGATGATCGTCATGATGGCGATGAGTAACAGCGGGATCGACACACCAAAGGCTTGTAACGCGAACACTTCACTCGGATTGGGCCACGGTTCGACCGTACTCATCCGCACCGACATGTAACCGACAAGAAAACAGGTAAAAATGAACGTATCGGACAACAAGAACACCCACATCATCGCCTTACCCCACGGAACGCCCTTAAGGGTGGCGATGTCAGAGCCCCAGTCGTCCGCGAGGGTCTCGAGCGTCGTCTCAGGAACTTGAGAATTCGCTTGTATTGTCTGACGTTCCACGCCGATCACCCCTGTTACGGCCTGCGCTCAACATTTTGTGGAACAAAGTCTTGTTCCTCGCCCGGAACACTGTAGTCATAGGCCCATCGATGTACGGTTGGAAGCGTATCGCCCCAATTTCCGTGGATGGGAGGCGTTTTCGGCGTTTGCCATTCGAGAGTCGTCGCCTCCCAGGGATTAGGACCCGCAGCTTTTCCTCGAAAATAACTGACGATCAAGTTGTACACAAAAACGAACTGCATAAGACCCACCACCAGTGCCGCGATGGTGATAAATTCATTCAAACTGGCCGCCGATTCAGGATAGAAGTCGGACTCTAATCCATTCGCGTAATAGCGCCGCGGCACACCGAGGAATCCGAGATAGTGCATCGGATAGTAAACGGCGTACGTTCCGAGAAACGTGACCCAGAAATGCAGCTTCCCGAGAGTATTGTTCAACATCCGTCCGGTCAGTTTCGGGTACCAATGATAAATACCACCGAAGATGACCAAAATGGGGGCGACGCCCATCACCATGTGGAAATGGGCTACGACGAAATAGGTGTCCGATAACGGCACATCAATGATCACGTTTCCCAGAAAGAGGCCGGAAAGACCGCCGACAACAAAGGTCAGGATAAACGCCAGCGCGAACAGCATGGGTACCGTCAGCCTGATGTTGGCCTTCCATAACGTCAGCACCCAGTTGTAGACCTTGATCGCCGTCGGTACGGCGATGACGAGTGTGGTTGTCGCAAAGAAAAAGCCGAAGTAAGGATGCATTCCGGCGACGTACATGTGGTGGGCCCACACCACAAACGAGAGCGCCGCGATCGCGACCAGCGCCCAAACCATCATTCGATAACCAAAAATATTCTTTCGCGAGTGAACCGATATTAATTCGGACACAACCCCGAATGCAGGCAACGCCACAATATAGACTTCTGGATGGCCAAAGAACCAAAACAGGTGCTGGAACAACAATGGGCTGCCACCACTGTGTTCTAACTGTTGACCGAACGACACCACGGCGGGCATGAAGAAACTGGTGCCGACCAATTTATCCAGTAGCATCATGACGGCGCTGACAAAAAGAGCGGGAAACGCCAACAGGCCAAGCACAGTCGCCATCATAAGGCCCCAGACGGTTAATGGCATACGCATGAGCGTCATGCCCCGCGTGCGCGCCTGCAGAATCGTGGTGATGTAATTCAATCCGCCCATGGTGAACGCGACGACGAAAATAATGAGGGACAGAAGCATGGTGACGATTCCCCAGTCGACACCTGGCGTCCCCGGAAGAATGGCTTGCGGTGGATACAGTGTCCAACCGGCCCCTGTAGGTCCTCCAGGTACAAAATAACTCGCCATCAAAACAAGCACTGACAACAAATAGATGTGATAGCTCAGCATGTTGACGAACGGGAAAACCATATCGCGGGCGCCAAGCATTAGTGGAATACAGAAATTACCGAAGGCGCCGAGTAAGAACGCGGTGAGTAGAAAGATGATCATGATCATGCCGTGCATGGTCACGGCCTGGTAATAGATATCTGGCGTGATAAAAGGCAACAACCCCGGGAAGCCTATTTGTATTCGCATCAATCCCGACAGCACCAACGCCACCAAGCCGACCGCGATCGCCGTGACAGCGTATTGAACAGCAATCACTTTGTGGTCCCGGCTAAACCAATAGCGCGTAATCCAACTTCGCGGCTGGTGCACAACCATGGTTTCTTGGTACGGGGCTTCTGCTTGCGTCATGCCTACCTCTCAGGGTGCGGCGAGGCGCTCAACCGCATACGCGATCAATGCCTCGATCTCTTCGTCTGTAAATTGATACGGCAACATAACGGGGGCGAAACCTTTAACAACTTTTGCGTTCGGGTATTCGATCGACTCCTTAAAATACGCGGCGTCCACCGCGACCGTTGATCCATCCGTCAAATCCTCCATTCGTCCCCATAGCCCCTGCCAGGTGGGACCCACGCCCTTCGTTCCGTCAAGGCTATGACACGCCAAACATCCTTGCGATTGAGCGAGTGCTTCCCCGACATCTTCAAGACCACTGGCGGCGGGCACCGACGTTACCGAAACCGTCGACCGCAAAAAGGCGAGTAGGGTTTGCATGTCATCTTCGGGCAGCTCATAGGACAGCATGACGGGCGCAAATCCGTCAACGATCTGTGCCGCTGGATTGACAATCGACTTGCGCACATACGCCTCGTCTACCGTAACGACGGACCCATCTATCAGCCGTTCGCGGCGTCCCCAGAGTCCCTGCCAGGTGGGACCCACTACTTGACTGCCGTCCAACGAATGGCACGCCAAGCACCCGTTGGTCTCGGCAACCGTGCGACCTGCTGTAATGTCACGATTGGATGGTCTAGCCCCTGCCAGCATCTCGGCGTAGGTCGGTTGCGATTCCAGCCAAATTTGGTATTCGTCCAGCTGATCCACATGCACAACTCCACGCATGAGGTAGTGACTCGAACCGCAGTACTCGGCGCAAAGAATCTCGAACTCGCCAAGTTTTGTCGGTGTGAACCAGAAATAGGTGACCATCCCCGGGACCAGGTCCATTTTTACGCGAAATGCCGGCACAAAAAAATCGTGCAGCACGTCTTTCGACCGCAATAATGCTTTCACCGGCACATTCACCGGAATATGAATCTCCGGCGATTGGATCAGAACGTCATCCAAACCGGTCGGATCGTCGTCGTTGAGACCAAAAGGGTTACGCGTACTGACATTGCGAATGTCGGTGGTACCTAACTTTCCGTCCGTTCCCGGTAAGCGATAGCGCCAGCGCCACTGTTCACCAAACACTTCCATTTCCGACGCTTCAGCGGGAACCCGAATGAATTCGTCCCATACAACTAACCCAGGCGCGAGCATGGCAACGACGCCCAAGGTTGTACCTACGGTTAACCAGAGTTCTAGTCGGGCATTTTCCGGTTCGTATCGTGCCCTTGCCCCTTGCCGGAACCGATATTTATAGACTGAAAAGACAAGAAATAGCCCTACCAGGATGAAGACGACGCCGCATACCCAAAGCGTGAGAAGTACGGTGTCATCAATACTTCCCCAATTCGACGCGACTTCGCCAAACCACCACGGGGTGAAAAAATTGAAGACCACCGAGCCGACAACGACGACCAGTAGAACTGCGGCTACCCACATAAAACTTTGCTCAACGTCAAAATGATTTCTATCCGGCGAACGTAAGCATGGATATTCCTGAATTACAGGTCAGTCTATTCAAGGCAATACCGATTATTTATCAGAGCCACGCTCAACGCACGTTTTAGCACAGTAAGGGAAGACCCTATTGCCGAGATAACGCGCTAACCAGACGGACCCACGAATGTCGTTGAATTGAAACACCAGTACTTTATGGTAGGCGTTTATTGAGCCGTAGTGTTTTGAACGTATTAATCGTTACGCCACCCAATTCGAGCCCATCCTCAACGACTATTTCCAATGACCAATCCCGTTAGACTATTCGCGGAATTCCTCGGCACACTTTTCTTGCTCGCTACCGTAGTGGGTTCTGGCATTATGGCGGAAAGCCTCGCCGGCGGTAATGTTGCACTTGCTTTGCTCGGTAACACCCTTGCCACTGGAGCGATACTGACCGTTCTTATCACGATTTTCGGTCCTTTATCTGGAGCTCACTTCAATCCTGCCGTCACGCTTGCGTTTGTTATTCGCGACGAAATTTCGCGAGGGGAAGCCTCTCTCTTCGTCGTCGTTCAAATACTAGGCGGTATCTTGGGAACCTGGTTAGCACATGCCATGTTCGAAATCGATTGGCTTCAGTTCTCAACCCACGCGCGAACCGGCCCCGCGCAATGGCTCGCCGAAGTGGTGGCCACGTTCGGCCTCGTCATGACGATCCTCGGAACACTTCGCGCGCGGCCATCAGCCGTTGCCCCCATGGTGGGACTATATATCGCCGCCGCGTATTGGTTTACCGCGTCCACGTCTTTTGCAAACCCAGCGGTGACGATCGCCCGCTCCTTAACCGACACGTTCTCCGGGATCGCGCCGGAGCACGTACCGGCGTTCATCGCCGCTCAGTTTATCGGAGCAGCGTTGGCGACATGGGTTTTCCGTCTTATCGATAGGCGCCATTCCGCGAAGGCCGACCTCGGCGATAACCCCTAGGTCGAACGCAAACCCCGTCGAGGATCACCACCTCGCCAGCGCTGTTCAAATTCTTCGGTGGTATTAATCCTCGGGTATGGAACCTTCGGTATAGGCGTCCCCAATGCTTCGCACAACGGATCCCATCCCTCAGCCGAATCAAAGATGATCAAACGCTCTTTCGGAACCTCGTTATATATTCGATCGATATTTTGCTGATAGGCAGCGAGTACCGTTGCCTTGTCGTCTAGATCGCCGCCAAACGTACCATCCACGATAATGTCCTTGGCCATTTCGACCCGTTCGCGCCGCGTAGGTTCGTCAGAAAGCATCCCCTCCTTCATGGCTTTGAAGATCGTATTTGACGCACTTCGGTACCAACTTTCCACATCGCGCGTCGTGAGAATCAGCTTCGCCTTGGGATAATAGTTCATGAGACGCGGCCAGAACGCGACCGCAGGCCAATCCACAGTCGCTCGGTATCCATCAAAAATAGCTTCCCAAGGATCGTCACCTTTCCACGCGTTAATCCATAAGGCTGAGTGCTCAGGGTGTGCGACCACTTCCGACATGTGATAGCAATCTGAGTACCCCAATATTTCCAACGCTTGTTTCAACGACAACGTGCCGGTACGGCCATACCCGACGCCGATGATGTCTAGCGGCATATCAAAAGCTCCCACAGACAGTGGCCATTTGATCAGAAACAGCCGATGTGGGATATCCAAAGTCTGCTCGTCATCCGCCAACGTTGTCACACGCTCATAACCTCGAGAGTCGAAAAAGAGGAATCGTCCTCAAGGGAAGACGCCGCTGGTATACGTCGTAATTGGGATACACAACCAACGCTTTTTCCCACGCCTCCGCGTACACCGAACCCTCCAATTCAGTCACCTCATAACGCTCTCGTCGGCCCTTAACTAAACAAGCCACCGAACGATTCGCTCTTATGTTGTTACACCACGCGGGTTCTCGAACCGACCCTCCGTTTGACCCAACGATGATCAGGCCGTCGGTCGTGTCGACGTATAGCAACGGCACTCGTCGCAGTGTCTCGCTCCGCACTCCCATGACTTCAAGAAGCAGCACTGGGATCACGAATGAGAGGCGTATGCGACCGCGCGACCAGCGCATTAGCGGTCCATCGACGACCGTCGCGACGCCCTTAAAGAACCTACTAGCCCTCGGGTTCTTCAGTACGCCGAGTAGTGTTTTGGGTATCTTCAACGAACCGTATCCTGCAAGACTCGGCCACAAGAATAAGGGTTTTTTCGACAATCGCTCAATGCGCTTTCGGCAACCCATTCGTACACTTCAGACACGTATTCACCCCGCAAACCGTATTGCTGGTATGACTTTTTCGAACATCCGCTTATCATTCGACGACTCCAGGCTGTCAATTACCCGTCCACATGAAGCGAATCCTTACACTTGGTTTTCTAACGTCGGTACTCGCCTCCCCAATGGCCGGTGCCGATGAATTGGAAGAGATTATCGTGCGTGCTGAGGCTTCCGTCATAGCGTCGACTAAAACCGTGGGTAGCGGCTCCACCATAAACGCTAAAACTCTGGAACTCGTGCGCGCCAACCACGTCCATGAAGCGCTTGTCCGGATCCCTGGTGTGTGGGTGTCTCGAGGCTCTGGACAAGAACACCTGACCGCAATTCGATCCGGCGTTCTCACAGGCCCCGGTGCTTGCGGCGGATTCCTCTTCTTGGAAGACGGTATTCCGGTCAGGCCCGCCGGATTCTGCAACGTCAACAACCTATTCGAGATCAACAGCGAACAGGCGTCAGCGCTCGAAGTTGTCCGCGGACCGGCGAGTGCTCGATTCGGCGGCAACGCGCTGCATGGCGTGATTAACTCAATTTCTTTCACCCACAATGAATCGACCCAAGTAGCTGTCGAAGTCGGATCGTACGACTACCTACAAGGTCGTTTATCTGCGGGTTCAGACCGCTTTCAGCTTAACGCAAATGGAAGCCGAAGCGATGGCTACCGCGACGACACTGGGTATAACCAATATAAAGTCACCTCCAACCTATCGACCAACACGGGGAGTTGGAAAGCCATCCATACGCTCTCCGCATCCCGCTTAAACCAAGAAACAGGGGGTTACGTAAAAGGCGAGCTTGCGTACGAAGATGCGACGATACGACGCACCAACCCCAACCCCGAGGCCTACCGTGACGCAGCTTCATTGAGGATCACGAGCCACTGGAATCTCGAGCAGAGCGATCGAGAGTGGTCAGTCGCTCCTTATCTACGCCGCTCGGATATGGAATTTCGACAGCATTTTCTTCCTGGAAAACCTTTAGAGAACAATGATCAAACAAGTTTCGGTGTCCTCGCCCGCGTGAAAGGCTCCTCTACGAATATCCGCTGGATGGCAGGTGCTCACGTCGAGACGATGCGTGGCGCGCTGTCAGAACAACAGGATCAACCGACGACCGGATCCGCCTATTTGGTCGGTACCCGACCCGAGGGCACACACTACGACTACGAGATATCAAGTTTCTTGATGGCAGCTTTTTATGACCTTGGTTGGGAGATTGCTGAAAACGTCGAACTCATTCACAGCATGCGATTGGAGCGTCTTAACTACGATTACGATAATCGGCACCTCGATGGAAACAGTCGCGATGACGGCAGCCTATGCGGATTTGGGGGTTGTCTATACACCCGTCCAGCTGATCGTGAAGACGATTTCACGGACGTCGCCGGTCGCATCGGCATCCGTTGGGAGGCCAACCCGAGGTTAAAACTCTACGCCCTGACCGGAATCGGTTTCAGGCCACCGCAAGCGACCGAACTTTATCGCCTTCAGAGCGGCCAAACCGTTGCAAGTCTAACGAGTGAGTCACTACGGTCTCTCGAAGTCGGGGTCAACGCAACAAAAGGTCGGCTCGATGTCGATGTCAGCACCTATCTCGAACGCTCTAACAACCTGATCTTCCGCGACGCAGACGGTTATAACGTCAGCGATGGGAAAACGCGATCTAGCGGCATCGAAACGGATCTCGCGTTTCACCCGAACGACGACCATACTCTCGCGCTCGTCGCGACCTATGCTCGCCACCGATACGATTTCACACGAGACGCATCGCGCGGTGAGACGATTATCTCTGGCAACGACGTTGATACTGCCCCTAGGTGGTTAGCGAGTGCGCATTGGCGGGCCCGGTTCACCGAACGCGCCACCTCCGAATTTGAACTCAGTCATATCGGATCGCACTTCATCAATGCAGCCAACACAGCGAAATATTCGGGACACACCTTGCTCAACTGGCGCGGCAACTACGAGCTTTCCAACAACGTCCGTGTATTCGCACGAATCATCAATTTGCTCGATAAGGAATACGCTGACCGCGCGGATTACGCCTTTGGGAGTTATCGATATTTCCCCGGTCTACCGCGGCAGTTTTACGTAGGCGCGGAGTTAGAGTTCAACTGATCAACGCTGCGTAAGCCCATGGCGCTGCCTAAGCCAGCGTGTGTCCTAACCATCCGACAAAACCGCGGCTCGTGACCGTTCATCGCATTCTCGTTGGTACTTATACTCAGGACGATGCACAGGGCATTTACTGGGCCTCGTTCAACGACAAGAACGGTCAATTTGACGGCCAGGGGCTCGCGATTGAATCCGAGAGCCCTGCTTTTCTTTGTCGTATCGACAATCACGTCTACGCCGTCAACGAAGCAGTGGAAGGTGGTGTTTCCGCTTTCGAACTTCGCGCGGACACACTACGTTTCATTAATCGCGAATCGTCGTTGGGTTCTTTGCCTTGTCATATTACGGCCAGCCTTCATTGGATCGCGGTCGCGAACTATGGAAGCGGCAGTGTCGCCGTCTTTCGGCGTGATTCCAATGGTGCAATTGGCGAAAAAACGAGCCACGTTATACATGAAGGAAGCGGGCCCGTCAGCGATCGACAACGGTGCGCGCATGCCCATGAAGTACACCTGGTATCCGACACCGAGTTAATGGTTCCGGATCTTGGTGCGGATTGCGTGTACCACTACCGAATCGACCCTCGCGGGGTGTTGAACGTCAATCCATCGACAACGTCCGTTAAACCCGGTTCAGGACCCCGCCACATCGTTGCCCATCCCCAACACCCCCTCAATTATTTGCTCAACGAACTGAGCAACACGATCGCCGTTTTACACCGCACTGATATTCATCATGAACAAGAGTTCGTCAGCACACTTCCCACCGGCTATCGTGGCTCAAGTACGACCGCAGAAATTCAGTTAAGTAACGACGGTCGCTTCGTCTATGCGTCAAATCGGGGTCATAACTCGATAGTAACGATGGCTATAGACGATCGCGGCTTACCTTGTGCGCCTTCCTGGATCCCGACGTATGGAGAACACCCGCGCTTTTTTTGTTTGGACCCAACTCAAAAATGGCTCATGGTTGCGAACCAACAATCAGACAATGTCACGGTTTATCCCCTCGTTAACGGTCGACCCACGGAGGCTGCGAGCACAGCCAGCATCCCCACTCCGACCTGTATGCTATTTATCTAATGTGCTTGGCTTTTACGAAGTTTCGCACGCGATTTATACAATAACCGTATAGGTCCTCGCCGCGGTGTTGTGAAATAGCTCCGACTTTTCTTCGGCCGAAAAACCGGCCGCAATACGTTTAAACGAGTTCCACAACACGTTGTACGAGCAGCTTGCTTTGTCGACCGGAAAATTACTTTCGAACATACACCTTCCCGCACCAAACTGTTCAATCATGTGGAAATAGTAATCTCGCGTGGTTGATTCCAACGCTTCCGACGATGCCGGTTCAGCCGCCTTGTGGAACCCAAATCCATTGATCGGCATAACCAATCCACCTAGCTTTGCAACAACATTTTCGCATCGTGCGAGCTCAGTTATTGCCGCTTTCCAGAATGAAAAGATTTCGTCGCGCTTGCCTTGATACGGACCGATGCCCAATGGGCCACCAAAATGATCAAAAACGATGGGTTGTTCCGGAAACGCGCGTGCGAGCGCGGTAAGTTCGTAGATCTGCGAGTGATATAACCACGCGTCAAAGGTCAGATCACGCTTTCCCAATTCACGGAACCCCTCGCGAAAAACCTTGTCCCCAAGAAGCTTCTCCGGTGGGGACGTGTGTGAATTACGGATATCGTTGCTGGCATCCCAGCCCGTTGCATGCCGAATGCCACGAAATCGACCGCTCGCGGCCATGTGCGCGTCCAAAACATCGCCAACGGCAGTCCCCATCGACAGATCCGCAAAACCAATGATCGATGCACATGCCCTCGTCTCACCGTACAACCCGCTAGCGCTCATCGCCGCGATGCCGTTGACAAACTCCGTCTCACCGACTGGACTAAAAGCCTCTGGCCCCGCAGCCCTATACATCGCACCACATTCCATGAAAACGGTTGAAACCACATTGTGTCCGCTGTTGGTATCTTCCAGTAGCTCGTCGAGTAGGTAACGACTTTGGGGATAATCCCAAAGATGATGGTGGGGATCACAAATCGGGAGGTCTGGTTCAAGCGTTTCCTCAACGACTTGATCTAACCATGCTCGTCGGTCCATAAAATTCCTCCTCGAAATATAAGCTTTAAAAAATCAGTTAAGAGAAAGTCACCACCGATCGAATTGATTTGCCTTCGTGCATCAAATCGAACGCATCATTTATGTCATCCAAAGGCATCGTGTGGGTAATCAAATCATCAATATTAATCTTGCCGTCCATGTACCAATCAACAATGCCAGGCACGTCGGTCCGTCCCCGTGCGCCTCCAAATGCCGTACCGCGCCAAACGCGGCCTGTGACCAACTGGAAAGGTCTCGTTGAAATCTCCTCACCCGAAGCCGCAACGCCAATGATGATGCTTTCACCCCATCCCTTGTGACAGCACTCGAGGGCTTGGCGCATGACTTCAACCTTACCGATACACTCGAAAGAATAATCCACACCGCCATTAGTAAGGTCGACGATGGATCCGACCACGTCATCCGCATCCGTTGGGTTGATGAAATCCGTCATGCCAAATTTTTCTGCAAGCGAACGCTTATCGGCATTAACGTCGACTCCGATAATACGGTCCGCGCCCACAATCCGTGCTCCCTGAATGACGTTAAGACCAATACCTCCAAGCCCGAACACGGCAACGCTGGATCCCGGTTCGACTTTCGCCGTGTTCATGACGGCCCCGAGCCCCGTGGTGACTCCACATCCGATGTAGCAAACCTTATCGAAGGGCGCATCTTCCCGGATTCGAGCAACTGCGATTTCGGGTAGCACCGTGTAATTCGAAAAAGTTGACGTCCCCATGTAGTGGAACAGCCTTTCACCGTCGCGGGAAAAACGCGACGTTCCATCCGGCATTAGTCCCTGACCTTGCGTCTCGCGAATGGCACCACAAAGGTTTGTTTTTCCGGATCGACAGAATTCACACTGTCTACATTCGGGGGTGTACAGCGGTATCACATGATCGCCCTTGGCCACGCTGGTCACACCGGATCCGGTGTCGACCACTACACCCGCGCCCTCGTGCCCCATGATGGAAGGGAACAACCCTTCGGGATCAGCTCCTGACAATGTATAGGCGTCGGTGTGACAGATGCCAGTCGCCTTAATTTCAACAAGCACCTCGCCGGGTCCCGGCCCGTCAAGTTGCACCGTCTCGACCGACAAAGGTTCCCCCGCCCTATTGGCTACTGCCGCACGTACGTCCATAGCTATCACTCCCACACAAAGCGCCCTCGAGGCTACAATGCCGGCCCGCCATCGAGCAAGAACCGATGTCAGAGCAACCAACAGGATGGTCGCGCTACGTACCTATCTTTAGCGTGATTGCTAATTACCGTCGAGAAGACTTGAACTATGATCTCGTCGCAGGACTCGTCGTCGGAATCGTCACCGTTCCTCAGGCGATCGCATACGCATTCTTGGCGGGACTCCCGCCGGAGGCCGGGTTGTACGCCTGCCTCCTCCCGATGGTTTTGTACGCGCTTCTAGGGTCGTCGCGGCAGCTCGTGGTCGGACCCGTCGCGGTTGCCGCACTGATGGTCGCAGACACGATCAAGGATCACGCAGACCAATTCGGTAATGACGCGATTGGAATCGCGACCGTTCTATGCATGCAAGCAGGGCTCTTACTGTGGCTTCTACGGATCTTTCAACTCGGCGGGATCGTCAACATCTTGAGCCGTCCAGTGATAGGCGGTTTTATCAACGGAGCCGTTATTCTCATCGTCATTAGTCAAATTCCAGCACTTACAGGAATTCCGGCAACTCCAGGGGCGGGACCACTATCCGACTTTGCCTCTATGGCAGTGCGGATTAGCGACGCCCATGCTTTCACGATCGCGATCGGTTTGGCGTCACTGCTTCTCCTCTGGTTATTTCCCCCGTTTGTCAAACGCTTATTACCGCGTCCGAAAGGACCTCGTGAAGACAGCGCCATCTTGCGCACTGGCCCGATATTCGTGGCGGCAGGGAGTATTCTCCTTGTGTTGGTTGCTGGGTTTGAGACGCCATCCGTCGGCTACATTCCGGCAGGCTTGCCATCGATCAAGGCCCCCCCATTTGATTTGGATCTATGGATCGATCTAGCCCCATCCGCAGCGTTGATCGCCATCGTTGCGTACGTCGAGAGCTTTTCGGTCGGTTCAACGTTAGCAAGCCGGCAACGCAAACGAGTCAACAGTCATCAGGAACTCATCGCGCTTGGCGCTGCCAACCTGGGTGCAGCATTCACAGGCGCATATCCAGTCGCTGGCAGTTTTTCGCGCTCCAGTGTCAACGCCGCCGCCGGGGGTCGAACTCCCGTGTCGAGCATCGCTTCCGCCCTGGTTATCTTGATCGCTCTTTTATGGCTTACGCCACTGTTTCAAATACTTCCGCATGCGGCACTCGCGGCGATCATCATTGTTTCCGTGGTGGGGTTAGTAGAATTTAGAGACCTTAAAATTCACTGGCGCTTTTACCGTCTGGACGTCGTGACGCATGTCGTGACACTCGCCAGTGTCCTAGCATTCGGCGTCGAGACTGGTCTTTTGACGGGCGTGTGCGTCTCGATACTTCTTTTCATACGACGTTCTAGCCGTCCCCAAATCACTATCGTTGGGCGACTAGACGACTCCACCCACTTTCGAAATATCGAACGCTACGACGCAGAAACCTGGCCCAAGGTCGTTGCATTGCGGGTCGACGAAAGCCTCTATTTCGCCAACGCCAACCGCGTCGAAGACCGAGTCCTGAAAATCGTCGAGACTCACCACGAAGCACGGCACATCCTTCTTGTGTGCAGCTCCATTAATTTTATCGACACCTCGGGCCTCGAGATGCTGCGTCGAATTAACGAAAGTCTGCGTTCCGTATCAATCAAGCTTCATCTCTCTGAAGTTAAAGGCCCACTAATGGATCGGCTCGCCGACACCGCGTTTGCACAAGAACTAAGCGGCCAAATATTCTTCACCACGGACGAGGCGATGCAAATACTTGACCAGGACACTGCCGGGGCAATCGAGAACCCTTAACTGTGGACGCGCGGCACAACACGTTGGTAGCCTCCAAAAATAGGGTGGAGGACTGATTATGTATCCGGGGCACTGGGCAACGATATTTCCCGATAAACCTGCGGCCATCAACACCGCAAACGGGGAGACCATAACTTACCGTGAGTTGAACGATCGTTCCAACCGTTTGGCTCAACTGATGTGGGACCGCGGTTTAAGACCCGGTGATCACGTCTCCATCTTTATGGAAAACAATCTGGCATATTTCGAGGTGCTGTGGGCAGCGCTTCGGTCCGGGCTCTATTTCACCTCGGTGAACCGTTACTTAACAACCGAGGAAGCCGGATATATTGTCGATAACTCTGAATCGCAAGTGTTAATCACCTCAACCGGGGTCGCAGAAGTCGCCGCAGATCTGCCTCTGTACGCTCCGAACTGCCATACCTGGCTCTGCGTCGGGGGCTCCTTGGACGGCTATGAAGATTATGAAGCCGGTATCAACGCCCTTCCCGCGCAACCTTTGGAGCAAGAACCAGCGGGAACATTCATGCTATACAGTTCTGGCACCACGGGGAGGCCCAAAGGAATTCTCCGTCCACTGCCAGAGGGTTTGATTTCCAGTGCTGACAATTTAGTTGGCGGTCTTCTCAGTGGTTTATGGCAGTTCGACGAAAACGTTGTCTACCTCTCGCCCGCGCCCCTATACCACTCTGCTCCACTTAGTTTTTCGTCGGGTACGCAAGCCTTGGGGGGCACCGTCGTAATGATGCACCGCTTTGATCCGATACAAGCATTACACGCTATTGAGGATTACCAAGTTACCCACAGCCAATGGGTCCCAACAATGTTTTCACGAATGCTCAAACTCCCCGAAGCAGATCGTTCGGGCTTTAACCTGTCATCTCACAAAGTCGCCATCCACGCCGCTGCGCCGTGCCCGCCCGACGTCAAACGCCAAATGTTTGATTGGTGGGGGTCCATTATTTATGAATATTACGGTGGCACCGAATTAAATGGGTTTACGCATTGCGGCCCGGAAGAATGGCTCGCCCATCCAGGGACCGTAGGACGTTCGCTCTTGGGGACGATTCATATATGTGATGAAGAAGGAACCGAACTCCCCATTGGCGAGTCCGGTATCGTTTATTTCGAATTGGAGAAGATGCCGTTTGAATATCTCAAAGATCCCGACAAGACTCGAGAAGCGCAACACCCCGAGCACGTCAACTGGACCGCACTCGGCGACGTTGGCTATGTCGACGAAGAAGGCTATCTCTACCTTACCGACCGCGCGACGTTTATGATCATTTCCGGCGGAGTCAACATCTATCCACAAGAAATCGAAGACGCCATGATCATGCACGACAAAGTCGCCGACGTGGCAGTCATCGGCGTTCCCAACGCCGAAATGGGCGAAGAAGTTAAGGCGATTGTTCAGCCAGCAGCGGGCATAGAGACTGATGACGATCTAGCGGAAGAACTACTCCACTACACAAGAGAAAGAATTGCACACTACAAGTGCCCGAAAAGTGTCGACTTTCGGGCTGAGTTACCAAGGTTGCCTACCGGCAAGCTATACAAGCGCCTGCTTAAAGACGAATACTGGGGCAAAACCGGTTCCCGGATCGTGTGAGCCAACAACGTCGTTTCGCGCGCACGCATTCAATTAGGATCGATCTATGGATAAGGTAAAAGAAGACATCGCTCACTACGTTGATACCCATGCGTCTGCGTTATTAGAGGTATCGCACGCGATTCATGCAAATCCAGAACTTGCGTTCAAAGAGTACGAGGCGAGCGCCCTTCTGACTCGTACGTTGGAGCATCACAAGCAGCAAGTGAACTCGAAGGTTTACGGGCTCGAAACCGCGTTCGAAGCGAAGATTCCAGCCGATAACGGACCAAGAATCGACATCCTAGCCGAGTACGATGCCTTACCCGGTATTGGCCACGCCTGCGGGCATAATATTATTGCAACTTCGGCGTTAGGAGCTTTCCTGGCGCTCAAATCCGTAGACGTATCCTTAAGCGGCAGCGTTCGACTGCTTGGAACACCGGCAGAAGAGCGTGGCGGTGGCAAAGAAGTGATGGCACGCAACGGGGCCTTCGATAAAACCGACGCAGCGATCATGATGCACCCCGCGGGTATCAACCTGGCGACGATGCCGTGTATCTGTGTCGCCGAAGTACGCGCGGTCTACCAGGGACGATCGGCGCACGCATCGGCTATGCCACATCGCGGTGTCAACGCCCTGGATGGTTTGCTCCTTGCGTACCAAGCCATATCCAATTTGCGTCAGCACATCCAACACACCGAACGCATCCACGGCATCATCACAGAAGGAGGTCAAGCTCCCAACATCGTCCCCGATCGGGCATGCGGCGAGTTTTACGTTCGCGCCGCGAACGCCAACGAACTTGAAGTATTGAAACCCCGAGTACAAGCATGTTTTGAAGCGGGCGCGAAGGGTTCTGGAAGCGCTGTTGAAACCACGTGGGGAGAAGTCGATTACCTCGATCTAAATACCAATTGGCCCTTGGCCGAACGTTTCCAACACAATGCTGAAGCCTTAGGCCGCGACTTTTTTCCCTATGAGAAACTAGGCAGCGCGGGTGCTGGCAGCACCGATATGGGCAACGTCAGTCACCGCGTACCTTCCATTCACCCCATGCTGGCGGCCGCTCCTCCCGACGTCGTCATTCATAACCCGGAATTCGAAAAATGGGCAGGGGGCGAGATGGGTGACCATGCCGCGCTGGACGGAGCAAAGGCCCTCGCCATGACGGCTCTCGATTTCTTGAATGACCCAGCCCTTCAACAAGCGTCTCAACAGGCGTTCGACGTGTCGAAGGGGCTTGCCTAAGACAAACGAGTGCAAGATTTCTGGGTTTTCGGTTACGGCTCGTTAATCTGGCGCCCCGATTTTCCGTTTCTAGAGTCAAGACCTGGGAATATCTGTCACTGGTCGCGACGTTTCTGGCAGGGATCGCACGATCATAGAGGAACTGAAAACCGCCCCGGTCGGGTCCTGACGTTGATCGCGAGCGAAGGGAAACGTTGCTATGGCCGCGCGTTCCGAGTCACTAAAGAGGTGTTGTCCCATCTCGACCAGCGCGAAAAGAACGGCTACAAGCGACACGACGTGTCGATTCAATTACCGTCCACGCGCGTTGCTGGAATCGTTTACATCGCTAGTCAACAAAACGCTGCCTTCCTTGGGGACGCACCACTCGAAGCCATTGCCGATCAGATCTGTCAAAGCGAGGGCCCCAGCGGAAGCAACGTCGAATACCTCACGAAATTGGCGGAGGCGTTGAAAGACCTTCGAATCAATGACGATCACGTCTTCCGGCTGGACGCACTGGTTCGAAAAAAACTAGACCTCGATACGAACTAACCTTGCCGAGTTGGTACTATTTTTGTCCATCTACTCGACGATTGAATCACCCCGATCCAAAAAGACCTTGTTTTCAATATAGCCGATGTTTTCGATTTCAACGCGGACTAGATCGTCCACAGTCAGCCACGGTGGCGGGGTCTGCGCCGCTGCTACTCCGCTCGAGGTGCCGGTATAAATGACATCGCCAGGTTCGAGCGTGAACGCTTGGGTTAGATGTGCTATCTGATCAAAACAATCAAACACCATGTGCTGCGTGTTGGTGTCCTGGCGTTTTTCACTGTTCACGTAGGTACGAAGCGCAAGGTCGTGCGGGTCGCCTACTTCATCAGGTGTAACCATCCAAGGCCCAAAAGGCGCATGCGTATCAAACGATTTCCCTATCTGCATGGTCTGTGAGCGCATCTGCCAGTCGCGCACACTGACATCGTTACCGCAGCAATAACCCGCGATCACCTCGTGTGCCCGCTCCCTGGGAACATGTTTTGCCCGTTTCCCAACGATGAACACGAGTTCTCCCTCGTAATCGAGTAAATCAGAGACGCTGGGCTTAGCAATGTCGTCATACGGCCCGTTGGTCGCTGTGGTTTGTTTGTTGAACCACATCTGCACTTTGGGCGTCTCAGCACCGGATTCTTCGATGTGGTCCGCGTAGTTGAGTCCGATGGCTAATATTTTTCCGGGATTAATGACTGGTGATTGAAGCTCAACATCCACCACCGCGAGTGCGTGTTCGCTAGCCGTTTGTGCCTCGCGCGCGACCGTCATCGCCGCGTCACCCCCCACAAGAAAATCTCGCATATCGGTTGGAAGCTCGGGCGCCGCTTTCGATAAATCGACAACCAACTCACCGACAACAACCCCAATGCGCGTATCACCGCCATGCGTAAACGTTGCAAGTTTCATCTTTAACCCCTATCCAAATTCGGTCGATCCGGAGCGACCAATTCTCGCAATGCTTCCAAATCGTCCGGCAACGACTCGTCGTTGATCAGCCCGGACGCCATCCGACTATAAGTGGGCGAAGTCTGAACACCAAACCCGCCAAATGCAGCCAACCAAAAAAAACTTGGCGCTTGAGGGTCAAAGCCGATAACGGGCGCTCTGTCCGGGACGAACGAGCGAAGGCCTGCCCACGTCCGCTCGGGGCGATCAATGTCGATCGTGACGAGCTGGTTCAACCGATCCATACCCACTGCCACATCCCATTCGTCGGGTTGCGCATCGCAAGGGGTCGAATCGGTTTCATCTGCCGGGGACACCATCAACATCGACGCTTCGGGTTTGAAATATAAGTCGCCGCTCGCAACATGAATCATCGGCCATGACGTCGAGTCGACGCCGGGGTCAACGATAATTCCCGTGCGCCTCTTGGGCTGCAGAGATACCTGAACTGCACCAGCTAGCTCGGCAACTTCTGTCGCCCACGCCCCTGCCGCATTAATCAACATATCGCCAAATAGCACTTTGCCGTTATCGAGCTCAACGCGCCAGCGGTCAGCCTGCCAGCTCATCTCGACCACGCGTGCACGCGTTTCAATGAAGCCATTACGCTCCAACAGGCGACGCCGATGTCCCTCCAAAATATTATGAACGTCTAGCGCCAGGCTACGCTCGTCGCGCGCACCGCAAACGATTTCCTTTTTTAAGATGGGGACTTCATCCCGAATCTCCCCACCCGTCACTCGCTTCAGCCAGGGACAACGTCGCGACCAAGTATCGAGGAAAGTGGTGACTTGGTCCGCATTGTCTGCTTCCGCAACCAACACATTGGTGAGCCGCTGACTCAAACGATCGAATCCTTTGGGCGGTTCCACGAAAAACCGCTCACTCGCCACAGACAAGCGATGAACGACATCGTTTACAAACGGTATGACGAAGACGGCTGCCGAACGCCCGGTACTGTGATAACCGGGCTGCATCTCCGCTTCTAATATTGTGACTTCGTTATCGTGAGCTAGTTCGGATGCCAACGACAGACCTGCGATTCCACCACCGACGACAACAATATGCTTCCGTTCCGTCATCCGGAGATTATGTTCAGGATCGACGTGGAAGGGAAAGCCGAATGAAAGAGCTTCCACTTACACGCCATATCGAACTTTGTATGAATGTTCGTATTGGTTCCCGAGTACGAACCCGAATGGTCCGAGTCATCACAACGTTACTGAAACGACAAAGTCTCTAGCGTGGCTTGCCATCTCGTCAAAAACGTCGTCTTTACGCTGGCGTGTTCGTTTAAGGATGCCGTAGCCGTGGTCGGCCGTTTCAAGCCACTGCAGTTTCGCTCTCGCTGCCTTGACCACGGAGCCCAACAAATCGGGTTCAGCAAGCGCGTCACGTGTCCCAGACAAAAACAACAGGGGACACCCAATGGACGCAAGGTGATCGGCTCTTGCGATGCTAGGCTTTCCGCGCGGATGCAGAGGAAACGAACATAAGATCATTCCGTCCACGTCCAATTCGTAGTCAACCATGGCGTGGGATGCCATTCGGCCACCAAAGCTGTGACCTCCCAGGAACAATGCGGTTTGATAATTTGCGGCCGCAAATTCGACCGCCGCTTTTACCGTTGCCTCGGATACAGCTTTCGAATCTACTCGCGCGTGCCCATCTTCCTTGAATGGGAAATTAAAACGCAATGTTGCAATACCGACCTTCGAGAACGCCTCTGCAATGGCCTTCATGGTCCGATGATGCATATCGCCGCCGGCACCATGGCCGAACACCAGCGTCGCGAGCGGCTCGGCTACGTCCTTATAGATCGCCCCAACCCTTCGGTCCCCAACAGTAAGCGCAAGTCCAGCCAAAGGGGATCTAAGGCAGTTCACTAACCGATTTGATGATCGTTCCTACCAGGCCGTACTCCAGGGATTCTTCAACGCTCATCCAATAATCTCGATCGGTGTCCTTGGTAACGCGTTCCAACGATTGACCGGTTTGATCGGCAATAATTTGGTTGATGCGCTCGCGCGTTTTTAGGATTTCTCGCGCTTGAATTTCGATATCAGACGCGTCCCCGCCCGTCCCGCCCGCGGGCTGGTGGATTAGGAATCGGGTATTTGGCAAAGCAAACCGGTTCTCTCGCTCCGTCGCCAAGTAGATGTGCGTTGCAATACTACCTACCCAACCCGTACCAACCGTTCGCACGGTGGGTTCGACAAACCGGATCATGTCAAAAATCGTGTCCCCGGACTCCACGTGTCCTCCCGGAGAACCAATGTAGAGTGTGATGGGATCGCCACTTTCGTACGACAGAGCCAAGAGCTTTTCGGCCGTTCGTTGGGCAACGTCTTTGTTGATCTCCCCGAAAATCGTTAGCGTCCGGCTTTTAAATAACGTGTTTTCGAGAAACGCGAATTTCTTCGCCGCTTCAGCCGCTTCTTCAACGTCATCCAGACCAAATTCGCTCATCGCAAGCCTCCTTCAGGGGGACGCCATGTTACCGAATTTCCACAGGACAAGGTTATGCTTCGCGAACAAAGAAACCTGAAGGATACCCATTATGCCTCTGCACCCGGAATACGAAGCGCTGCTGAAGCAAATGGCCGAAGTCGGCGGACCGAATTTATCCGATATGCCCGTTGATCAGGGCCGAGAAATGTATCGAATGATGCAACCAGAAAATCCAGCATTGGTGGTCGGGGGCGTTCACGACCGGAAAATCCCAGGTCCAGCCAGCGACATTCCTATTCGAATTTACACACCAAATGGCGATGGCCCGTTTCCCATCGTGCTGATGTTTCACGGTGGCGGTTGGGTTATCGGAGATTTGGTAACCGCGGACGCGCAAAGCCGAGAAGTGTGCCGAGGAGCTGAAGCAATCGTAATCTCTGTCGATTATCGCCTGGCTCCTGAGCACAAATTCCCTGCCGCCGCAGACGATTGTTTTGCAGCATTAAATTGGGCCCATGAAAATGTCGAGAATTTTGGCGGCGACTCAAATCGTCTTGCTGTCGCTGGCGATAGTGCTGGAGGCACGCTATCGGCCGTCGTCGCGCAAATGGCAAAGGAAGCTGGCCCAGACCTTCGATTCCAGCTGCTCGTCTACCCGGCCACGGACGGAAGCCGTTTCGATACCGAGTCCTATATCTCAAACGCCGACGGCTATATGTTGACTTTAGACTCGATGAAATGGTTTTGGGATCTTTACGCCGATGCTGAGCAACGCCTGGATCCCCGGGCATCACCACTTCTCGCCAATGACCTCTCGGGACTGCCGCCTGCACTGGTTATGACCGCAGAGTACGATCCACTCCGCGACGAAGGTGAGGCCTACGGCGCGCGCCTCGCAGAAGCCGGCGTGGCCGTTGAAATCATTCGGTTCGACGGATTCATCCACGGGTTTTTCGCCCAAACGCAAACCGTTTCGGCGACACGCCCTGCAATGCAAAAAGCCTGTGATGCGCTCAAGTCCGCACTCAACTGATACGAGGAATTCGCATTGAATAAAGCCATTGTTCTCGGCGTCGGTCCCGTGGACGGTCTGGGTGGCCAATTAGCAATCCGATTTGGCTCAAGTGGCCACCACGTTTTCGTCGCCGGCCGTACCCAAGCATCGCTTGATGAGTTATCCAGCGTCATCGAGGGAAGCGGCGGGCGCGCCACCGCCGTCGTCACAGACGCAACCGACGAGCTGTCCATCGTTAACCTACTTGAAGCCGTTGATAGCGAAAAGGGTGATCTCACGCTCGCAATCTACAACGCCGGAAACAATACCCCCGGCCGGATCATCGAGATGGACGCTGACTACTTCGAGCAGAGTTGGCGTGTTCTCTGTTTCGGCGGGTTCCTTTTTGGCCGAGAGACCCTGCGACGGATGCAAGGGTCGGGTGGAACCCTTTTATTCACGGGTGCGAGTGCTTCCATGCGGGGGCGAGCTGGCTTCGCCGCATTTAACTCTGGTAAATCTGCGCTCCGAATCCTCGCCCAAGCCATGGCCAAGGAATACGGGCCCGACGGTATTCACGTCGGCCATGTTGTTGTCGACGGTCCGATCGGTGGTGAGAAAATTCGTAAAGCTTTCCCAGAATACGCGGAGAAACTCGGCGACGCCGGCATGATTAGCATCAATGGAATCGTTGACGCTTTCGATTATCTCTACCGACAACCCCGCAACGCATGGTCGTTCGAAGTTGACGTAAGAACATCGATTGAAGAGTGGTAAAGACAGGTCGAGACGGGAAGCGATTCGACGCCCCCTGTCTCTTCTTCTACCCATAACCGATCGTTCAGTCGTCGATACGTGCTTGAGCTGAACCTTTCGCGACTTCGACGCCTTCTTGGTTAATCGTCGACACCTCAATATCGACAAGCCCCTCATTAATAGCCGTTACGGTCGCCGTGGAGTCGAGCGTGTCACCAGGGAAGACCTGGTTAGTGAAACGCACCCCAAATTCCGTCAAGCGTCCGTCGCCAACGTAGTTGGTCAACATCATGCCTGTCATCCCCATGGTCAACATCCCATGCGCAAACACACCCGGATAACCGGCCACTTTGGTCGTAAACAATTCATCCGTATGCACTGGATTGTAGTCACCTGACGCCCCCGCATACATCACCACTTGCGTTCTCTTTAGGTCTTCAACCAAGCGTTCCGTGTAGGTATCACCGACCTTCAATTCACTCGCTTTTAATGCCATGACTCCCCCTATCCCTGGTCGACGGGTCGTTCTGTTCGAACCCCCGTGCCAATCGCTGTGACAACAAGTTCTCCGTCCTGGTCACGGTATTCCGTAATCGATTCACTGAATACCAATTTGCCCGAGCGTTTCCCTTCCTTTTCCCAGCTTTTACCTGGCTTGTTCGTCGCGGTCAGCACGTCACCGACCTTAGGATGCCGATGGTAAATGTATCGCTGTTCGGCGTGGAGACCGCCGCCACCTCCGGAATCACCAGTGCTTCCAACGCTGTCTTCTCGCGGTTTTACACCCGTAGGCTTACCACCAGATCCAAACCAACCGTCACCTCCAATTTTCGGTCGCAACCCGTAATCTGGATCAAACTGCGCACTCGCTTGAACGAACGTCGGCGGCGCAATGATACCCCCCGCTTCTCCTCCTTTTGCATAGTCTTCATCGTAATAAATTTTATTGCCATCCCCGATCGAGCGAGCAAACATCATGATGTGGCTAGCCTCGATGGGAAACTTTCCGACGGCCATACTTCCCCCTTGTTGAACTGATCAGATCAAAAAACCTAACTTAGCAAAGCCAGATTACGGAAGCGAACAACAAATATCGTTATTGAAGGCGATGCAGCACCATCGTCTCAATCGCTACTTAACGCCCCTTAAACGATGGTTTCCGTTTCTCTAGAAAAGCGGCAATGCCTTCTTGTTTGTCTTCGGTCTGGACCAACGCCCCTTGTGCGTACTTTTCAAACATAAGCGCCGCGGCTGTACTAGCTTCCATGCCAAAATTTACCATTGCTTTCATCGTCCTAGGCACAAACGGTGCAAACGCGGCCAAGTGTTCGGCCATACGCCGAGCTTCGGGTAAAAGCTCGCTCTTTTCGACGATCCTCGTTATTAGTCCAACAACGAGGGCTCGCTCCGCGTCAATCGGCTCGCCCATAAGCAACATATGCATTCCCCAACCTCTACCGATAATACGGGGTAAACGCGCCGTCGCCCCTCCACCCGGAATGATCCCTAGTTTCCCTTCTGGCGTAGCGAACTGAGAGGAAGGGGTCGCGATCCTAAGGTCACACCCGAGCGCGACCTCAAGCCCACCTCCCATGCAAATACCATCGATCGCCGCGATAGCTGGCTTCGGCATTCGCTCTAATTGATCAGCGAGCCCTTGGACGATCGGTTCGAGTGCCTTGCTTAAGTCGCGATCGACCACTTCACCGAGGTCAGATCCAGACGCAAAAGCGCGCCCACCTGCGCCTGTGATCGTGATTACGCGCACCGCATCATCTTGCTCCGCTTCACGCACTGCAGCTTGCAATTCATCCAACGTCGCGAGCGAGATGGCATTGTGCTTCGCGGGTCGATTAATCGTGACGAGAGCCATCGGGCCATCGACCTCGTAAAGTATGTTGTCGTACGCCATTCTTGTTCCGAATCGTCGTTCTTTTAGAACCCTACCCGCGTGCTCTCGAAACCCGTTCGACCGAGATTCCTCGTCAAGTCACCGAACATCGGATTATCAGTTCGATTGTACCAGCATGCGCCCAACGGCCCTTCTAGGCAGTTGGTAGCGTCAAGCGCGCGTCGGTCCCACCTGCATCGCCATCGGACAGCTCGATTCGCCATCCGTGCGCCTGACATAGCTGATGGACAATCGCAAGACCTAAGCCGCTTCCGCCAGTATGGCGGCTCCGCGAGCCTTCAATTCGATAAAAAGGTTGGAACACCTTCTCTCGATCTTGCGCGGGTATGCCCGGACCATTATCGATCACATGGATATCGATATTCTCCCCAGCGTCGACTCGTACTTCTGTTGTTCCACCATGCTGCAGAGCATTTGCGAGAAGATTGTTGAACACTCGCTCAAGAGCTCCTAGCGCCGTATTCACGATTACTTCTTCATCTCCTTCCCATGTAAATGAGATTGTCTTATCCACTCCATTAACCACCGACCGAAGAAACTCTCGCAGCTCAATCTCGACACTCGCTTCCTGGGTTCCTCTGGCGAATCTCAGCGCGTCTTCGATGAGTTCATCCATAGCTCCGAGATTACGATCAAGCCGGTCAACCAGGTTTTGATCTACACCTTCCGGTAAAAGCTCGAGCGCGAAACGCATTCGGGCAAGTGGCGTTCTTAAATCATGAGACACGCCTGCCAACAATGTTGTTCGATTCGCCATGAGCGACATAATCTCGTGAGCCATATCGTTAAAACTTGAAGCCAATGAAACCAGTTCTCTAGGTCCTTCTTCGGGTAATGGAACGAACCCAGTCGCTCCGCGGAACGACTGTGCTGCTTTCGCCGCTCGATTAAGCGGATCTGCCACCCAGCGGACCATCAAAAAGGAAGTCCCGAAAACAACAATCGTACCGGCGACAAGAATTAACAACGCAACGTAACCCGGTTGAACATTCCCGCGTTGGGAAGCGAAACCAATCTGGGGGGCTAGCCCACTTTCTGTTGGGACATTCACCCACAACAGATCGTCTCCTTCCAGCAAAACCACCGTTTCACCAACCCGCGCTCCTATCTCCTTCACAAGTATTTCGTGGTATTCGTTCCCCGGCAGTACGGCAGGTAGATCGCGATTCTCGCCGCTAATTGTGAGATCGTGATTGATCAAAAGTTCCAGCTCAAAATGAGGGCGCCGATCCGGGAGAAGTTCGACCCACGTTTGCGCGGAAAGAACGAGAAGTCCGGCTTCATCACTAGCTGCACGTTCCGTGATAGGCGTTGTCACAAAAGTATCTAATGCGACCACCGCGATGATCGCGATTGCAATTGCCGAAAGTCCGAGAACGCTGTTAGTTCGCGCGCGGAGCGAGCCTGTACGGGCCATTAGGTTGCATCGGGGCAGAACATATAGCCTTTGCCCCAGATAGTCCTTATATATGCAGGTGCAGAAGGGTCCGCTTCAATCTTGCTTCTAAGTCGCGTGATGCGTACATCGATACTTCGATCGAAGGGAGAGCGGTCAGCTCCCGTCAAGAGATCGAGGATCTTGTCTCGATCCATGACGGTATCCGGGTAATCAACGAAAATCCCAAGAAGGTCAAATTCGCCAGAGGTGAGTTGAACATTGCGACCAGCGCAGGTCAGACGGCGGGCTTTGCGATCGAGTACAAACTCTCCAAATTCGACCATTTCAGATGCTGCAGATGACCCCTGACTACGTCGCATCACGGCGCGAATTCGAGCTAGAAGTTCACGCGGATTGAATGGTTTCCCGAGGTAATCATCCGCACCGATCTCTAAGCCGACGATCCGGTCCACGTCTTGTCCCTGCGCCGAAATCATGATGATAGGCAAGCCTCCAGTCTTCTTGAGTCTTTTCGCAATCGAAAGCCCATCTTCACCAGGTAACATCAGATCAAGGAGCACGAGATCGATTCCATGACGTTGTAACACGTCATCCATTTCCCGACCGTTTGCCACGGTCTTGACGTCAAACCCCTGTTTTGTCAGGTACGCCCCAATCAGCTCACGTAATTCGGGGTCATCATCGACAAGCAGTAGCTTCGCCGCTTCAGCCATGTAGCGACACCTTAGTCGGAAGACAAATAAACGCGCAGATGCCAGCGCATGCCACGGAAGAGCTGAGTTGGCACTCGGTATTAGCCGTCGATATAGATCGCGTCGACATCCGAATATCTATGGCGTTTTATCTTCGATCGCGCCGGTCTTCGTAGCGTTCTGAATTTCAGAATTGGCTTCCATCACCGCGTCCTCACCCCGACCGCGACCGTATTCACCCTGCCGAATGACGCGAATAGACTCGACCTGCGTGACGGTCCCGTCTGCACTTCGAATGATTCGTCCGAAATGGGCTTCGATCTTGGGTTTCAGCCCGCTGGCAGCCATGCGTTTTCGCATCTCTGTAATCAGACCACGACGCTCGGCGGCGTTTAAGGCTCTAATCCGACCCGCAATTTCGGTTAATTCGGCATCGGTATAGTCAATAAAGGACGGCCTCGCATTTGCGGTTACTGTATCGACGCCGTTCTCCGGTGGAATAAGCAATGGGATCTCGGCGTGCGAAAACCACGCAAGCACCGGGGCAACCGCGACACCGACCAACCGTCGCATAAACGTCGATTTAACCATCCAACCCAAGGTCCTCGACCTCTCCCATGCGCCTCGCGCCTTAGTACGCGATTCCCATGGATGTCATGGCGAAGTAACCGTACGGCAGTCCATATATATACGCCTAGTCCACCGTACGTCTCACTCGTCAAGCACGCTCAAACAGACCCGCAGCTCCTTGGCCACCACCAATGCACATGGTTACAACACCGTAGCGTTGTTCCCGTCGTTGCAATTCGCGAAGCACAGCACCCGTGCACCGTGATCCAGTCATTCCAAACGGATGGCCAATGCTGATACTGCCGCCATTAACGTTGTACTTTTCATTATCGATATCGAGTTGATCTCGACAATAGACGCACTGCGAAGCAAACGCTTCATTAAGCTCCCATACATCGATGTCGTCCTGCTTGAGACCCGCATTCTGCAGCAGCCGCGGGATTGCAAACACCGGACCAATACCCATCTCATCTGGTTCGCATGCAGCAACCGTAAAGCCGCGATAAATACCAATCGGCTCAATTCCTAATTGGGCCGCACGATCCGAGCTCATGAGCATCGTCATGGAAGCACCGTCGGAAAGTTGCGACGCATTACCTGCAGTGACCGTTCCATCTTCTTCAAAAGCTGGTGCTAGACCACTCAAGCCTTCGAGCGTGGTTTGAGGACGATTACACTCGTCCTTGTCAACACTCACTTCAACTCGGCTCTCGTCGCCTGTCTCCTTGTCAACCTTAAGCATCGTCGCGTTCATCGGAACGATTTCTTCGGAAATCCAGCCTTGTTCAACGGCGTTGGCGTAGCGTTGTTGGCTCTGCAGCGCATATACATCCTGCATTTCTCGCGTCACCTGATATCGACGCGCGACCACTTCAGCCGTGTTACCCATCGCCATAAAAACTTCGGGTTTCTCTTCGATCAGGCGTTTGTTCTGTTCCGCTTTACCAGTGGTTTGACGATTTCTCATCGAGATTGAATCTACACCGCCCGCAATCGCGACCTGTGATTGGCCGGACGCAATTTGATTTGCAGCAATGGCGATGGATTGGAGTCCTGATGAACAGAATCGGTTGATCGTCATACCCGCAGTTGTGATCGGTAGTTTTGAAAGCACTACCGCAAGCCGCGCTAAATTCCCATCTTGTTCGCCCGCATGACTCGCTGCACCAACAACCACGTCTTCGACTTCCTCAGCCGATACACTTGGGTTTCTTTCAAGAAGCGAATCGATGCAGTGCGCGAGCATGTCATCGGAACGCGTCAGGTTGAAGCTGCCGCGAAAGGACTTAGCAAGTCCGGTGCGGACACTGTCTACGACTACCACGTCAGTCATTTTTATATTTCCCCCATAGGCCCAATTTACGTCAGCTTGAATTGTTCAAACCGAAAACCGATTGAGTGTAGCACGCTGTTACTACCTTGGCGCTCTACCCTTGTGAAAAGCTTATAACCCTTTAGTTACAAGGGTTTTAGCCAATCCTGAGGTGGAACCTTAACTCATTTGCAAGCTATGATTCTCCCTAAACGGTTCAGGACAACAAATGGCAACCCAGGTTCTCGCAGACGACATCTGTTTCGGAGAAGGGCCCCGCTGGCACGATGGCCGCTTTTATTTTTCCGACATGCACGACCAGCAAGTAAAAACTGTTGCGGAGACCGGACGGGTTAGCAGCGTAGTCGAAGTCGAAAACCGACCCTCCGGACTTGGATGGTTACCGAACGGCGACTTACTGATTGTTTCCATGCTTGACCGTCGAATCCTCCTGTTCGACGGCTCTGTCTTGTCCGAACATGCGGATCTGTCTGCATTCGCGCCTTTCGAGTGTAATGACATGATCGTCGATTCCACGGGGCGGGCATACGTGGGTCACTTTGGCTTCGACCTTAACGGCGGCGCGAGTTTCAACCACGCATCCTTGATCGCAATCGAGACGGACGGCAAATCCCGTGTCGTCGCGGACCACTTATCCTTCCCCAATGGGACGGTCATCACACCCGATGGCGCGACCCTCGTGGTTGCGGAAACGTTTGCGGGCCGCCTTACCGCATTTGATATCGTCGCCAATGGGGACCTGGAGAATCGCCGACTGTGGGGGCAGCTACCAGCCGGCACGGCGCCAGACGGCATATGTCTAGATGCCCAGGGTGCTATCTGGGTTGCATCGCCCCCAACGAATGAGTGCCTTCGGCTCGCCGAAGGGGGCGAGGTCCTTGAGCGCATTCAGGTCGACCAAGGCGCATACGCTTGCATGATCGGCGGGACGGATACACCGTTACTTTTTGTGATGACGTCACCTACATCCTCACCCGCGGAGTGCCGCGCACTACGTGGAGCACGCGTTGAAACAGTACCTGTGTCGGTAGCTGGAGCTGGTTACCCCTAGCGTCCAGCAACATTGGCCAGCCGCGACGCGCACACGTAAACTCTGGCGGTTTGATTTCAGGACCAACGTTCATGAAGCTCATTAAAAAGACGGACGAATACATTGTTTACCTGAAACGTTCCGGTCGTTACGGCGTAAAAAACACCGATCACGATTGGATCAACGGTATCTCTAAAACTCGGATCCTCTTAGCCGAAGGCCTAATTGAAACAACCCTTCCACCTGAGCCAGACGTGGATGCCGGCGAAGCGGCCGACGACACGGAGGTCGCCGCTACCCCCGATATAGCGGTCGCTGAAGAGGATAGCCCCATCGATGACGCCCCAGGTTCCATCGATTCAGAAGCGGAAGAACCGGAGATAGAGGAAGCTGCCAACCCACAAGAGGAATCGTCTAGCGCGACCGAAGCCGAAGACTCTGCACCCGAGGAAACCGCTGACGCGAGTGACGAGGAAGATTCAGAGACATCCACTGCATCCGATTCGTCGGACGATGTTGCTAATGCTGATACCACTGATGAAGAAGAACCGGAGGCAATTGAGGACGCAGAGGGTAAAGAACCTTAATCCCTCGTTAGTTGCTTTGGCTTCAGCAGCCTTTTTTCTCGGGGGCTGTGAACTGCCCGACGATCACCTGAAAAGGTCGTCGGCGTTAACTGAATACGTGGGCTCTGATTCTTGCGGCACATGTCACGCAACCCAGTATCAATCATGGCTGACATCGCACCACGCAATGTCCATGCAACCGGCCACATCCGAAAGCGTTTTAGGTAACTTCGACGAAGCGGCATTTTCGCATGGTGGCATTGAAACCCTGTTTAGGAAAATTGATGGTCGCTACATCGTCCGAACGAAAGCAGCAGAAGGTACGTACAAGGAATTCACCATCGCCTATACGTTCGGCGTGGATCCCCTGCAACAATACCTCATCGAACTTGACGACGGCCGCTATCAGGCGTTCGATATTGCCTGGGACACCCAACGGCAACGATGGTTCCATCTATCCCCGGTTTTTGAACATCGAAGCGCAAGTTCGGGAGTTGAAACAGTGCCCGAAGGCGTACATTGGGCTAGCCGCGGCTTCAATTGGAATAGGCAGTGTGCAGATTGTCATTCCACCAACGTGCAGGTCGGGTTGGCAAAGGGTGGTTATGAAACACGATTCGATGCACATAACGTAGCGTGCGAGGCTTGTCATGGTGCCGGGCTACCCCATACGAACGATACCTCCAAACCGTATGCCGACGTAGCATGTGCGCCGTGTCACAGCAGGCGCAGTCAAATCGCAGAGGGGTTTCAACCCCCCAATCAACTGCTCGATTATTACGTGCCGGCGCCAACGATAGGGCCTTTGTATTTCGATGACGGACAGATCCGCGACGAAGTGTACGTTTATGGCTCATTCCTCCAAAGCCGCATGCATATGGCCGGCGTCACGTGTTCGGACTGTCACGCACCACACTCGGCGCGGTTACAGTCAAGCGGTAACGCGTTATGCCTTCGCTGCCACAACGAAAATCCGCCCAACAATTTCCAAGACGCTTTAGGGAATTTCGATACCCCCCATCATCATATGCACCCAGTGACCCCAATTGAGTGCGTTGACTGTCACATGCCAAAGCGCACATACATGCAAATCGACGATCGACACGACCATAGCCTACGTGTGCCCAGGCCCGACCTCAGCATCAAATATGGAACTCCAAATGCCTGTTCCAACTGCCACGACGAAGGTGACGAATGGGCAATGCAACAAATCATTCAGTATCACGGTAGCCGTCGTCGATCACATTTTTCCGAAACGCTACTGTCGGGAAGTCGACGACATTTCGATGCTGAGCGCGACCTAGCCGAACTAGCCAAGGATCAAGGACAGCCCCCGATGGCGAGGGCCAATGCCTTGCTGCTACTTGGCGGCTACGAGCTAGGCTACTCCGCAGAGGCGGTCGCCGTCGGTCTCAACGATCCCGAACCCTTGGTCCGATTGCACGCATTGCAAAGCATCGGCCGCATGCGCCAAAACAAACGTCACGACGCTCTCAAACGCCTTCTGAGCGACCCGATCAAGGCAATTCGAACAGACGTGGCTCGAATTGCCGTTGAGCATCTCTCCGACTTCACCGAACCGTCGGAACGGGCCCTGCTTTTATCGGTTCTCGAAGAATATAAGGCCATCCAGACGCAACAAAGCGACCTACCCGAGGCCCATACCAATTTAGCGGCCATTTCTATTGCACTCGGTCAATTTGACGCCGCCGAAAAACAGCTAAGAAACGCCCTCGCAATCGAGCCCGAGTGGATTCCAGGCCTGGTAAATCTAGCCGATCTTTATCGCCGGGTTGGCCGGGATTCCGAGGCTGGCGATTTCCTGGAAAAAGCGATCGCGATCAAACCTCCGATCGCAGAAGTCCAAATAGCATACGGAATGTGGTTAATTCGCAGCGGTAGGTCCAGCGATGCATTAAATCAATTTCAACGTAGCTACGAGCTCGAACCCGAAGGACTCCAAAACGGCTATATCTACGCCCTCGCCTTAAACGCGAATAACCGACGAGAACAGGCGATCGGGGTCGCCGAATTGGCTGTCGATCGCTTTGGTGACCATCGGATCTTACTGGAGCTACTCGCAACCATGTATCGAGACGCAGAATCGTTCGATGAGGCCCTGCGATACGCAACGCGTCTAGAAGAACGCTTTGGCGGCGACGTCTATCGCACTCTTCGAGCGCAGATGCTCCTCGCCATTCGCAAACGAGACGGACCCTCCTAGACCAAACGGGAATCATACCGGCGTCATCTCAGTCGGATCGCACATGCAAACCGAAGCGACGGGGAGGACTGGTAGAATGATCGGATGCCTAAAGGTGGTCCTACTTCGCACATTTATTTCTCTCAAAGACTGCGCCTTCACTACGTGGACTGGGGCAACGAAGATGCACCAACCCTGCTGATGGTCCATGGAGGTCGCGATCACTGTCGAAACTGGGATTGGGTTGCTGATGAGTTACGACACGACTACCACATCATCGCGCCAGATCTACGGGGGCACGGGGATTCCCAATGGATGCTTGGTGGCAGCTATACGATTATTGATTATGTCTACGATATCGCGCAGCTACTTCACCAGACTCGAGCAACTCCATCCGTGATTATGGGACACTCGTTAGGTGGTTCAATCTCGCTCCTGTATTCGGGCATCTATCCAGAAAACGTCGCGAAATTGATTTCCATTGAGGGAATGGGGCCACCCCCGGGGATGTTCGATATGTATGGGAAAACAGGCCCTCACGCACGCCTGGAAGCTTGGGTCGGAAACCTACGCCAGCTTTCAGGCCGCATGCCAAAGCGGTACGCCTCGCTAGAAGATGCCTTCCAACGGATGCAGACGGAAAACCCTCACTTGAGTGAGGACCAGGCCAGACATCTCACTATCCATGGCAGCAATCAGAATGAAGACGGCAGTTACAGTTGGAAGTTCGATAACTATGTAAGGGCCTTTGCGCCAATCGGCTTATCTCCGGAAGAAACGTGGAAAATTTATGCGCGAATTGATTGCCCGACGCTATTGATACACGGGGCCGAATCTTGGGCATCGAATCCACAAGATGACGGTCGCTCCAAGGCGTTTAACAATTCGTCTGTTGCCGGAATCGAGGGCGCTGGCCACTGGGTTCACCATGATCAACTCGAGCGATTTCTTCACGTTGCAAGGGAGTTTCTCGATTCGTGAAACGTGACCAACGCAACATCACGGTTCGCAAAATTCACGACGCGCCACAACAAGGCGTTTTCTATGTCACTGGTGGTGGTTCGCTTTTTCTTTCGGACTTACTAACGGTCCCCGGTGCGTCAAATACAGTGCTCGAAGCCCAAATACCCTACTCGTCCGAAGCTCGCGCTGACATGGTCGGGAGCAGTGATATCGGTGCCTGCAGTGACGAAACAGCCCGAAGGATGGCGGTTGGTGCGTATCTGCGCGCCTCAACCCTGTCGGCCACGTCTGGAAAAGCCGATGCCGAAGCCTTCGGATTCGCCATCACCGCAAGTTTAGCTAGCGTGACGAATAAGCGAGGAATACACAGAGCCCATATCGCGATGCAAACGCGCACAACGACACAAACGTGGTTCGCGGAGCTACGCAAAGGTGCTCGAACGAGAGACTCAGAGGAACGCGTTGTGGCAGACGCGGCAGTCAACCTGCTAGCTCGTTCCCTTGGACTCGGGAGTACCCCCCTCGAAATAACGACGCGTGACTTTGTCGAAACGGCACCGGCAGACGTCGTTGCGTTATTCGATGGTTCGGGTGGTGTTTGCGGGACGCCAGGAGCCGCTTTTCTACCGGGTTCTTTCGACCCATTGCATGACGGACACGTACAAATGCGAACCGATGCAAGCCGCCGCATTGGGCAGCCGGTCCAGTTCGAACTGTGTGTGCGTAACGTTGACAAACCGCCCCTCGATTTCATCGAGTTGGCTCGCCGTCGCGAACAATTCACCGAGTCCGAATTTGTTCTGACCAACACACCCACATTCGTTGAAAAGGCAAACTTGTTGGGTCGAGGGAACGGTGTAACTTTTGTAGTCGGCACAGATACCATCAAGCGGATTGGCGAGGCCCGCTACTACGCTGATAGCGTGGCGCGAGACGCTGCCCTCGACGAACTCGAAAACTTAGGTACTCAATTTCTTGTCTACGGTCGTTTGGGCGAGCGTGGCTTCGAAACACTGAACGACTTATCGCTTCCGGACCCGCTCAATAGAATCTCTGAGGGTGTGTCTGAGCAAGATTTTCGCGTCGATGTCTCTTCAACCGAAATGCGTAACGACTCCTCCGTCTCGTAGTCGAGAACGGGCAGCTTAACGTCTCTTCGTCGACCGTTCCTGTTCCCCATTGTCTGCTGCTACCATGCTCTGCTCGAACGCGGGGAGACGCTTACATGACGAATCAATACGACGATATCTCGGTGACCCTGAACGACCACGTCGCGGTCGTCGAAATCCAACGACCACCACACAATTTCTTCGATGTAAGCCTTATTCGACAAATCGCGAATGCCTTCGACACCCTAGACAACGACCCTGCCTGCAGAGCCATCGTGCTCGCGTCCGAAGGTAAGTCATTCTGTGCCGGTGCCAATTTTGGTAGCGGTGGAAGTGATACGTCCGCGAGCGCTGAATTTACCGAGGAAGGCTTCATGAACACCACCGGCACGCTCTATCGCGAGGGCGTCCGACTATTCTCAGCACGAAAGCCCATCGTCGCGGCAGTTCAGGGCGCCGCCATCGGTGGGGGTCTCGGACTCTCGCTCGTCGCCGATTTCAGAATCGCATCTCCGGAAGCTAGGTTTGCGGCGAATTTCGCCAAACTCGGCATTCATCCTGGATTTGGCCTTACCGTCACACTCCCCGCCATCGTGGGTCAGCAGGCGGCTAATTTGATGTTCCTGACAGGTCGTCGTCTCAAGGGAGAACAGGCCCTGGAAATGGGGTTGATCGACGAACTCGTTGAGCAAAAGGGACTCAGGGATCGTGCAGTTGAGTTTGCGAGTGAAATTGCCGTAAATGCGCCCCTCGCGATCGTATCCGTACGTGCAACGGCACGCCAAGGACTCGCCGAAAGAATCGACAAAGCGACGGATCACGAACTGTCCGAGCAACAATGGTTGCGGGCAACAAATGACGCTGAGGAGGGTATCAAAGCAGTCGCCGAACGCCGCGTCGGGCAATTCACCGGGACATAGGAATCGCTTCATGGATCTTTCAAAACTCGGAGTGTGGTTCTTTACTGATCGAATGGCGGCGCCTTTAGCTGCCGATACGGCAAAACGCATCGAAGATTTGGGATTTTCCGCGTTATGGATACCAGAGACCGTCGGCCGCAATCCATTCGTTCATGCAGCGTGGTTGCTCGCAAATACCTCCTCCCTCATCATCGCAACAGGCATCGCCAATATTTACCACCGAGAGCCGGGCGTTACGCTAGCCGCTCAAAACACCCTGGCTGAGCAGTCCGACAATCGATTCCTCCTCGGTTTAGGCGTCTCCCATAAACCCCTCGTGGAAGGATTGCGCGGACTGACTTACGGCCCGCCTGTCGCGACCATGCGCGATTACCTCGACAAGATGGCCGCCTCCCCATATACGGGTCCACCTCCCAAGGACAAGCCACCGACGGTTATCGCTGCCCTCGGACCAAAAATGTTAGAGCTTTCTTCGGAAAAATGTGACGGCGCTCACCCCTATTTCACGTCACCGTCCCATACCAAAATGGCGAGAGACGTGATGGGTCCGGACAGACTTCTTTGCGTCGAGCAGAAAGTCATTTTCGAAACCGACCCAGCAAAAGCCAGGGACATCGCGCGAAAGGCCGCCCAGACTTACCAGCGGCTCCCCAATTACCGAAACAATTGGCTCCGCATGGGTCTTGGTGAAGCGGACATCGACGGTGACGGTTCCGACACGTTCATCGATGCGACCTTTGCATGGGGAGAAATCGATGCAATCAAAAACCGCGTGCAAGAACACTACGATGCCGGAGCTTCGCACGTGTGTGTTCAACCTATTCATCCCGAGGGGAGAATGGGAGACATCGATTGGCGCGTGCTTGAGGCACTAGCGTGACGCTCAATGGGAAAAATGAATGAGTGAATTCGATAACAAAACTGTGGTCGTAACCGGCGCCGCAGGGGCACTCGGTCAGGCAGTCGCAAATATTTTCCACAGGAGCGGCGCACGCGTCATCGGCGTCGACGTGATCCCCTTCGAAGCCGCATACGAGACGCGCCAAGCCGATTTAATTGATCCCGAGGGAGCTGCGCAAGTGGTCAAGTCTGTCGGTGCCATCGACGTCCTTGCCAACATTGCGGGCGGATTCACCATGGGAGACTCAGTTGCGGACACCAGCGACGAAACCTGGGATTTCATGTTCAATCTTAATACCCGGACTGTGTTGAACATGGCGCGAGCCGTGGTTCCTCGTATGGTCGAAAGAAAGTCCGGCAAGATCATTAATATCGGTGCCCGGGCGGGACTCCGTGGAAGCGCATCAATGGCCGCCTACGCGGCTTCTAAGAGCGTCGTGATCCGCCTGACGGAAAGCCTCGCCGACGAACTTAAAGAAACAGGCATTAACGTTAACTGCATACTACCGAGCATCATCGATACCGAACGCAACCGGGCCGATATGCCAAACGCAAATTTTGATCAGTGGGTAGCGCCTAATGCGCTCGCAAAGGTCGTTCGTTTCCTTGCCTCGGAAGCCGCGGATCCGATCCACGGCGCCGCCATTCCGGTCGAGGGACTTTCGTAAGGCCGACATAGAACGTTTGCAATCGTGATAATGGAGCGTCGTTCAGTCCGGTGCAAACCCACCGTAACTTCCGCGAAAATACACCAGAGGACGTCTTGTCTGATCGTGTACTTCCAGGTCGATAACGTCTGCGATCACGATGGTGTGATCACCCGCTTCGTGTTCGGTACGAAACCTACAATCGATGTGCGCAATAGACCCCTCTACGATGGGCATTCCAGTAACGTCTGACGGCTGCCATCCAATCGCCGCTACTTCACCGACGACCGCAAACGCCTCACTCACATCGCGTTGACCCTCGGCTAGAACATTAATGCAAAAATCACGCCCTTCTCGAATACGTGGCCAACTCGTACTTGCGATCTGTGGAGATATCGATACCAACGGCGGTTCGAGTGATAACGAGACAAAAGACTGCGCCGCAAAACCAACCAAGGAGCCCGACTCGATCCCTGTCACGACTACGACTCCGGTCGTAAACTGGCCCATCCCTTCGCGGAATTTCTGCCTATCCATGGGCCAGTGCGCTTCTGTCGACATTGAGCCCGATGTGCAGGCCGGGACTGCTTCGGTCCAGAGCGTCCATATACAATAGGGTAGGCTTGGGTGACCGGCGATCCTACCATGACAATCACGAAAGACAGAATTGTGACGGACGGCCTGTATCAGAATAAGAGAGAGCAGATCGATCCGTTCGCATTCGACGATTCGGTCACTAAAGTGTTCTCGGATATGATCCGCCGCTCAATTCCCGGATACCAAAGTGTTATCGACATGACCGGGCTTATCGCGGCGAAACGTTTACAACCGAGCACCATGTGTTACGACCTCGGGTGTTCGCGTGGCGCGACCACCGCTTCGATTTTGAAAGCTATTGGTGATCGCGAATGCAAGATCGTGGCGGTCGACAGCTCCGCACCCATGATTGCGGCCGCGAGCGCCAACTTAGTTGATCCAAGGCTTTCGTTTCAGCATGCGGATATCAGGGACATCGAATACGTCGACGCGTCCTTCGTCGTGGCGAATTTCACTCTCCAGTTCCTCCCTCCCGAAGATCGCCTCGCTTTTTTGAGGAACGTTCTTAACGGGCTCAGGCCGGAGGGCGTTTTCCTAGTCTCTGAAAAAATCGATGACGACAAAGAATTCGCCGAATTACACGTCGACTTTAAACGCGAAAACGGTTACAGCGACCTTGAGATAAGCCAAAAACGCGCGGCGCTCGAAAACGTTATGAAGATCGATACGCAAGATATGATCTTGGCTCGACTCAACGATGCGGGGTTTACCCATTGCCGTATCTGGTTTCGATGCCTCAACTGGATCTCGATCCTCGCCACTTCATAGTTCATGCGTGTAGCCCAATATCTCGAGACCTCATGGAGAAGCCAAGGCCTCAATATTTCTATCGACGACCTCAATCATGGCGATTTGCCACGTTGGCTCGAGGTCATTGATTTACTTCCCAACACCGCACCGAAGCACGTATCCCTTGGAAACATAGTGACGATCGGGGACGCCCGGGAAATCAACGATAACGACGTTATCGATCGTTGCATCCAAACCCTTGCACCCTGGCGAAAAGGCCCTTTTCGGCTGTTCGGCCGCCCGATCAACAGCGAATGGCGGTCCGATCTCAAATGGGAGCGCGTCCGATCACACATCGATCTCCACGGCCGTTCAGTTCTCGACGTGGGCTGCGGTAATGGCTATTACGGGTGGCGTATGCTCGAAGCGGGGGCTTCGTCGGTCACCGGTATCGACTCAACCCTCCTTTTCGTTCTTCAGCACGCACTATTTGCTCAATACATGGGCAATCAACAGGCGATCCTGCCCCTTCGGCTGGAGGAATTCAGCGCGCAAAGGCTCTACGACGTTGTTTTCTCGATGGGCGTCCTCTACCACCAAACGAATCCCGAGGCCCACCTTGATGCAGTCTGCAAGCTGCTTTCACCCGGCGGGACCTTGGTCTTAGAAACCCTCGTCTACCCCACGACTCTCGTTCCGAACGAACGTTATGCGCGCATGAAGAACGTCCAAATCCCTTCCATCGCGGATCTCTGCCATGACCTAGAAGCATTGGGGTTCAACGACGTCGACGTCAAGAACGTCTCGCTGACGCGAACACTCGAGCAACGGAGCACTGACAACATGCCATTCGAATCATTAGCCAAGGCACTTTCCGATCAAAATGCGCTCGAGACCGTCGAGGGGTATGGGGCTCCCGTTCGGGCGACGATTATCGCCGTTCGGATCTAACAGGACTCCGCGCTCGGTTGACTATTCAAATCCATTATCCACACTAAGAGATCGAACACGCCAATTGTTGAGGCATTCACGTTGCTGATGAGTGGATTTTCCAGACACTTTATCGGTCGAGAACCGCTCGACTCGACCGGCCTACCGCGATGATTTATTCGTTTCGTTTCCGCGGGAAAAACCAACGGATACTGGCGTTGTATCAGAGCTTTTTGGATCATCCGGGGCAAGGGTTACATCCCAAAGAACTTTCACGTATGACCGGAATTCCCATGCTCGACGTTGTTGCGAGAATGGACCAGATCCCGGAGCTATTCGTCAAGCTGCCGGGACAACGCGACGGTCTAACCCGTTATCGACTGACAACCACGGCAACGGCCCGCACAGTCACCGAAATCGAGCACTTGATCGACCAGCAAGTGCGCCGAGAATCTTGGCTTTACTACGCTTTCATCGCGATGGTCTTGCTTGTCTTTTTAATTGCTGTGATGGCGATCGCACCGGCGATCTAGGAGCTGACTATGCCAGAACTACTCTCAAGTGAACTCATCCGTTTGCGTGATGACGTCGTCGATCTTGGAAACAACGTTCTTTCACCGACGCTGGCTGACAGCTCCTTAAGTTCTTCGGAGCGCCACCGTGTGATCGTCGAGTCATCCAAGAAACTCGGTCTGTTTGGCATGACACAACCGAAAGAATTCGGTGGTAGCGCTGCCTCCCTTCTCGAACTCACCGTCGTGCGCGACGCACTTGGATCAATGAATCTTTCACACTTGTCAGGAATTTTCGGCCCCGGACCCGGCGTTCTTGTCGGTGTCGAAGAACCGCTAAAAAGTGATTACCTTGCTCCCGTGCTCGCCGGAGAAAAGCGTGGCGCGTTCGGATTTACGGAACCGGACTCTGCCGAACGCGCTACGTGGGCAACCCTTGAGGAGGACGAGCTCACGATAAACGGCCAGAAATCTTATGTCACGGGAGGCGCAGACGCCGATTTCGTCAATACGTTGGTGGAAATTGAAGGCCACGGTCCGGCCATGGTCTTGATCGACACTTCGTTCGAGGGCGTCGTGATCAAAAATACATTTGGGTCCGTCGACGGAACGCAGCACGCATACATCGAATTTCACAACGTCGTTGTCCCAGAAACTCATATCATCGGCAAGCCGGGCGAGGGTATGCCGCGTGCACTAGGCCAAATCGGTAACACCCGGCTCGCCTTTGCCGCTGATAGCGTCGGTCTCGCGCGTTGGGTCATTGATTTTGTGGAAAAGCATCTCGCAGCACCCCACCGAAGTGGCGAGCCTCTGAGTTCGCGGGAGGGCGTTCGAATACGTTACGCAGACATGCGCATCAAAGCGTTTGCGGCGCGGAGCATGGTGTATCGGACCGCCAGGCTCGGCGACACGGGCGAAAACATCGTCAATGAAGGCATCGCTTGTAAAGTCTTTGCGACCGAAGCGATTGGCGACATCGTTGATTGGGGAATCCAACTGGTCGGCGGAATTGCGCTTCGGTCAGGCCATCCACTTGAGATACTCTATCGACGCGTTCGCGCACTGAGGCTCGCGGAAGGTGCGAGCGACGTGCTACGTCTCAACCTCGCACGCGGCCGCTTCGAACTCGACAAAGGCCGATTGTGACCATTTTCAAGGGCTAATCCCGTCCTGGGAGCTTTGTGGCTGTTGGTTAACACTCCGTATTGGGCGCGTTGGAGATTCACCACGATGTAACCTTGACGTTACCTTCTGAGTTTAGTATATGTAACGTATACGTTACATTATTTTTACTTGTTGAGGACGAATTCACGTGTCGTATTCGCGCAGTATCGGCGTCTCGATCACTAGTTGTTCAATTAATCGGATGCAAAGTCGCTCATGAAGACCTGGTTGATATCGATCGCCATCCTCGCGTCTGCTGTTGGCGGGGCATTCGTTATGGTTCAAACACGCGCTGCTCCGACACAAATGGAACGAGAGATCCCAGTACTTTTGGTCGATGCAATCGAGGCACGTCGCGAACCCGTTTTCTTTCGTGTCAACACGCAGGGCGCAGTGACTCCACGTACCGAATCGAATCTCGTTTCGGAAGTCTCTGGCCAAATCGTCGAGGTTGCATCGAACTATGTAGCGGGCGGTTTTTTTCGCAAAGGCGAACTGCTGCTAAGAATCGATCCGAGAAATTATCAATCCGCGCTCAAAAGCGCACAAGCCAATGTCGCCCGGGTCCAAACACAAGTGGCTAAAGAAAACGCGCTGGCGAATTTCGCGCTGGATGATTGGAAGACACTCCGAGACTTGAACGCCTCAACAGGACCGATCTCCGATCTGGCATTGCGTAAACCGCAACTGGCTGAGGCCATTGCCGAATCGATTTCGGCGGAAGCGGCGCTTGAGAAAGCTCAAGAAGACCTCAACCGAACCAGCATTCGAGCACCCTACGACGGTATGGTCCAAGAAAAACGTGCGGATGTAGGCCAATACGTCAACACCGGCAGCCAGCTCGCTCTAATATTCGCAACCGACTACGCCGAGATTCGTTTACCGATTACGCAACGCGAACTCGCTCTCGTCGATCTTCCATCGGCAGATGGGTCGAGTTTACCCCTCCCGGTGACCCTGACGTCTCAAGCCGGAAAGATCCAACACACATGGCAAGGCCTGATCGTGCGTTCTGAGGGCGTTTTCGACAGCGCCAGTCGAGTGTTGTACGTGGTGGCCCAGGTCGAGGACCCATACAACCAAAGCGGTCGGAATGGTGAACTCCTCCGTATTGGAACCTTCGTGACTGCAAGCATTCAGGGTCGATTCGGTGGCGCTCTCTTTACCATTCCACGCCACGCGCTGCAGCGTGGTGAAACGCTGTGGATCATTGACGAGCAACAGAAGATCTACCCCCGCGACGTACAAATCGTCAGCACAGACGAGGAATACGCCTACGTCGATGGCGGACTAGTTAACGGGGATCGCTACACCATCACCCCCATCGACCAGCCGCTTCCCGGCATGCCGGTACGCGTGAATACCTTACCTAGGCTTAGCAACGTCCGATGAGTGAAACCACACCTCCTGTTTCAGGCCTGATCGGGTGGTTCGCAACCAATCACGTTGCCGCCAATTTGTTGATGATTTTTATCATTGGGGCGGGATGCTGGGGATTGTTCACGACGAAACGGGAAATGTTTCCTGAAGTTCAAATCGATCAGGTCAGCGTACGGGTACCGTACCTCGGCGCAGCACCGCTGGAAGTTGAGGAAGGCGTCGTCATTCGGGTCGAAGAAGCGATCAAAAGTATCGAAGGCATTTCACAGATCTCCTCGACCGCCTACGAGGGCATGGGCGAAGTGTTAGCAGAAATCGATGACGGTTACGAACTCGAAACGATCCTCGACGAAATCAAGTTAGCCGTCGACGGTATTTCCACCTTTCCCCGGGAAAGCGAGCGCCCCATCATCTCCAAGCGAAGCGGGAATCAATGGGGCGGCGTGATGAACGTGCAGCTGACGGGGCTCACGGACGAAGCAACGATGAAGGAGTTCGCCGAACGCATTCGCGACGAGATTACGGCCTTAGACGGCGTCTCCTATGCTTCGGTAGCCGGCACTCGACCGTTCGAGCTCTCCATCGAAATTTCTGAAGATTCACTTCGCCAGTACGGTCTGACCCTAAACCAAGTTGCGCAAGTAATCCGACTCTGGTCCATCGATATCCCCGGCGGCACGATACGCTCCGATTCCGGCGATATTCGCTTACGGGCCAAGGGACAAGCCTATACGGGTCAGGAGTTCGAGAACATTTTGTTGCTCACTCGACCCGATGGGACCCGCATTCGCTTGGGTGACGTCGCCACCATACGCGATGGGTTTGCCGAAACAGAGAGTTATGCGTTTTTTGACGGAGAACGTTCTGTCGCCGTGATGATTTCCGCGAGCGAGAACGAGAATCCCATTGAAATATCGGAGGCGGTGAACGCCTACGTCGATGAGCGCAACCAAACGCTTCCCGACGGAATCAATTTGAATATCTGGGGCGATCAGTCGGAGATGCTCAAGGAACGCCAGGAATCGATGGCCATCAACATGTTGATTGGTGCCTGTCTCGTTTTCATTCTTCTAGGCATCTTCTTGCACTTCAAAATAGCAATCTGGGTGATTGTCGGTCTCATCACCGCCGTGCTTGGCGGCTTCATGTTGCTCGAAGCCGTCGACGTTTCGATCAACATCATGAGTTTGTTCGCCTTCATTATGGTGGTCGGTATCGTGGTGGACGATGCGATTATCATCGCCGAGAGCGCGTATACCGAAACCGAGGATAAGGGGTACTCGGTGCACAGCATCGTCACCGGAGCCCAACGCGTTGCGATACCCGCCACCTTCGGCGTATTAACGACGATCGCTGTATTCGGCGCGATGCTGATCCAGTCGGGTCACACGTCGGCGTTTTCCAGGAACATCGCATGGGTAGTGGTCTTCGCGCTCACGTTCTCTCTGATCGAAAGCAAACTCATTTTGCCTTCCCACCTCGCATCGATGAAGTCTGCGCACGGTTCGTCCAAGAAAGGCGTTTCAGAATGGGTTGACGTACGGTTGAAGTCTTTCATCGAGCATCGTTATCGGCCGTTTCTCGCCTTTACCATCAAGAACCGTTGGCCAACTCTAGCTTTCTTCGTCAGCTTGGTGATATTGACGATCGGTCTAATGGGCGGCGGCTACGTACGCATGAACTGGTTTCCCGACATGCAGATGGACTACGTCATGGCGCAGGTGGAGTTGCAAGACGGAGCTCCCGAACAGCTGATCGTCGGTATCGTCGAGGAAATGGAGGGCTCGCTCACCGAGGTTGAACGTGAAATCCAAATGGAATACGGAATCCAACGGCGAATCATCGAGCACTCGTTTGCCTTCGTTCAGGGCGGCAAAAGCGCGCGATTTAACGTGGAGCTCAAACCCGAAGACGAACGACCCGTATCCGGCAAGGAGCTTGAAAATCGCTGGCGTGAAAAGCTCGGCGATATCGCGGGAACCAAGAAATTGTCGTTTTCGTCTGGACAACACAGCGGCGGCGGTCCACCGATCGCGTTGAAGCTCCAGGGCTACAACTACCGAAGTCTTGAACAGGCAGCCGACGAATTAGCGTCTTATTTACAGACATTTAATGGCGTCTACGAAGTCGAAAGCTCCAATAACGCCGGACCCGAAGAACTGAAACTGCGGATTCGTCCGGAAGCTGAAGCGTTGGGTATCACGCTTACCGATCTCGCGAGTCAGGTACGCCAGGCGTTCTACGGTGCCGAGGCCCAACGTATCCAGCGTGGAGAGTCGGAAGTGCGCGTGATGGTGCGTTATCCCGAAGTCAACCGAAAATCGGTCGGCAATCTTGAGAACATGTGGATCCGTCTGCCTGACGGTCGTGAAGTGCCATTCGATGCCGTGGCAGATTACCAACTCTCAACAGGCTACAGCAGCGTACAACGCTTGGACGGCAGGCGGACCGTCTCCGTGGCCGCCAACTTGAACCCTGACATCGTTCAAGTCGGAGAAGTCATCGGAGCGGTAAGAGCCCAATTCATGCCCGACTTGCTCGACCGCTATCCCGACGTCAAATACGACGTCACCGGTGCGTCGCAACGACTAGACGACTCGCAAAGTCAGATGCTCCGTTCGATGCTCTTGGCCGTGATTTTGCTTTATGCGCTCATTGCGATTCCGCTCAAATCGTACGTCCAACCCCTAATTATTATGTTCATCATCCCCTTTGGCATGATCGGTGCTGTGATCGGGCACATGATCGTTGGCATTCCAATCACGTCTTTATCATCGCTGGGTCTTATCGCGCTCGCAGGCGTGGTCGTCAATGATGCGATCCTCATGGTCGATCACGTCAACAAACGCACGGAAGCAGGTTACAGCGCGTCTGACGCAGCAGTCGAAGCTGGCGCTGTTCGATTCAGACCAATTCTCCTCACGTCGTTGACCACGTTCTTTGGGCTGACCCCGGTGTTATTAGAAACCTCCATGGCAGCTCAGATGGTAGTCCCCATGGCGGTGTCGCTTTCGTTCGGAATCCTATTCTCCACCGTCATCACGCTGATCTTTTTACCTTGTCTGTTCAACATCCTAGGCGAACGTGGTACCACCTTCGGGAAATTCATAGCGTTTTGGACCAATAGGCCCCTTCCAACGGCCCTTCCTGATACGGCGAACCAGCCAGTAGGGCAGCAGCCTTAGTCAAAATACCCCGTTCGCCTGATCACTAAACGGCTCGTTGGTCCACAAGCTCGCCGTTCACGGTGACTTCTAACATTCCGCTACTCGGAAAGAATCGGGCTTCAACGTACCGGTGCTCCTCCCACAAAAGCTCCACGTTCGTCCATACGTACAACGGTTCGCGCGACGATGGTTCGCGACGTTTACGCAAACACCCGTCCAACCAGAGCTCTAAGCCATTATCGTTCGCGATGACCACCTCAAATTTCTTGTGGCCCAGAGGAAATTCAAACGCTCTACCGTCAGCCATGGCAATCCGCGAGAATGCTTGTAATGAATAGTGGCAGATTTTGACATCCCTCCCGACCGATTCAAACGCGTATTGCGAACTCGCGACGTCCTCGCGCTCTCCTTCGGTGCGATGATCGGCTGGAGTTGGGTCCTTTTCACCGGCCACTGGGTGCTTAGCGCAGGATCCATAGGCACCTTGCTCGCTTTTAGCGCGGGCGGCGCGGTCATCCTATTTATCGGACTTACTTATGCCGAGCTCGCCGCCGCGATGCCGAAGGCCGGCGGCGAACACGTCTACACGCGCGTCGCATTGGGCCCGGCCTGGTCCTTCGTCTGTACCTGGGCGTTGCTTATGGCATACGCGACCGTGTGCGTGTTCGAATCCGTCGCCTTGCCGACAGCCATCGAGTATTTGTTTCCCTCGATACGTCTCGCCACTCTCTGGACCGTGTTAGGCGCGCCCGTGTCCGCAGGTTTTGTTGCCATCGGCATCGTAGCTGCCCTTTTGATGACGTGGATTAACGTCATCGGTATACGAGCCGCCGCCCTGGTCCAAAGCGTGATCACCGCCGCCGTGCTTGGTGCCGGCGTCCTATTGATCGTCGGCGCGGCCAGCTTCGGGAGTCTCGCTAATACCGAGCCGCCCATCGCTATCCCCGCGACGGGGATACTCACCGTACTTATCATGGTCCCCGCGATGATGGTGGGATTTGACGTGCTTCCGCAATCCGCGGAGGAAATTAACCTACCGCCGCGGCGAATCGGTTGGTTGCTTGTGCTATCGCTCTTGATGGCCGTCTTATGGTACGGCGCCATTTCGTTCGCGGTTTCCATGGCCCTTGATCCCAGGGCCCTGGCATCCACGTCCATGGCCACGGCCGATGCCGCGACGTCGTTATGGCACGGAAGCTGGGCAGGTACCGTTCTCATTGTCGGCGGTATCGGCGGCATTTTGACGAGCTGGAATGCTTTTATTATCGGTGGCAGCCGCGTGATGTTTGCTCTCTCGGAATCCGGATTCCTACCCGCTTCGTTCTCACGCCTTCATCCCAAGTACAAAACACCCTACATAGGCGTATGCGTCTTGGGTTTGATGGCATCAGTATCGCCTTTTTTTGGCCGCACCATCCTCGTCTGGCTCGTGGACACGGGCAGTTTTGCCGTCGTCATCGCTTACATTTTTGTACCGATCGCGTTTCTTGTTTTGCGGCGCAAACAACCCGATCTCGCCCGCCCTTTTCGCGTCCGCTATCCGTCGCTAGTCGGAGTCATCGCCATCGTATTGGGACTGGTATTGCTCTCGTTTTACTTTCCTTGGAGCCCTTCATCTCTTATCTGGCCGTATGAATGGGGAATCGCACTTGGCTGGGCCTTGTTGGGACTCGTTTGCTGGCTCTTCAGGGATTCCCGAACAAACTGAGCTGATCGTTCGTTGGCCGAAATAAATCCGTTCGCAATGGCACCGACAGGTCAGTCCCGAGACCCGCTCTTTTCGTCGCCAATTCGAAGCGCCTGGCTAGCAGGTCAGCATACGTTCCTTGGCCCCGCATCCTCGTACCCCACTCAGCCCGATAAGCAACACCGCCTCTCATCGCGCGGATGTGACTCATGACGTGGTCCGCGCGATTCGGATAATGCTGCTGAAGCCACTCCACGAACAGATCCTCAACCTCAAGCGGAAGCCTTAACAGAATATAGCCGACCGTTGAAGCGCCAGCCTTGGAAACCGCCGCAACAATATCCTCAAGCTCATTGTCGTTGATGCAAGGGATTACGGGAGCAATCATGGCCCCGACCGGGACGCGCGCTTGGTGAAGAGAATCGAGGACTCGCAGCCGTGCCCGTGGGCCCGCCGTACGTGGCTCCAAAGCCGTTTTCAACCCGTTATTGAGCGTCGTAACGCTGACAGATACCTGGACAAGTCCGAGCGTTGCCAGCTCCGCCAAAATATCGAGATCCCGCAATATCAGCGTGCTTTTAGTGACGAGCGTGACAGGGTGACGGTACCTTAACAGCGTCTTCAAGATCTCCCGTGTAATACCGAGCTTCCGCTCACCGGGTTGATACGGGTCGGTATTGGTTCCCATAGCAATCGGTCGTACCTTGTATCCACGCCGTTCGAGTGCTTCACCCAGCCGCGCCGCAGGCTCGGTCTTGTAGAAAATATGAGTTTCAAAGTCGAGTCCTGGGGACAGTCCCAAAAACGCATGCGTCGGACGGGCATAGCAGTACACACAACCATGTTCGCAACCCTTATAGGGGTTAATGGATCGATCGAACGGAATGTCAGGGGATTTATTGGTTGCGATGATGTTCCGCGTCTGGTCAGGGAAAAACTTTGTTTTCGGTGCGCTCGAGCTGATATCCGCCGATTCAACCTCGTTCCAACCATCATCCACGGGCTCGCTCACGTGCGGGTCGAACCGTGACGCGGGATTGGAGATGGCTCCTCGACCCTTGTGGAGTTTTTTTTCGTTCACGGCCATGGTCTCACGAGGAACTGTAGGATAACTGTATATTTATACAGTTAAAAGCCTTGGTATGATCGATTCTTGCCCCAGTTTCTGTTCGAGATAACGAACCGAAACCGGCTAATAGAGGAGTAGCCCATGATCATCGTGAACGGTCGTCTGGAACTAACCGACGTCCACATTGACGCGCTCAAACCCGTACTCGCTGCAATGGAACAAGCGAGCCGTGAAGAGAACGGTTGCTTCGACTACGCGTTCTCGGTCGAGGTGAACGAACCCGGCACCATTCGAATCACCGAAAGGTGGGAAAGCATGGACGCGCTGCGCGTTCACTTTGCCTCATCACACATGGGCGAATTCCAGACTGCCCTAGCAGAACATCCACCAGCGAATGCCGAGGTTCATTTCTACGAAGTTGAACGTGAGTTGCCGAGGCCTTGAGATGACGATCACGGTATGGGGCGCTGCGACATCCAGGACGATTCGTGTGCATTGGGCACTGCACGAACTCGGCCTCGACTACGAACCCAAATTAATCGGATCGCGAACCGGCGAAACGCAAGGGGAAACGTTTCAGGGCTTAAACTCCAAAGAAAAGATACCCGTATTGGTCGACGACGATTTCGTGCTAACGGAAAGCGCAGCCATCGTGACTTATTTGGGGGACAAGCACGGTCTGCTCACACCGACGTCCGGCAGTCGAGAACGGGCTCGCTACGACGAGTGGACCTCCTACATTTTGATGGAGCTCGACGCCCACACGCTTTACATCATCCGTCGGCACAATGACCTTGCACACTTGTACGGGAAAGCGCCAGAAGCCTTGCGAGCAGCGCGCGATGGGTTCAATAAACAAATTCGATGGGCCGAGATGAAACTTGGTGACAGAGAATACGCCGTGGGCGACAGCTTTTCCGGTGTCGACATTTTGTTAACGTCTTGCTTGGATTGGGCCCATGCTTACGATTTTGAACTCGCTGACAACTTAAACGAATACCGAGCTACACTGCACGAACGACCAGCGTATAAAACCGCCGCCGCACTGAATTTTTCAGTCAGTGCCGGCGCTTAATTCATTCAGACAAAGAGGAAGGACTAATGCCTAGGTACGTGATCGAAAGGGATATTCCCGAAATTGGCTCAGCGGAGCGAGATGCACTTCGGGACGCAGCCTCGAAATCAAACGAGGTCCTCGCGGCGATGAAAAGCGAACATAAGAACATCCAATGGGAACACTCTTACGTCGCCGGGGATAAAACATTCTGTATTTATATTGCAGACGACCCAACGCTGATCCAGGAACACTCTGAGCGCAGCGGCTTTCCCGCGTCGGTGGTCACTCCGGTACGCAAGATGATCGATCCGGTGACCGCGGAAGCCGAAGCCTAAAAACCTGTCTCCTCAAAACAACTAAGTCAGTTTTCGGGGGAGTCGGCCGCTAGCAACCAATCCATGATGCGAGGATTTTCGTCTCGGGGGTAGGTATGGGAAAGGTCGTCGATTTCTCGATAAATCACCCTGGCACCGGCCGCACGCAAGGCCGCGTCAGCGGCACGAGCGACGTCGACTGGGAACATCCAATCGAGTACGCCATGTATGATATATATCGGTAGGTTGCTCATGCGGGCACTCGTATAGCCCTCAAGCAGCATGGGATGGAAACTCGCCGAACTCGGCGCGAGGTGGGTAAACGGAGATTCATCCCGTAACCCGGAGACGTAGGTAAACGTGCCGCCATCGCTCATCCCCGTCAGTAATCGCTTCGATGGATCCATGTTCCAACGCTCACCGACGTGTTGCACCATGCGATCAATATTCGCGCTATCGATGTCCGGACCCATCAATGACCACGTGTCATCCATCGCGGTCGGGCTGATCAGGATAGCGCCGCGACTTCTCGCTTCCCGAACCCAAGTCCATAGGAAGTCCCGTCCGTGTCCGGATCCTCCATGCAACGCCACGATCAATGGACATGCGTCCGACTCCTGGTAGTACTCGGGGACATACATCGAAAACCCACCGCGGGTGCCTTTTTCGTTTCCTGCATGAATGATGCCGACGTTGTCTCGGGCCGGATCCACATCTGCTAATTTTGCCGCTAACGCCTTATTTTCTCGCAGACCTTCTTCAATAAAAAAACGACCGACGGGGGGAAGCATCAACGCGATGGGGTACAACGCTTCGACGGCACGGGTCTGGTGACGCAAAGCCCGATATGCGCCCATGAGACCATTCGGATCCTCCACACTCTGCGCCAGACCGTCGCAAGCAAGACAGACCTCGTCGACCACTTTTTCGAGGTGAACCGCAAACTGGGCCAGATGATCCGGCAGAGCCACACTTTTGAACACGTCCATACCTTCACGAACCGGCACCACCGCTTGGCTCGCTGCGTCGGCGAGCGACGCAACATTGGGCGGGTGCAAGTGACGGCTCACATACGCCAGCGTTTCCAACGCGGCAAGGACCGGCGGTACCACGGCCGTGATCGCGTCAAGAAGTCTGTCGGTATCGATTTCTTCCATGTGCTCAACTATGGCGTTTTGGAGTACTCTGATGCAACGCTCGCTGCGATAAGACACCACGTCATGCAACTTAGATGGTCACACGCTTTCGTTCACGTCACCGATATGGAAGCGATGGTCGATTTCTACACTAACGTTCTTGGTTTTGAGGTTACAGATCGAGGCGATGTTGGCGGGAACGAATTTGTCTTTTTAAGCCAGGTCGAGACCGACCATCATCAGTTGGGCTTTTCCGCAACACGAGAACAGAGCGGTCGCAGCAACAACGTCGCTCATTTCGCCTTTCGAGTCGACGATCTCGATACTGTGAAGACGATGCACCAGGTGCTTACTAAGGACGACCGCGTCACCAATATTATGCCGATCACGCACGGTAATGCCTGGTCGGTATATTTCAATGATCCAGAAGACAACGGCATCGAAATTTTTTGCGATACCCCCTGGCATGTGGCCCAGCCACAGGGGGGTCCCTGGGATCCAACCATGGCGACCGACGATATCGTCAACGCTACTCAAACGGCGTTCAAGGGCGCGTCCGAATTCGGACCCATCAACGATTATTACGAGGAACGCTCGTCGCATCTGGCACGGCGGGAAGGGGGTCAAACGTGAGCGAGGCCGCTGAATTCAACCGCGCAGAAGAGAATGTCGGCAATATCCTCAACATGGAGCATGTCAATCTGACCGTTCCTGATCAACAGTTAGCGGCTCTTTTTTACGTTTCCGGCCTTGGCTTTACGCGTGACCCCTATATCGATTTTGGCACCTTTAATATGTGGATCAACGCGGGCGGACAGCAATTCCATCTACCAAAAAACAATGCCCAAAAATTTCGCGGACACATCGTTGTGGTCGTCCCGGATCTGGAGGATTTGAAACGCCGCTTTAAATTCATCGACAAGCCAATGCAAGGCTCGGAGTTCACTTGGGAGGAGAAAAAAGATCACATTGCAGTCACCTGTCCATGGGGAAACCAAATTCACGTCTATGGACCCGGCCAACACGGCGATATGAGCCTCGGCATTCCCTTGGCCGTAATGGACGTTCCACCCGGAACCACCGCCGGGATCGCTCGCTTTTATCGCGAAGTCCTGGAGACACCCGCCGAACGAATCGAAGACAACGAAGGTGCACGCGCGGTCGTTTCGATGGGTACGGATCAGCAGTTTGTCTTTGACGAGACCGACGAGGAAATCGCCGAATACGATGGGCATCACATCGCTATTTATGTGTCGAATTTCTCGAAACCCCATACCTACTTGGCTGAGAACGGGTTGATTACCGAAGAATCCGATCAGCACCAGTACCGATTCCAACGGATCGTCGACCCGAACAGCGGGGAATTCCTCACAGAAATCGAACACGAAGTACGGAGCCTTCACCACCCCATGTTCAAGCGCAATCTGGTGAATCGAAATCCGGCACAATCTTTTTTCAATTACAGGAGTGGGCGCGACGCTTTCGTCCCTGAGTAGTCCGTGTCGTTGCAAGAGGAACCTTATTATCTGCCACTAGGCGACGAGATCGAGGCGTTCGAAGCTGCGTACCAGAGTCGTCTTCCGGTATTGCTCAAAGGGCCCACCGGGTGCGGTAAAACCCGTTTCGTCGAACACATGACTTGGCGACTCTATTGCCAGACCGAATCAGATCGTCACGCGTTAACCGAACCGCTGGTCACGGTGTCTTGTCACGAAGACCTCACCGCCACGGACCTGGTGGGTCGCTATCTTCTAAAGGGAGATGAAACCATCTGGCAAGACGGGCCTCTTACACTAGCAGTACGAACCGGTGCGCTCTGTTACCTCGACGAGATCGTTGAAGCGCGAAAGGATACGACGGTTTTGATTCACTCATTAACAGATCATCGACGTGTACTTCCCATCGATAAGACCTCAGAAATCGTTTCCGCGCACGCAGATTTTCTCTTAATCATTTCTTACAACCCTGGTTATCAAAGCATCCTAAAAGACCTCAAACCAAGCACGCGTCAACGATTCGTCAGCCTGACGTTTGACTACCCGCCGGAAGACCGAGAAGCAGAAATCATCGCGCATGAGAGTGGCATCGATCCGGAAATTGCCGGACGTTTGGCCACCATCGGCGTCAAAGTGCGTAATCTTCGCGAACATGGCTTCGAGGAAGGCGTTAGCACTCGACTGTTGATTTACGCAGGGGAACTCATCAAGCGAGGCATCGAACCAAGACGCGCGTCGGAAATCGCCGTTGTGCAGGCAGTGTCCGACGATGCCGCTGTGCAACAAGCTGTCGCAGACATCGTCGACGTCATCTGGCCGTGACCACACTCGCTGAGGTGGAGCGTCCTCTGTCGCTCTTTGCCGAAGGCATTGCCGGACGCTACTTTCATATCCGCGATCTATCTGAGCGCAGCAATGCGAACACGCACGCTTCGGAGGCAAGCCACGATGCGTATAGCGTCTATCTACCCGGCAGTATCGACTATTTTTCAATCCCGGCAAGTAACGCCGCAACCTATCGTTGGCTGATACTGCAGCAGCTTGGTTTCCGCGAATTTGGCACCTACCGCTTCGACATCCATCAAGCTCGACGCGAATGCAACGATCTACGGGAACACGAGCTTCCGGAGCAACATCGAGAATCAGACCTGGAGCTTCTGTTTCGGCATTTCGAATATTCGGTCCTTGCACGCCAGCTATTCAGCATTATCGAAACCGCACGCATCGAAACCGCCGTGCTGCGCCATTACCCCGGCGCGATTCCGTACCGAAAACGGTTACAGAAAAAATTCGACAACGACTACAACAACGAATCCCACGAAGTCGGTGTTAAAGGGGCCTTGAAAAAGTTGCAGGGGTTCTTGAATAGCGTCCCGAACGCCCAGACAAACCTCGCCATCTTCGTTAACCCCATTCAAGACCCTAAAGCAACGGTATACACCAGCGTTCAGGCAACCATCGACTGTTATCAGGCGTTAGCTCACCTCATCGAAATCGCCACGGATGATGTCGACGAGTTGATCGAAACGACCGAAGGTCCGCCGATGGAATGGCTGCAGCGACAGGTGCGACTTGAAGATTGGCAAGACGACCTCGAGTCGATGAATGCACAGTTAGCAGCGTTTGAGCTTGCCGACAACGCAGCCGAGAAGGAAGTCGTCATGGGCGAGACGGAGGGCGACGGGACCATCCGAGAAACCAACGCTGACATGGTTAAAGAACGCGACCAGGCGCAGCGTCGAATCGATATGGAACGTTCAGCCATTCGCCATGCGCTTGGCAACGAACACGACAATGTCCGTAGTTACCTATACGACGAGTGGGATTACTTAAACTCGCAATATCTTCGCGGCTGGTGCCGCGTCTACGAAGAACAACTTCAGGAAGATCAAACCGGTGATGGAGTGGCGCTGCTGCATACGCTCCGACCTCTCGTCCAAGGCGTCCGTAAGCATTTTGAACAAATCCGTCCGTCCGGATACCAACGCGTCAACAAAGTCACCGACGGTGACGAACTCTACTTGAGCGCTGTCGTTGATATTCGAGCCGATCTCCGTGTCGGCGGTTCACCTGATGAGCGGGTCTACAGTCGGCGCGAACGCCAGAAACGCGATGTGGGCGCGGCGTTTTTGGTCGACTTATCAGCATCCACCGACGATCCGATCGATCAGTCTCCTGCCGACACGCCAACGATGGATAATTCGGATGCGCGGGCCGGGCTTAATCTCCGCGATCCCTACCCAGACGATGATGACGAATTCAACTTCGATTTGGAGAGTCGGCGTAAGGCAGAAGACGCAAAACGCAGAATCATCGATATCCAGAGGGAAGCTGTGGTGTTGATGGCCGGTGCCATGGAGGGACTCGGTGACCAGTATGGAGTGTATGGTTTTTCGGGTTATGGCCACGACTGCGTTGAATTCTATATAGCGAAAGAATTCAGACGGGCGCTCGACGCACGAGCACTTGACGCTATTGCCGCCATGAAACCAAAACGCTCCACACGCATGGGGCCCGCTATACGGCACGCCGCGGCAAAACTCGAAGCGAGCGGTGCAGCTCTGAAAGTCTTGATGATCATCAGCGACGGATTCCCCCAAGATTGTGACTATGGCCCCGATCGCGGGAACCACGAGTACGGTGTCCAGGACACCGCCAAGGCACTTCTTGAGGCCGAACAACGCGGGATTAAAACGTTCTGCATCACGGTTGATCGGTCCGGACATGACTACTTACGACGCATGTGCCCGGAGGAACACTACATGGTGATCGAAGAAACAGAGGAACTCCCTACCGCGCTTCAGAAAGCCTACCGGCGTCTAACACACTTATAACAACGGGAGCCACAGCTCCCGTTGTTTCGATCCAGCTAACGACCAGGCTTAGTCATCACCCATGATTCCGAAAATGGACAGCAAATTCATGAACAAAATATAGATCGAAACGAACAGATTGTTCGCGGCGATAATGTAGTTTGTCTCGCCACCCAATACGATCCGGCTCGTCTGGAAGAGAATCAGGGCACACGCAACAAAAACCATTAGTCCCGAAATAAGTAAGGAAAATGCTGACAGATCAAAGAAGATCGACGCCACGATAATGCCAAGGACGATAAAAAACGCGACCGCGAGAAACTGCCCGAGCCAGCTAAAATTTGTCCGCGTAAATATCGTATAAATAGATAACCCCACGAATGCCGCCGCCGTCATCGCCAGGGACTGCAACACAACTCCCGGATTCACTTGCAAGTACACGTTCAGAATAGGCGCAATGGCAAAACCGATAAAACCGGTAAAAACAAACGTCAGTACAATGCCCCAGCTAGTATTCGCGGTTTTATTGACGGCCCAGGAGAGCCCAAAAAAACCGATCAAGTACGGCCAAAATCCCATGAAAGGTAGACCCATCGCGATACCAATAAACGCCGTAAGCGCGGCAAATCCGATCGCCATCGCCAGCAACAAATATGTGCTGCGAAGTACTCTGTTAACTTCAATCGCGCGTCCAGCGTCGACAATAGGACCCAGCGGCTCAGCCATTTCGTCACCTCAATAAACGTAATCAATTCGTACCGACATATTGTGCTCTAACAACATCTTTTGAAGCAATCGTGGTTCATCTTGCTTCGCACGAAATTCCGTACCCCTATCTCCCATGGATTGACTTCAACAGGGCATCTCGCCAGAATTCCTGCCCGCCGTGGGGCCCTGGGGCTACGTAGCTCAGTCGGTTAGAGCACAGCATTCATAATGCTGGGGTCGGTGGTTCAAGTCCACCCGTAGCTACCAACAACATTTTCGGCGCTACGCGCCGAAAATGTTGAGCCTACAAACCCTTCAGAGCGAGAGCGAATTTGCGTAGCAAAATCGCGATAGCGTCCCCGGAGAATGTTGTGCCCAAACCGTGCCCAACTTGCGCACGAACTTCACACTCTTTTGAGCAACTCCCCCGGCTCAATCTCAAAGTAATCACCCAAAGCACTGATCGTATCCGTGTTCGTGTTGTAACCCAGCACGTTTGAAATCCTGGTCAACGTTGGCCGAGATATTCCGGTCTCTTCGCTCACCTCATTCAAAGTAATCCGGCGGCCTTCCCGGAAAGACTTCTCATCTAATGCCTGTTTGAAAAGGATGTGGAGCACGTGCCTTCGTGACCGACGGTGGTGGCCGCATGCCCCCAGCGAGCGCGATCCAATCCGCGGAATCCAGTCGAAGGCAATAGTCTCGCCACGTATGCCGAATGGCTTCGAGGTCTTCCAGGCTTGCAATACGCGCCACCGGGTCGTCGATCTTGTCGCTCATGTGACTTCCCTCACCTTTCCGAACATCCTCAAGTGGAATGTCAATTACTCAGAAGACAGTGACCCAATTTGATGGCTACCTCACCTGCGGGCGAGTTTCGGCCGTCTACAGAACGTACCCACGTTCATTGTGTTCGGAAAGATCCAACCCAAGAACCTCGTTGTCACCTGTGACCCGATTAGTTCCAACGAGCCGCCCGACCAGAAGAAGAATCGCCCAGGTAACCACGGCCGTATAGACCATGACGGCAACTGCCCCGATAAACTGCGTCAACAACTGACTACCTATGGAAATAGTCTCTTGACCGGCAAAAATACCAAGCGTTTTACTAGCAAAAACTGCCGTCATCATGATTCCAAGAAATCCTCCAACTGCGTGCACCGGAAAAACGTCGAGAGTGTCGTCGATTTTCAACTTCTGTTTCATGATGTTGGTTGCATAAAAACAGACCAGGCCAGCGGCAACACCGATCACCAACGCACCAGCAGGTCCAACAAAGCCAGACGCGGGTGTAATGGTTCCGAGGCCGGCTACCATACCGGTCACTGCGCCGAGGGCGCTTGGTTTTCCGTACTTAATCCATTCGACGGACATCCACGTGAACGCACCGGCTGCTGCTGAGATATGAGTCGCAGCGATAGCCATGGCTGCATTACCACCGGCGGTCAATGCGCTCCCGCCATTAAAACCGAACCAACCAACCCAGAGCATACCCGCCCCCGCCATCGTCAGTGTCATGTTGTGCGGTGGCATCGGCTGGGTGGGAAATCCTTGACGCGCTTTCAGCACCAACGCCGTCACGACAGCCGCTGTACCCGCCGTAATGTGTACGACACTGCCACCGGCAAAGTCGAGAAATCCCCGTTCGAATAACCAGCCGCTTTCGGCCCAAACCCAATGCGTGATCGGTGCATACACAATAATTGACCAAAGCGCTGTAAACAGCAGGACCGAAACAAAGCGCATCCGTTCTGCAAAACCACCCACAATGAGTGCCGGCGTAATAATCGCGAAGGTCAGTTGGAAGATCGCGAAGCTCGACTCCGGAATCGTTCCCCATAATGCTTCCTCGCCGACGCCAGCGAAGAGGGCTTTCGAAAGTCCTCCAATTAGAGAATTGCCAACATCAAACGCAAGGCTGTAGCCAATCAAGAGCCAAAGGATCGTCACCACACAGGTAATCGAGAAACATTGCATCAACACACTAAGGACGTTGCGCGAACGCACCAAACCGGCATAAAAAAGCGACAGCCCGGGAATGGTCATGAAGAGTACTAACGCCGTTGACGTCAAAATCCATGCGGTATCACCGGCATTCAGATCGTCTGCGCTCGCCCAGTTAACGCCAAGTACCAACGCAACCACCGAAATACGTTTAGCCTGCTGAACCCAATCGCTCGAGCTAAATTTCATCCCCGACCTCCAATTCTTGCTCCGATAACGCCCGTCGTCCAGTTACAAATGGGACTTGTTCAAACTGCATCGACCCCTGTTTCACCCGTCCGAATACGAACAACTTCTTCAAGACCGAACACAAACATTTTCCCATCCCCAACTTTTCCAGTATTTGCGGTTCGACTGATCGCTTCCATGCATTGGTCCATCAGACCATCGTCAACGGCAACTTCTATTTTCATTTTGGGCAGGAAATCCACGACATATTCCGCCCCGCGATACAGTTCTGTGTGTCCCTTCTGACGACCGAAGCCCTTAACTTCAGTGACCGTCATTCCTGTCACGCCAATCTCCGATAGTGCCTCGCGCACTTCATCGAGTTTGAACGGCTTGATTATCGCGGAAATAAATTTCATCGCTCCAATTCTCCTATGTGGTGCTCAGGGCCAAGACCCCAAAACAATCTCTCCTCGCCAAAATTTCTCTGCCAAACATCTTGAACACATTAGCCATCGGCATCAACGGTCCCCTCGAGTTGCCCAGGTTGTTATTGTCGCGGCGGCTTATGTGGGGGACACCCAAAGGTTCACACTGCATTATCTGTAAGCACTCCTTCATCGACGACGAAACCGACGACTTCCTCTAGGCCCTGACCCGTCAAAAGATTGGTGAAAACAAAAGGTGCCTCGCCACGCATTTTTCGCGCGTCGCGTTCCATCACATCAAGCGATGCGCCTACGTGTGGCGCTAAGTCCGTCTTATTAATGATGAGTAAGTCTGAACGCGTAATCGCCGGCCCACCCTTTCTGGGTATCTTTTCGCCCGCCGCAACGTCGATGACATAAATCGTAATATCAACTAGCTCTGGGCTGAACGTCGCGCTCAGATTGTCACCACCGCTTTCTAAAATCACAACGTCGAGCTCGGGAAATCTCGTCGTAAGATCTTCGATAGCGACCATGTTCATCGAAGCATCTTCTCGAATGGCCGTGTGAGGACAACCGCCAGTCTCCACCCCAACGATCCTGTCTTCCGACAGTGCTTGAGAGCGGACCAACATCTCAGCATCTTCGTGCGTGTAGATATCGTTGGTAACCACAGCTATTTCGTAGTCTCCGCGCATCCGTTTACACAACGCTTCCACTAGCGTCGTTTTACCCGCGCCCACAGGACCGCCAATTCCAACTCTCAACGCTGGTTTCATCCTGAAGCCTTCACGATCGAAAGATCCTTGAGTACTGTGTTTCATGCCACATGCTGGCAAGAGCCAGTCCAGGTGCGCTATTGCCAATGTCTTCATCCGAACACTCGAGCGCTTCGTCAACGGCCATTGGTATATGTTCGATCAGATCCCGGAGTACCAGTTGACCCTCCGTGTGCCCAAGAGGAATCAATTTTGTAGCGCCTAACACTTGATTCTCACACCATGCCCAGGCGTATCCACTCAATGCATCTAAACCAGTAATTCCAGCGTTAACAGCGAACACTGAAAACGCGACCACATACCCAGGCCGCCACTTAGGGATTGGTTGATCCAGCTCCGCGGCCAATCGCATGAGTGCTATACCCATTGCGTCTTCCTCGTCACGCAGCTCCCGCGTTTCGCGGTGGGACCGACAAACATCATCCCAATATCGAAGGTCGGCCGTGTCCTTAGAACTCCAAGCCCGATGGGCTCGATGGATGATAGGTAAATCGATATGGGCGATGGTGTGGTGAAGTAGCTCGGATATCCATTTCATGGCATCGGTCCGATCGCCAATCCAGCCGCACTGCACGGCATGCTCGAGACCTTGGGAATATTGATAGGCCCCAATAGGAAGCATCGGGCTAATGAGCTGCCAGAGCTTTGCGTGGTTATGCGGAGGCATGGGAGTGTGAGTGGGCGCTGTACGCCCCCGATTCTGGTTCAAAAGGCGCCCAGTGCTCTTTAGGCTCTAATCCGAGCTCTTGCAACATGCTGTCCAGGACATGATCCTGGAGATAGCGCAGCCAACCCAAACCAATCTGTACCGAAACGTGGCGATTACCTAGGTGATACGCGGCCTTGACCAATACTTCAGTGTCATCACTGGCGACCGTCGACACCCGCTCACACGCCGCGATAATGTGAACAATACTCCCCTCATCAGAAACCAGACTGTCGCCTCCACGCATCAACGTTCCTCTCGGTAGGTTGATCGTTATATTCTGGCCTGACCGAGTTTGCGTCCGCTGCCGAGTCTTCTGTCGGCGCTGAAACGAGAGTATGACGGTCCCATCCGAATCCGAACTTGCGGTTCGATCTGTTCGGTCACAAATTGTGTATGTCTCCAAAGTCCCCGTGTCTCCCTTCAAAAGAGAAAGAATCTTTGCGCCAGGGGTAGTTCGGTCGCCGGTTCACATGTCAGCAGTTCACCGTCGGCACGGACCTCGTACGTCTCGGGATCGACTTCGATTTCTGGGGTCCAGTCGTTCAACACCATGTCCGCTTTGCCGATCACCCGAGTTCCCTTAACCGGCACGACCTCTTTGGCTAGCCCAAGACGTTCGGCTATCCCGGCTTCGCTTCCTGCACGCGAAACAAAAGAGACCGACGTCGCAGCCAGTGCTCCCCCAAAGGCCCCAAACATGGGGCGATAATGGACGGGTTGTGGGGTTGGTATCGACGCGTTTGGATCGCCCATAGGGGCCGCGACAATCATGCCGCCTTTTATGATTAATGCCGGTTTAGCACCAAAAAATCGAGGTTCCCAAAGCACCAGATCTGCAAGTTTTCCTGCTTCGACAGAACCAATATGTTCCGCCATCCCATTGGCGATGGCAGGATTGATGGTGTACTTCGCGATGTAGCGTTTGACCCGAAAGTTGTCATGTCGAGGATTGTCCTCGGCAAGATAACCTCTCTGCACTTTCATTTTGTGAGCAGTCTGCCAGGTGCGACAAATAACCTCTCCCACTCTGCCCATCGCCTGCGAATCAGAGGCGATCATCGAGAACGCTCCTAGATCATGCAGAATATCTTCGGCGGCAATCGTTTCGCGTCGTATACGCGATTCCGCAAAAGCAACGTCTTCGGGAATACTCGGATCAAGATGATGACAGACCATGAGCATGTCGAGGTGTTCATCAACCGTGTTGACCGTATAGGGACGCGTCGGATTCGTTGATGAGGGTAAGACATTAGGTAAACCGCACGCCTTGATGATGTCCGGCGCATGACCTCCCCCAGCGCCTTCGGTATGAAAAGTATGGATCGATCGTCCCTTGAATGCTGCGAGCGTATCTTCCACGAATCCCGATTCGTTGAGGGTGTCTGTATGTATGGCCACTTGGACATCTGCCGCTTCGGCAACATTAAGGCAATTGTCGATGGCGGCGGGCGTTGTGCCCCAATCCTCGTGAAGTTTTAGCCCCATGGCTCCGGCCCGGACCTGCTCCTCCAATGCAATTGGGAGGCTCGCGTTTCCCTTGCCCATGTAGCCGATATTCATCGGTAATCCATCGGCCGCCTGCAGCATTTTCCCGATGTGCCACGGACCTGGAGTGCACGTGGTGGCATTTGTACCGGTCGCCGGGCCTGTCCCGCCTCCAAGCATTGTTGTAATTCCCGACATCAGTGCTTCTTCTATCTGTTGAGGACAGATGAAGTGGATGTGTGCATCGATACCACCCGCAGTAAGTATCTTGCCTTCCCCCGCAATCACCTCCGTTCCGGGGCCGATGACGATGTCCACCTCAGGTTGGGTGTCGGGATTTCCCGCCTTACCAATTGCAGCAATACGCCCGTCTTTTATGCCCACATCAGCTTTGACGATCCCCCAATAATCGACAATGAGTGCATTCGTAATAACCGTATCGACCGTCTCGTCCGATGATCTCTGGCTCTGGCCCATGCCGTCGCGAATCACCTTGCCTCCACCAAATTTCACCTCGTCGCCATACACCGCCCAGTCTTTCTCGACCTCGATAATTAGGTCCGTGTCTGCAAGCCGTACTCGATCACCCGTGGTTGGTCCATACATCTCGGCATATGCTCGACGGTTGAGTGTGCTCATTCTGTATCCTCCAGGTGACCCATCACTTTGGCATTGAAGCCAAATATCTGACGTGATCCTGAATATTCAACCAGTTGAACCTCCCGCTCCTGGCCAGGCTCGAAACGTACCGCTGTCCCCGCCGGAATATCCAGGCGAAAGCCCCGTGCGGCATCCCTATCAAACGCTAACGCTGGGTTCGTTTCATAAAAGTGAAAGTGGGAGCCGACTTGAATGGGTCGATCGCCGGTATTTGAAACCATCGTACGAAACGATCGTCTTCCCTCGTTAAGTGTCAGGTCATCGTCATCGATCAAGTATTCTCCAGGGATCATTGGCATTTCCTATTGAATTGGATTATGGACAGTGACGAGTTTGGTCCCATCGGGGAACGTCGCTTCGACCTGTACATCGGGCAACATTTCCGCTATTCCATCCATCACGTCGTCTCTCACGATAATCTGAGCCCCGGAAGTCATGAGTTCGGCCACCGTTCTTCCGTCCCGCGCACCCTCCATAATCGCGGATGAAATTAATGCAACACATTCTGGATAGTTCAGCTTTACACCCCTCGCCCGACGTTGCTCCGCTACTTGCGCTGCGACGAAGATCAGCAGCTTGTCTTTCTCGCGTGGACTCAGATCCATCAACTTTCCCCTTGTCGCGGTATTTGAAACATCATGTCAGGTTGACCAGATACGGGGGCGACTAGCCGCTCGACCCATCTGGAGCGGACGCATCCCCGTCCATAGTTTTTCCGCAAGTGCACGGACTATTTGCGGGGCGCTTCCGAGGACCCGGACGACCAGAAGCTGACCTAGAAGCGTTGCCCCTGCATCCACGGGCGGAGGGGCGATAAGTCGCTGTACCCGTTTGAGCAGATCTGCGTCCGCCGGGTAGGCATAGACCGAAGCAAGGGCACAATTGCCTCTACACCCCCATGCCGCCCCCAGCATAGGTTCCTCGCATCGCCAACGGTGCCGTTCGTTCAGGATAGGCTTGTCAGCGACAGCAATAGTCATCTTCTGATCAAACGCGCCCCGTTCGTACCTATCACCGCTGAAAGGACGGCCCAAAACGATCATATCCCATCCGCTAAAGCGCGCGGACGGGTTGAGATTGACCCTGGTACAGGTCGAAAGAGAACTTCCTCCAAATAGAATGGTTTCCTGAGGGAGCCACTCCAAAGTTCCCCCACTTTCAACAGAAAGTTGTTGTTTGATCTGACTTTCGGGACCGTTGCTCCGATATATCTTATTCGCCGCTGGTGTCGTGATTAGCGCTGAGCCGTTTTGCCGGACGTGAACATTAAGTTCAAGTTGATCTCCTCCGACCACGCCTCCGGGAGGGTGAAGCACGTATGCATGACAAACGTCTTCTTCGGGGTAGAACGGCCGTTGCACAGACAGCGGGCCAACCCGCTCGCTCACCCGTAAATTGGTTCTTGCTAACGCGCGTTCAAAACTGAGCGACAACTTCGCCGACCAACCTTCTGCCGTCACTTCAGCCTTTTTAGCCGCATACCTCATACCGACAGGTGCTCTTGGACAAGCTCATCGGTGAGCGCTTCCATACTACCCGACGCGACGACGGCTCCCTTCGTCATAATAAAGAACTGACCACACACACGACGGACAAAAGGTAGCTTTTGTTCGACGACCAACACCGTCATTGCGAGCTCGCGATTCAACTGCATAATGACATCGCCGATCTCCTGCACGATATTCGGCTGGATGCCCTCAGTAGGCTCGTCGAGAATCAGAAAATCCGGGTTGATAACCAGAGCGCGTGCGATGGCTAGCTGCTGTTGCTGTCCGCCAGACAGGTCGCCGCCCCGACGCCGCAACATCGATTTTAGGACCGGGAAAAGATCAAACACATGGTCCGGAATGTTGCGATTCGACCGAGGCTGATTACCAAGACCGATCTCCAAGTTTTCGGCAACTGTGAGCAACGGAAAAATCATGCGTCCTTGTGGAACATACCCAATGTGCAGAGCGGCACGGCGTTCGGCCGCTTCAACCAACAGGTTTGAACCATTAAATGCGATAGATCCAGAATCCACTTTTAACAATCCCATGACGCACTCAAGCAATGTACTTTTACCGACACCGTTTCGCCCAATTAGACTCACGCAAGCTCCGTCGTCCACCTCGAGATTGACATCCCAAAGCGTATGACTCTGTCCATACGATTGATTGAGTCCTTCGACCTTAAGCATCACTCACCCAGGTATACCTCGATCACTTTTGCGTCATGCTGTATCTCTTCAAAGGGACCCTCAGCAAGCACTCGCCCTTCGTGCAGCACGGTAACTCTTCGTGCAATGGAGCGTACAAACTCCATATCGTGTTCGACCACGACGACCGAATGGTCGCCCGCAAGCGTCGTCAGCAGTTCCGCCGTGGACTCCGATTCTTGCTTAGTCATGCCTGCAACGGGCTCGTCCACAAGCAATACCAGCGGGTTCTGCATTAACAACATGCCAATTTCGAGCCACTGTTTCTGACCATGCGATAACGATCCCGCCAACGCCGACACTTCCTCTTTTAGACCAATAATGTCGAGCACTTCGGCAATCCGATCGCGTTCCTCGCCACTCAATCTTCGTGCGAGGGTCGCCCAGACCCGTTTGTCCGCCTCCATCGCTAACTCAAGATTGTCATGAACTGTATGGTTCTCAAAAACGGTCGGTTTTTGAAACTTTCGACCGATCCCGAGCGAAGCAATCTCAGGTTCTGTAAGTCGTAACAGGTCGAGACGCTGCCCGTAGAACGCGGTGCCAAAATCGGGTCGCGTTTTCCCCGTGATGACATCCATCATGGTCGTTTTGCCCGCACCATTCGGCCCAATGATGCAACGGAGCTCCCCCGTTTCTATGTAGAGCGTGAGCTCGTTTAGGGCCTTGAACCCGTCGAAACTCACGGTAATGTCCTCCAGATAAAGAATGTATCCGGAATCCGTGTTGACCAATTCATCACGGCTCGGTTTCCGAGCCAAGAAGCGAGAGCTCTGATCGTCGAGCGGTTGAAAACCGCGCGCTGGCTTATCTTTATCGACCGATCGCCTAAACACCTTACGTCTCCTTACCCGACATATTCAGTGGCTGAATTTCGCTCGGATTAATGATCCCCACTTGTGGTACATATAGCGCACCCGCAATGCCAGCCAATACGGCAGACTGCGCACCAAACCGACGACGCCCTTTGGTAACGACAGGGTCACGAGGATGAATAAACCGCCGAGAGCGAACGGCCAAACTTCCGGGAACGCGCCGGTCATCCACGTTTTGGCATAATTCACGATCACGGCACCGAGCGCGGCACCGTACAACGTTCCACGACCCCCAAGGGCCACCCACACCACCAGTTCGATCGACTTCAGTGGCTCAAATTCGCTCGGATTAATAATTCCCACTTGCGGGACGTATAGCGCACCCGCAATGCCAGCCAATACGGCGGACACGGTAAAAATCCAGACTTTATAGTTCTCTACCCGGTAACCGATGAAACGGGTTCGGTCATCGGCATCGCGCACGGCGGTGACGACGCGCCCAAGTTTCGACGTCACGACAAAGCGGCAGAATAAATAGGTCAACGCCAGCGCAATAGCTGAAACGACAAAAAGTACAACGCGTGTGACGTCCGACTGCAGCGACGCGCCCAGGATGTCTTTGAAGTCGGTGAGGCCATTGTTGCCGCCAAACCCCATCTCGTTTCGATAGAACGCCAGCAACAGCGCGTACGTTAGGGCTTGCGTCATGATCGAGAGATACACGCCTGTGACCCTTGAACGGAACGCGAGCCAACCGAACACCAGCGCAAGCAATCCGGGAACTAGAACAACCATCAGCATGGCAAACCAGAACGCATCGAAGCCGAACCAATACCAAGGCAGTTCCTCCCAATTGAGGAATACCATGAAATCGGGCAGTTCTGGATGCCCGTAGACACCGCGCGTACCGATTTGGCGCATGAGATACATGCCCATTGCGTATCCACCCAGCGCAAAAAAAGCCCCGTGTCCAAGACTGAGGATGCCGCAATACCCCCACACAAGGTCGAGGGCCATTGCTAGGAGCGCATAACACAGGTATTTACCAAGCAACGTAACCGTGTATGTGGAGACATGAAACGCAGAGTCTTCGGGAACCAAAAGGTTGGCGACGGGTACGACCACACACATCACACCAAGAGTCCCCAACAGGATCGACCGTCCCCAATCTTGTTTGATTAAACGACCTAATAGCATCAGCTTTCTGCCGCGCGTCCCTTCTGCGGAAACAAACCGCGTGGCCTCCACTGAATGAATAGAATAATGAAAACGAGCACGAGAACTTTTGCGACGACCGCGCCTGCATAGGGTTCGAGAAACTTATTGGCCACACCCAGCGAAAGTCCAGCCACGAGTGTCCCCCATAGATTCCCGACACCCCCAAACACAACCACCATGAACGAATCAACGATGTAGCCCCGCCCCAGATAGGGCCCGACATTGGTCAGTTGAGACAAAGCGACGCCGGCGACACCCGCAATCCCCGCCCCAAGGCCAAATGTCAGCGCGTCCACCCGAGCACTTCGAATACCCATCGCGCGTGCCATGGCCCGGTTCTGGGTAACAGCACGCACTTCAAGGCCAAGTCGCGTCCGCTGTAGAACAAGCACCAACGCCGCAAAAATGAGTCCAGCGAAAATCAAGATGTAGAGGCGGTTGAAGGTGAGTGAAAGGCCGTCCAAAAGTTCAAAAGACCCGCTCATCCACTGTGGGGTGGCAACGGGCCGGTTGAGGGCTGTGAAGATAGTTTTGACCGCCTGTTGCAACACCAAACTGACGCCAAACGAGGCGAGAAGTGTTTCCAACGGTCGCCCGTAAAGGAATCTAAAGATTCCTCGTTCAATCCCAATGCCGACCAGACCGGATACAAAAAAAGCCGCGGGGACGGCAATGAGGAGCGAGTATTCCAGCGCCCCAGGAAACAACGTCTGTACAACATACGTGGTGTAAGCGCCGAGCATAATCAGCTCGCCGTGAGCCATATTGATGACGCCCATCACCCCAAAGGTGATGGAAAGACCGATAGCCGCCAACACCAGCACGGATCCAAGGCTTAGACCAAAGAATACCGTTTCGATGGTCTTGTACCGCGCCACCGTCTCTTCGATACTTTCTAGTGTCTCGCGTGCGGCCTCTTGAATCGCCTCACTTGCTACCGGATCGTTAGAAATACCTGTCAGCTTTTCGCGAACGCGACCATCTAGATTGCTTGCCGACGCACGGATCGCCCTTAAGCGTATGGTTTCATCGTTTGCGTCCAAATCAAATACAACCAACGCAGTTTCGATCGCTGCAATCACTTTGGCGTCCGATTCGACAAGCAACCGCGCATCAAGAACTTCTCGCATGGAAGAGTCAGCTCCGTCGGCAATCGCTTCGGCTGCCGCAATCCGATCATCGGGGTCCTTATCGTCGAGGCGAATACCCGCGATCAGACCTCGCAGAAGACCTCGCAAACGATTGTTGACACTAATTTTTTTCGCCCCTCGGCGCCCCACTTGACCGAGCCCTTCACCGGTGACGGCATCGCGAATGTTGAACCCGCCACCATCGAGCCCATTCGCAAAGACCACACGATCCGTTTTACGCTCTGTGTAGAGTTCCGCATCTAACAGCGCCGTCAACACTTCTAGCGTGCGCGGGTGCGTGTGTGCCGCAATCGCCCTTGCTGCTTCCGCCTTTTCCCCAAAAGAACGAGTCTTTAGGAGATCGACGGTGGCTTGAAAGCTAGCGTCTAGAGCACTCTTCTCTTCCAAGCCGAAACACGGAACGAGCCCGGCCGCGACCACAATGACGAGGCACGATCGCACCCAACGCCCAAACTCAATCCGAGTTGAACTTCGCGCAGCGACCTTCATTGTTTGTACCGGCGACTCATGTAGACCCTTCTCGACGGGCGGTCAGCGCCGCCCGTCGTGGTGCTAGTGCGGTTCGATCAGTTACCTATTCGTAATTCTGACCCGAACACGTGCCTGTCTTCACGTTGTAGTTGCCGCAAGCGAGCGGCTTCATCCAATCCGCCGTGATGTCCCGCGAACCCTCCAAGTGGTCGGTCCAAGCATCACCGACTACCGTCCCGGGAGTTTCCCAAACGATGTCAAACTGACCATCTGCTTGGATCTCACCGATCAGAACCGGCTTGGTAATGTGATGGTTCGGCATCATGGTTGCCATACCGCCAGAAAGGTTTGGTACGGTAACGCCGATGATGGCGTCTTGAACCGCAGTCGCATCCGTCGTCCCCGCTTTGTTGACCGCCTCGACCCACATGTTGAACCCGATGTAGTGCGCTTCCATCGGATCATTGGTCACGCGATCGTCGTCATCAATGAACTCTAACCAGGCATCGATGAATTCGTCGTTGATTTCAGCATCAACGCTCATGAAATAGTTCCACGCGGCTAGATGACCGACCAGCGGACCGGTATCAAAACCCGAGAGTTCTTCCTCCCCGAGAGAAAACGCAACCACCGGAATATCCTCTGCCGAGACTCCCTGATTCCCCAGCTCTTTATAGAACGGCACATTCGCGTCGCCGTTCACGGTCGAAACCACGGCCGTCTTCTTCCCAGCAGAACCAAACTTCTTGATATCCGAGACAATCGTCTGCCAGTCGGAGTGCCCGAACGGCGTGTAGTTGATCATAATGTCCTCGTCAGCGACCCCATTAGCTTTGAGATACGCTTCGAGAATCTTATTGGTGGTTCGCGGGTAGACGTAGTCGGTGCCCGCCAATACCCACCGCTTAACCTCGATATCGTTCATGAGGTAGTCGACGGCTGGGATCGCTTGCTGGTTGGGTGCGGCGCCGGTGTAGAAAACGTTCTTGGACGACTCTTCCCCCTCATATTGCACGGGGTAAAAGAGCAGTCCGTTCAACTCCTCAAAAACCGGAAGTACGGATTTCCGAGAGACCGAGGTCCAACAACCGAACACCACATCGACCTGTTGTTTCTCCAGCAGTTCGCGAGCTTTTTCCGCAAATAATGGCCAGTCCGACGCTGGATCGACCACGACGGCTTCAAGTTTCTTGCCTAACAATCCACCGGCTTCATTCTGCCGATCAATCATCATCAAAACCGTGTCTTTGAGGGTGGTCTCGCTAATGGCCATAGTCCCCGACAAGGAATGCAACACACCAACTTTGATGGTGTCGGCCGACCAAATGAACGGACCGAGTAACAACGTGGCAACCAGCGCCACACTACGAGTTATAGATTTCATGATTTGGTTCCTCCCTTAAATCTGTATCTGAAAACCGACCGAGAAGCCATCCACGTCCGCGCCCGCCATCCCCGTAAGGTTCGCGTCGCCGTCCGTGAAATTCATGTTCACGCGAAGGTTATGAGCATTAATTATGTAATTGACCCCGATTTCCGTGAGATCGCTCTCCGATGCCCCATCGAAGTCGGGTTCATTGGATGTGCGTCGGATGTACGGCTGCAATTTCCCAACGCCTGCCTCGTTCGGGAACAGGTACGCCGCCGTAAAAAAGTACGAACTGCCATCGAACAAGCAGAAACAATCGGATGAACTCATGGCTGTCGCTGTCATGTCGTTGTCGAACGACTTGTACTCGCCTTCAACCGTGACTACGCCACCCCCTGAAAGTACTTTTTCGAATAATCCATCCACGATA